>CAMBYG010000018.1 GCA_945872085.1 Chitinophaga pinensis | reverse complement strand
CACCAGCATTATCTGCAATCGGACCGAAAGCGTCAATAGCTAATTGCATAGCTGTAGTAGCCATCATACCAGCAGCAGCAATAGCCACACCATATAATCCAGCAAAATAGTAAGATCCAAAGATACCAGCTGCTAAAACGATCATTGGTAAGAAGGTTGATTCCATACCAATTGCTAATCCACCAATAATATTAGTTGCATGGCCAGTAGCCGATTGCTTTACAATACTCATTACCGGTCGTTTGCCCATGGCTGTATAATATTCAGTAATGATACTCATCAATGTGCCAACAGCTAAACCTACTAATATAGAATAGAATACATCCATATTTGTGAAGTCAAATCCGCGAAGACTCATAGATGCTGGTAAAATCTCAGTAGACAAGAAATAACAAGCAACAGCGGTTAATACAATAGAACCATAGTTACCCATATTCAATGCATTCTGCACTTTTACCGTGCTTAAACCAGCGCTTTCAGAAATACGAACAAAGAAGGTACCAATAATAGATAAAATAATACCTACGCCAGCAATTAACATTGGCAATAAGATTGGCGCTAAACCACCAAATGCATCACCTGCACTCGTTGTTTCTCTACCCAATACCATAGTAGCTAATACCGTTGCTACATAAGAACCAAATAAATCGGCACCCATCCCAGCTACGTCTCCCACATTGTCACCTACGTTATCTGCAATGGTTGCAGGGTTGCGCGGATCATCTTCTGGGATACCAGCTTCTACTTTACCTACTAAATCTGCTCCAACGTCTGCCGCTTTAGTATAAATACCTCCGCCAACACGAGCAAATAGTGCAATAGATTCAGCACCTAAAGAAAAACCAGTAAGTACTTCAATAGCACGTTGCATTTCTTCGCTATCTACACTCGCATCTGCTGCGAAATACAATTTTAATACAATAAATAAACTACCTAAACCTAATACCGCTAATCCGGCAACACCCATTCCCATTACAGAACCACCTGTGAAAGATACTTTTAAGGCTTTGCTTAAACTTGTTTTAGCAGCTTCTGCTGTACGCACGTTACTTTTTGTTGCAATACGCATACCTAAATAACCTGCTAATGCACTAAAGAATGCGCCTATAACAAACGCAACAGCTATAGACCAATGGCTTTTAGCATCGCTATAACCCATGATGCCTAATAACAATGCAGCAATAACAACAAAATAACTCATTACTTTGTATTCTGCTTTTAAGAAGGCCATAGCCCCTTCAGCAATATACCCTGCAATTTCTTTCATGCGGTCGTTGCCAGCACTTTGTTTGCTTACCCAAGCACTCTTAATAGCTGTAAATAATAAAGCTACTACACCAAATGCCGGAACTAAATAGAATAATTTATCCATTTTCTCTGGTTTAAAAATTAATTAAATGACCGCAAATATACTTTATATGTTGCCAATTTGCAATAAACTCCAACATTATTTCCTGATTTTTTGGTGTGAACAGGTGTTTATAAGTTTATTTTAATCTATTTTAAAGGATACCGCTATTGTAGTAACTTAGCGTCCATAAGTATAAATTTTTTTGAAAACCTCCTACCTATATCAAACAGATGAAGCGTTATTGGCATTGTTTGCCAATAAAAAAGATACGGAAGCTATAAAAATGCTTTTCGATCGTTATGCTCATTTAGTTTTTGCGGTGTCTTTTGGTATTTTAGAAGAAGTGCATGCCGCTAAATTGGCAACGGTACATTTGTTTATTAATATAATGGATTTGGCAGATCGGATTACTATTCCAAATTTTAAAAGTTGGTTGTACCAAATTACCAGAAATCATTGCTTAGCTCAAAAGAACTTGGTTTTAGATACGACAGATTTTTTAGTGCATGAAAAATTAAACAATGCCTATTTACAAGAATTGGAAATTTATAAGTTTGTGCAGCAATATCCTGAAGCGTCTAATGCATTGTTTCAAAAAGTGCAAAGCACCAAAGATGCAGAAAACATTGCAGAACTATTTTATACGCACAAAAAATCATTTAAAGAGATCGCCTTGTTGGTTGGGAATGACGAATTTAGTATTCGGACTATTTTATACAAATTTCGTTTGCATTTAATACAAGCTGCATTTGAAGTAATAACTCACCAAAAGTTAGACATTCATGCGCATTAAAGATACCGCATATATTATGCAACCAAGCGCCTGTTTAACAAAACAGCAATTGAACGCATACGTGCTTAATGCCCTTGAGCCCGAAGAATTGAATGCAGTAGAATTTCATCTCTGTTCCTGTTGGTTTTGTTATGATGCGGCACACGCCTTGAAAAAATATAAAATAGATTGGTCGGCTCACTTAGATTTAGAAAAACAATTTATTGATGAACACCAACAAATGCAAAATGAATTAAAACAAGAGGAAGATTTACCTGTTGTAAATATTGAAAAAGTAGACAAGCCAAAATCTATAAAGTCAAGAATATTGCTTTTCCTTTTATTAATAAGTTGGTTGTTTATCCTCTATTTACTAAACCAAAACTATCATTTTTATAAATACTAATTTTCAAAATGCTAAACATGAAGAAATATAGTTTACTGCTTTTCGCTTTGTTATTGGTCAATTTGCTTCAAGCGCAATTGATGAATAGTAATTCTTATAGAAATACGAACAATCCACTTTATTGGCAGAATAGAAAACCGCATGCTGCTTATTGGCAACAAGATGTGCATTATAATATTGCCGCTAGGATCGATGAAGAAGCCAAAAAAATTGATGCCATTGAAGATCTCGAGTATTTTAATAATTCTCCTGATACCCTAAATTTTGTATATTTTCATTTGTATCAAAATGCGTTTATAAATAAATCCTATTTGCGAGCATTAGAGAAGGCTAACCATGCTCAGGCTCCTTTGGGGCCAAATGAAAGAGTAGGTAAGGGTATAGCAATTAACTCCGTTGCTGTAGACGGCACTACTGTAAATATGGAATTAGATAATACCATTTTAAAAGTTTACTTGCCTAAGCCGTTATTGCCTAATGAGAAAGTGAGCCTAAGCTTAATGTTTACTACTTACTATGATAAGACATCGACAAGAAGAAGGATGCAAATGTACAATGCTTGGGGCTTTACGCACTTTAATGGAGTGCAATGGTACCCTAAAATAAGTGTGTATGATGCAAAATTTGGATGGGATACCTATCAACATTTAAATAAAGAATTTTATGGCGATTTTGGATCATTTGATGTGCAATTGGATTTCCCATCAAACTATATAGTGGAAGCTACCGGTATTTTGCAAAATAAAAATGAAGTATTGCCGGATTCTTTACTGCGTAAAATTGACGTGAAAAATTTTGCTCAAGCAAAACCAAGTGATACGCCTTCTATTATTATTCCTTATGAAAAGGGAAAGCGTAAAATTTGGAAATTCCATGCCGATAATGTACATGACTTTGCCTTCACTGCAGATCCATCCTATAGAATGAGTATTGTAGATTGGGAAGGTATAAAATGTGTAGGCTTAGTGCAAGAACCTCATGCGGCTTCGTGGCAAAACTCAGCTTCTTTCGTTGCCAAAATTATACAAACATTCTCTCGTGATTTTGGGCGCTATCAATATCCAAAAATGGTAGCTGCTGATGCTAATGATGGGATGGAATATCCTATGCTGACCTTAGATGGTGGTGGTGATCCGGATTATCGAGGTTTATTGATTCATGAAATTGCACATAATTGGTTTTATGGCATGGTAGGGAATAATGAAACCTACAGAGCGTCTTTAGACGAAGGATTTACTCAGTACTTAACCGCTTGGGGTATGCAGAAAATAGATGGCGATACGATAAAAGAGCTTATTCCAAAAAGTTTCATCAAAAAACAGGCCTATCAATATAAATCACCTTTTGATACACGGGTACTAAATGTATATACGCATGATGCGCTTACCCATGATGATGCTACATTAAATACGCACTCCGATGATTTTAATAATGCCTTAGGGCATGATGGGGGCTATCGATTAGTGTATTATAAAACGGCTTCTATGCTCGTCAATTTACAATATACATTAGGCGATGAGTTGTTTTTAAAAGCCATGAAACACTATTTTGCTCAATGGCAATTTGCACATCCTTATTTTGAAGATTTTAGAAACTCGATCATTCAATACACTAAGGTAGATTTAAATTGGTTTTTTGATCAATGGATAGAAACAACTAAATCTATAGATTATGAAGTAGCATCTTATAAACGAATCAATACTAATGATTCTTTTTCTATTTCCCTAAAAAGGAATGGCAGTATGCAAATGCCAGTAGATTTTTCAGTTATTGCAAAAAATGGGGCAGCCTACAAATTTCATATACCTAATACCTGGTTTAAGAAAAATACCAATGCTACTATTTTGCCTAAATGGTTTGGCTATGGCATTTTAAATAAAACCTATGATGCCTTAGTGCAAATTCCTTCTGGCATTAGTAAAGTAATAATAGATCCAAGTCATCGATTGGCAGATATTAATATGCTCGATAATAGTTGTAGCAAATCAGGTATAGCACTACAAGATAAAATGGATTTTAAATTAGACTTATTACAATCCATACCTATGGATCGTTTAAAAATGCATCACCTCATTAGGCCCGATATTTGGTGGAATCCAGTAGATGGTATAAAATTAGGTATACATGCGGAGGGCTCATACCAACAACAATCTTTGCATGAGTATAAGTTTTCTGCATGGCTGAACACACATGTTTTACAAGGCTATGATTATTTGAGTACTAAAAGTGAAGCCTGGTATAAAAAGTATGCCCCGGTTAATTATATTTTATCTTATCAATCGCCCATTTCTATTCAAATGCCAACCTTAAAATGGCAATTGTACAGTGCTTTTATAGATGGCTTACAACAGCATAAACTTGGACTTGCCTGGGCAATCAACAAAACAAATGATATTAAGGTTGTAGCACAAACCATGTGGCGACCGTTTTCTTATGATATTGATTATTTAATGTATCCAAATGAATGGAGTAGTGTAAGATTACAACCCAATAGTAATTTAAATATTTCTTGGACGCACACGTATCAATATCAGCATGGAAATGGTAAGTATGTGGCGAGTGTAAGAGCTCCATTTTTTGCAGGTACAGGAGCTACAGCTTTCAATTATTCGTACGCACAATTAGAAGCCATCAACACCAATAAGGTAAATAAACTAGTAGTTAAAACAAGGTTTGTGGCTCGCTACGGTAAAGGTTCAAATGTACCAAATGAAAGCGCTTTGTATTTAGCTGGTGCTAGTCCGGAGGAATTAATGAACAACAAGTATACAAGAAGTATTGGTTTTGTTCCTACAGTATGGCAGGGTTACTCAACAGATGCAATTAATCATTTTCAACAAGGAGGTGGGCTCAATTTAAGAGGCTATGCGGGTTATGTGCCAGTGGAAGAAAAGGATGGGGCTATTTATACCGCCTATAAGGGCACCAGTGGCATGGCTATGAATGTAGAAATTGAGTTTAGTAATTATTTAAAATGGAGACCTGCCTTTTTAAGAAAATGGATTAAAGCGGATGCATATGCTTTTGCAGATGCTGGTATGATAAATTTAAGTGCAAATCAAAGTGGTGTTTATAATCAATCTACATACACCTCCAAGTTAAGTGCGTTGCGAGCAGATGCGGGTATTGGAGCGGCGTTTACTATAAAAAATTATGGTCCGTTTACTCGTGTGAAACCTTTAGTGCTTCGTATTGATTTGCCGATATTTATAAATAGGACTCCCGCCAATCAGCCCGACTATACTGCTTTTAGATGGGTAGTGGGTATTGGTAGATGTTTCTAAAAACAAAAAGGTGCTGTTTAAACAGCACCTTTTTATTTTAATATCCTCTTCCAACTTTTTGTTCCATGTAATTGATGAATGCTTTATTGGCTACTCTGTTTCCTCCCGGTGTTGGATAATTTCCGGTAAAATACCAATCTCCTTTATTTTCAGGACAAGCATGATGCAACCCTTCCAAAGTTTGATAGATAATATCAACTTGAGCACTAACATCCGTAGGGGTTAATAAAGCTGCAATTTTTGCACTAATTTCTATTGCTGTAAAAGGCTCATATATTGCTTTTACATAATTTTCTTGTGCTAGCGATTGGGAAGCAATAGCTGCTTTACATAATTCGTAGGTCTTGTTAAGAATATGCTCTTGATTGGTTTCTTTTAAAAGGGCTATTGCTGCTTGGAAGGCAATGAAATCGCCCATCTTACTCATGTCTATACCATAGCAATCGGGATATCTAATTTGAGGAGCAGAGGAAACAACAATAATACGTTTAGGTCCTAATCGATCGAGCATTTTTATAATACTCTCTTTCAATGTAGTGCCTCTAACAATAGAATCATCAATGACTACTAATGTGTCAGTGCCCTTGTTTACGGTGCCATAAGTTATGTCGTATACATGTTGCACCATTTCATTTCTCGACGCATCTTCAGTAATAAAAGTGCGCATTTTCACATCCTTGATAGCAATTTTTTCTATTCTTACCCGGCGTTCTATAATTTCTTTAATATCATCAGGGCCTTGCGCTCTATTTAAAATACGATCTAATTTGATGGCATTTAAATAATCTTCTAGTCCTTTAATTAATCCGTAAAATGCTATTTCTGCTGTATTAGGTATAAAAGAAACAATTGTATTTTTTAAATCATTATCAATAGCTTCTAGAACATTTGCAGCTAAGTTCTTTCCTAATTGCATACGTTCTTTATAAATAGCTGCATCGCTACCTCTACTAAAGTATATACGTTCAAAGCTACAAGCCTTTTTTTCTTGATCTGGTAGTATATTAGCTTCCTTTACTTTGCCTTCAGCACTAACAATAAGTGCGTGTCCTGGTTGCAATTCTTTTACATCTTCTAAAGCAACATGAAAGGAGGTCATGATTGCAGGTCGCTCACTTGCTGCTACTACTATTTCATCATTGCAGAAATAATAAGCTGGTCGAATGCCATGAGCATCTCTTAAAACAAAACTATCACCATTGCCCACAAGCCCACTGCATACAAAGCCTCCGTCAAAATTTATTGTTGCTGTTTTTAGTATATGCTCTAGATTTAATTGATCTGGATTATGCTCATCCGCTTTGCATAAGGCTTCATGAATTGTTTCGATCATTGCACCCAAATCGCTTTCTTTAGAGGTACTCGTTGTAGTTTTTAAATTGTTAAACAACTCTTCCGTATTTACCAAGTTGAAGTTGCCTGCCATGGTGAGCGTTCGTGTAGGATTGATATGTGCTTTAACGAAAGGATGACAAAACTCCACATCGTTTTTGCCTTGTGTGCCATATCGCAAATGCCCCAAAAGCACTTCTCCCATGCAATTTAAATAGCCTTTCATTAAACCAGGATGTGCTTTAATGTCTGGATATAAATTCTCTAGCTCACTTACTTCTTGTTGTATGTTTTGGAATATTTTTGCAATGGCTTGAGCACCGCTAACGCGCATTCGATAAGAACTCGGATTACCGGGTTCTACATTCAATTTTACAGCAGCAATACCGGCGCCATCTTGGCCGCGGTTATGCTGTTTTTCCATTAATAAATATAATTTATTGAGGCCGTAAAAGGCAGTTCCATATTTTTTCTGATAATAGGAAAGGGGCTTAAGAAGTCTTATATAAGCAAGACCACACTCGTGTTGTATAGCATCTGACATGAGAATGCAAATATACTTTGAATTAACGACTTACAAAAATTTATTACATGTCGTTTATGCGATTAAAAAAAACCTCCAGATACGGATATGATCAAAATGCCCAATCCAATAAGGAGGAGCATTAATGAGCTTATTTTTTGTATTTTCTCTACCATTGTAGGGGTAAGTTTAGATTTTATTTTACCAGCAAGTAATACCTTAAGCAAGTCTATGCTGATTATTAACCCCAAACAGCTCGTAAAGAAAATAAGTTTGTAGGATAGATTTTTATTAGCAATTACAGCTGCTGCACCTAGCCAATTGATGGCTACTGCTGGATTAAGTGTATTGATTAAGAAACCGCTTGCAAAGATTTTAACAGTATCGGTTTTGCTCATAATACTTTGTTCTGTATAATCAACGTTTACACTCTTTTTTTTATTGAGCAAACCTACTAGGCCAGCGCCTATCACTAAAATAGATAGGGCAATTGCCAGCGGTTTTTCATAGGTTTTTAATACCAGTAAGAACGAAGTAGCGGCATTTGCAAAGACTACATATATAATATCACTAACCGATACGCCAATTACAAAAGCAATGCCTGCTTTATAACTATAATGAAGGCTATATTTGATTAAAGCGAATAAGGTTGGACCCACCGAGATGGCTAGAAATAATCCGAAAAGTAAGCCATTAAGCATGGCGCTGTCAATAGAGGCCATATTTAAAAACCCTGTTTTTCTGCGGTTAATAATCGGTTAGTAGCATCTATAACGGAGAGCTTTATGGTAATATATTGTTTAGGTAAAAGTTCTTTTATTTTACTTGCCCATTCAATGCAAATTAAATCTTGTTTATTAAATAGCGCATCTTCTAGTCCGGCTTGTATGCCTTCTTCTTTGCTTTCTATACGATACCAATCCATATGGGTTAATCCTTTATATTGGTCATGATCGACAACGGGATATGTTTGAATTAGCGTATAGGTTGGGCTACTAAATGGTCCTGTTGCTTTTAAGTAGTTTGCTATATGTGTAATTAACGTTGTTTTACCAGCACCCAAGGTGCCCTCAAAGGTCCAAATAGAACATTCTTTAGCCCAAGAAAATAATTCAGGAAGCATATCTTGAATTGTGGCTAAAGAATAGGAAATTTGTAGTGCACTGCTTTCATTCATGGTGCTAAGATAAGTAACAAAACGGAATACCGTATGGACCAATTGATTTCAATTCAAGTAGAGGGCATGACCTGCTCTAATTGTGCATTAAGCATTACAAAATCATTAGAAAAAAAAGGAGCTGCCAATGTATCTGCTAACGCAGCATCTGGAGAGGTAAATTTTGTAATCAACGAAGCTACAGATGCTACAACTTATTTTGAGATCATTGAGAGCATTGGATACAAAATAATACAAGAGGAGCATAGTACAGGGAAGAAGGATTCTTTTTTTGATAAATACATTTGGTTAGTCTTATCCTTGCTTTGTACTATTCCTTTGTTGCTTCATATGTTTGTCCATATTCCAATTTTGCATAATGTCTATTTTCAATTTGCATTAGCAAGTATCGTAATGGTTATTGGTACTTTGAAGTTTGGCGTTAGTGCCTATCACTCTATAAAAAATAGAATTCCTAACATGGATGTATTAGTGATGATGGGTGCATATGCCGCTTATGTTTATTCTGTAATAGGTTGTTTTTTCTTGACGGTTGAGCATCAAAACTACTTGTTTTTTGAAACGGCTGCGTCTATAATTAGCCTGGTTCTTTTAGGCAATTATATAGAATATAAAACCGTGAAGGCAACCACCGTTGCAATTGATGATCTATTAAAATTACAACCCCCTTCGGCACTTTTAATTTTAATAGATAGCATTGGAAAAGAGACGATACAAGAGGTGGAAAGTAAATTCATTCGCAAAGATGACATTGTTTTAGTGAATGCCGGTGCGGCTATACCTGTAGATGGACAAATCTGTTTTGGAGCAGGCTTAGTAGATGAAAAAATGATTAGTGGCGAAAGTGCACCTGTTCATAAAAAAATAAATGACGAGGTTATTGGCGGTACTATTCTTTTAGACGGCCCAATAAAAATTAAAGCAACCAAAGTGGGAAAGCAATCCGTGCTGCAATCTATTATTAAAATGATTAGAGAGGCGCAAGCGGTTAAGCCTCCTTTGCAAAAATTAGCAGATAAAATAAGTATTGTCTTTGTGCCTGTTGTTTTAGCTATTGCTCTTGTCACGTTTGCAGGCACTTATTTTTACTTTCACAATTTCACTATCGCTATAATGCGAAGCATTGCAGTATTAGTTATTTCTTGTCCATGCGCTATGGGGTTAGCCACACCGGCTGCTATAGCGGTTGGTTTAGGAAGGGCTGCGCGCATGGGTATTTTAGTTAAAGGGGGTGATACCTTAGAGCGATTAAAAACAATAAAACAACTTGTTTTTGATAAAACAGGCACTATTACTACTGGCGAAATGAAAATTGCTAGTTTTCATTGTGAAGGTATATCAGAAATCGAGTTTAAAAATAGAGTACATCAATTAGAAGCAAGCTCTTCTCATCCTATTGCAAAATCTATTATAAAACAATGGACGAAAGGTGATGTGATCGTTTGGTCGGAAATCAAAGAATGGAAAGGCAAGGGTATGGAAGGTAAAGATGATAATGGCAATATTTGGAAATTGGGTGCCGCTAGATGGTTGTATCAAGAATCGATGCCTATGGGTTATGACTTGTATTTGACATGCAATGATGCGTATAGAGGTGCTGTTAAATTGATAGATGAATTGCGCAATGATGCAAAAGAAACGTTGCAACTACTTAAGCAAAAGGGCTATACCTTAATTTTATTAAGTGGCGATAGAAAAGAAAAATGCGAGGAACTTGCTGTACAACTTCCTTTTGATCAGGTTTTATTTGAACATACCCCTCAAATGAAAAGTGAATTTTTGAAAGAACTGAATAGTAAAGTGCCTACAGCTATGGTTGGAGATGGTATAAATGATGCGCCAGCATTAGCAATGGCAGAAGTAGGTATATCTTTGAGTGATGCCTCTCATATTGCTATGCAATCGGCTGCTATTATTTTATCGAGCAATCAACTAAGTAGTTTGCCTAAAGCCATTGCTTTGGGTACTTATACACAGCAAACCATCGTTCAAAATTTATTTTGGGCTATGTTTTACAACATAATTGCTATCCCAGTAGCCGCATTTGGTTACTTAGAACCTACATGGGGAGCAGGTGTCATGGCTTTAAGCGATGTGGTATTAATTTTAAATTCGCTTCGCTTAAACTATCGAAAATTATAGCAATTCTAAGTTTAAAAATCGAGCGGTGTGACTGTCTTTGTTTTTGGCCACTACTTCCGGACTTCCTTGTGCTACAATAGTGCCACCGCCTTTACCACCTTCTAGACCAACATCGATAAGATAGTCGGCAGTTTTTATAATATCCAAATTATGTTCTATTACAATTAAGGTATTGCCCCTGTCTACTAATTTATTGAGTACGTTGATGAGTAATTGTATGTCTTGAAAATGCAAACCTGTAGTTGGCTCATCGAGAATATACAATGTTTTGCCAGTATCTCTTTTAGACAACTCTGTTGCAATTTTTATACGCTGTGCTTCGCCACCGCTTAGGGTTGTAGAAGATTGGCCAAGTTTGATATAGCCCAAGCCAACATCATGAAGTGTTTTTATTTTTCGCAATATAAAGGGAACGTTGTTGAAAAAACTTACGGCTTCTTCAATCGTAAGATTTAAAACATCAGCAATAGATTTCCCTTTATATCTAATCTCTAAGGTTTCTCTATTGTAGCGTGCTCCATTGCAATGTTCACAAGGGACAAATACATCGGGAAGGAAATTCATTTCTATATGCCTAAGTCCAGCCCCTTCGCACGTTTCGCATCGGCCACCTTTTACATTAAAAGAAAATCTACCGGCTTGGTATCCGCGTATTTTTGCTTCTGGTACTAAAGCGAAAAGTTGACGAATATCGTTAAAAAAACCACAGTAAGTAGCTGGATTGCTTCGAGGTGTTCTTCCAATAGGACTTTGATTTATTTCAATTACTTTGTCAATATGTTCTAAGCCTTTTATAGACTGATAGGGCAATGGTTTTTGTTTATAGTTGGGGTAGCAATGTGCAGCTACCAGAGGGTAGAGGGTTTCGTTAATTAAGGTACTTTTGCCGCTTCCACTAACACCGGTAACGCAGGTAAATGCAGCAATTGGAATTTTAATAGATACATTTTTAAGGGTATGGCCTTTAGCTCCTTTTAACTCTAAAAATGCTCCATTCCCTTTTCTACGTTGCGTAGGCACTTCAATTTTCTTTTCGCCACTCAAATAAGCATTGGTATTAGAAGTTAGGCTAACTATATCTTGTGGTTTTCCTTTGCTAATGATAGCGCCACCATGAATGCCTGCTCCCGGACCAATATCAATTAAATAATCAGCAGCTAACATAATGTCTTTATCATGCTCTACTACGATTACAGAATTGTTACTATCTCTTAAGCGCTTAAGTGCTTGTATGAGTTGCTCATTATCGCGTTGATGCAAGCCAATGCTCGGCTCGTCTAAAATATAGGTAATGCCGGTTAGTTGCGATCCTATTTGTGTAGCCAATCGAATTCGCTGCGATTCTCCACCACTAAGGGTTTTGGAAGCTCTATCTAGGGTTAAATAATGTAGACCTACTTCCACTAAAAAACCCAAACGGTCTATGATTTCTTTAATTAAATCGGTAGCAATTAATAGTTGTTTTATACTCAATTGTTTATGCAATAGCAACATCCAGGAATGCAGCTCTTGAATGGACAGCGCATTGAGTTCAGCAATATTTTTATCATCTATTTTAAAGTATAAACTCTCTTTTCTTAATCTAGTGCCCTGGCAAGAAGTGCAGGTATCTAATTGCATAAATTGCTCGGCCCAATCTTTTACGGGTTCCGAATTCGTTTCTTCAAACCAACGGTAAACCATATTGATAAGTCCTTCATAATTGCTGTCTTGCAAGGCAAGGGCGCTATTTAATTCTTGGTTGCTGATGCCTTCCTCATTGCCATAAAGTAGAATATTTAATTTGGTTTTAGGTATTTTTTCAATGGGTGTATCTAACGAAATTTTGTGTTTTTTAGCGAGGCTGATAACCTGTTTGTAGGCGTATGCTTCGCGCTCTTCACCTAGCGGTGCCAAGCCACCTTCCTTAATGCTCGCTTTCCAGTTGTGAATAACAGCCTCCATATTGATTTGATTAATGGTGCCTAAACCTTTGCAAGTAGGGCAAGAACCATAGGGGGAATTAAAAGAAAAGCTATTGGGTGAAGGAATCTCATAGGATAAGCCTGTATCAATACACATGAGTTGCTTGCTGTAAGCGTGCACTTTTTTTGTGTCAATATCTAAGATGAAAAGCAAGTCTTTGCCTACTTGTAGCCCTTTTTGGATGCTTTGAGCTAGTCGAGTAAAATGTGGTTCTTTCACAACTGTTTGATCGATCACTGCTTCAATATCGTGCACTTTGTATCGATCTAATTGCATTTTTTCTTTTAATTCAACAAGCTCATTATCCACTCTAACTTTTATATACCCTTGCTTTCTCAATTGTTCAAACAATTCTCTATAATGCCCCTTTCTTCCTCTAACTAGGGGTGCTAATAAAATAATTTTCTTATTAGATAAGTGCTCTTTTACATGTTGTACAATTTCACTTTCAGAAAACTGCACCATTTTTTTATTGGTATGGTAAGAGTAGGCATCGGCAATTCTAGCATAGAGTAAGCGTAGGAAATCGTATATTTCCGTTACGGTACCCACTGTAGATCTTGGGTTTCTATTCGTAGTTTTTTGTTCAATTGAAATTACAGGGGATAGCCCTTTGATGCTATCCACATCAGGTCGTTCTAAATCACCCATAAATTGTCGCGCATAACCAGAAACACTTTCTAAATATCTTCTTTGTCCTTCAGCATAAATAGTATCAAAGGCAAGAGATGATTTCCCACTTCCACTAAGCCCAGTAATTACTACTAATTTATTTTTAGGTATCGCAATGGATATGTTTTTTAAATTGTGAACGCGTGCCCCTTCAATTTCTATATGCGAATGTGTTTGCATGTTGTTTTGCTAAATAAGCTTTTATATTAACTAATAAGTTCTTTTTACTGCAAAATTAATAAGTTGAATCATCGCTGTTTTGGCTTCAGATTCCGGAAAGCGATTCAGCATTTGTATAGATTCATTTAAATACTCATTCATTTTTTCAGTTGCGTAGGCTATGCCTCCTGAACTAACAACAAACTCAATAACTTGTTCAACACTCTTTTTATCGGTGTTTTTATTTTTAATTAAATAAATGATTTTTCTTTTAGTTGAAGCATCTGCTTTTGATAGGGCATAAATTAAAGGTAAAGTCATTTTTTTCTCTTTAATATCAATACCCAAAGGTTTGCCAACAGCATCTTTGCCATAATCAAATAAATCATCTTTGATCTGAAAGGCAATGCCAATTTTCTCACCTAATAATCTGAAATATTCGGTTATTTCATTGTCTTTACTGGAAGAGTAGGCCCCAGCAGCGCAAGATGCCGATAAAAGTGATGCGGTTTTGGCGCGAATGATTTCGAAATAAACAGCCTCTTCGATGTCTAATTTTCGTGCTTTTTCTATTTGTAATAATTCGCCTTCACTCATTTCTTTTACTGCCCTTGAGGTTATCTCTAGGATTTCATAATCTTTAAATTCTAATGCAAGTAATAAGCCTTTCGATAAAAGGTAGTCGCCGGCCAAGACGGCAACTTTATTTTTCCATAATGCGTTGACAGAGAAGAAGTTTCTTCGAATCATGGAATTGTCAACCACATCGTCATGGGTAAGGGTAGCGGTATGCAATAATTCTATTAAACTTGCGGCTCTGTATGTAGATTCATTGATGGTACCAGCAATTTTTGCACTCAGGAAAATAAACATGGGGCGCATTTGTTTGCCTTTTCTGTTTATTATAAAGTGCATTATTTTATTTAACAACAAGTTGTTACTCAGTGTGTTTGAAGTAAATTTTTGTTCAAACTGTTTTAATTCACTACCAATAACTTGTTTTAAAAACTCCATAAAATTATACAATCAATCAAGGGTAAAAATAATCAAAATATATTATATAAAATGCGCTACAACATTTGTTATAGATGTTTTAAATGTTAATTTTTCATAATTTATAAGATTGAGAATTGATTTTTAATTTAATTGTGTTAAATTTGTGAATAATATTATGTAATATTTTAAGTCCATCTTATGAAAAATTTTTTATTTGTTAGTTTACTAACTACGTTATCCCTAGCTTCTAATGCACAAGAAGTAGGAACAGCAGCCGTTTCGGGCGCAAGAGACATGACCTACCGTGGTGGGAACTACGATGTTTTAGATTCATCGTATATTTCAAAAAAGCGTATGCCCCAGCAAACGAGCTTTTTAAACAACCAATACGATTTCCCAGCGCGTGCAAAAAACATGTGGCAAATTGGTGTTGGTGCTGGTATGTACAATGTATCAGGCGATGTATCTACTTTAATGTTATGGCAGAAAGGGGGCTATGGTTTACACCTCCAAGCACGAAAAGCCTTAGGTTACTTAGTGTCTGCTCGCTTTAATTATACCTATGGAATTGCAAAAGGATTAGATTGGCAAGTTGCACAAAATTATGCATTGAATCCTGCATATACAGGATGGGAAAATGGTAGACAATTTGTAGGTAATTATAACCCTCAAAATGACTATACCAAAGATGCTAGTGGTAATCCTAAATTAAATGATGTTTTCTATGCATATAAAATGGAAGCACACCAGTTTAATTTTGATATGGTTTTCTCATTAAACAATATTTTATTTAATAAAGCAAATCATAAAACATCGTTTTATGCATTTGGCGGTTTAGGTGCATTCGCATTCCAAACATGGATGAATACTAGAGATGCTAACGGCAATAAATATGATTTTAATGCTCTGTCTGCAACTATGGCTGCACAAAATTTAACAAATCATACGGATCGTGTAAAAGCGATTCAAGCAGCTATGGATGGTTCTTATGATGCAGATGCTCAAAACAACCTCTCTACAAGAAAACCGGGTTTAGGTTTTATTGCTAATAAAACATTGTTGCTTACACCTAGTTTTGGTTTGGGTATGGAATTCAAAATTAGTTCGAAAGTATCATTACAACTTGAAGATAGAATTAGCTTTAGCTTAACAGAAGATAAATTAGATGGTCAACAATATTGGGGTGCAACCATTCCTACTGGAGTTGTGCCAACACCTATGCCATCTCCCAACACCGATAATATAAATTATTTCTCTGCTGGTTTAAATTTCCAATTAGGCAACAAAGCTAAACGTGTAGCATCTTTATGGTGGTTAAATCCATTAGATTATGTGTATAATGAAATTAGCAATCCACGTCATATGAAAGTGCCTGCTGCTGTAATTGCAGATGAAGATGGTGATGGTGTTGCAGATCAATTAGATAAAGGACCTAATACTCCTGCTGGTCAAGCAGTAGATGTTCATGGTGTTCCAATGGATACAGATGGTGATGGTGTACCTGATTTCAGAGATCGTCAATTAATTACGCCTACAGAGTGTCAACCAGTTGATGCTGATGGTGTTGGTAATTGCCCTTGCCCTTCAAATTGTCAAACCATTGCGCCACCTGCGAATACTTGTGCTATTGCACCTACTACATTAGAATTTGATAATAATTCTGCTAAATTCTCACCAAAAGTACAAGCGCAATTAGTAGCGTTAGCGGCTCAAATGAATGCTTCGCCTTCTTGTAAAGTTGTAGTAGCCGGTAATGGTAATGTAAGCAAATCTCAACAACAACGCTCTTGGGAGCGAGTTGAAGCAGTAATTGTTTATATGAGCGAAAAACATGGCATTGATCGTAATCGTTTCATTTTCCAATATGCACAAACTGGTGATGCCAATACGGTAAATTACCGCGCTGCAGCAATAGGAGAAGATGGTCCTGTTACTCAGGCACCACCTTTCCCTAATTTAATTCCAAAAAAATAATTGTATAAATATTTTAAATAAAAAAAGCTACTCAATTGAGTAGCTTTTTTTATTTAAAATATTAATTTAAGAGTGGTATGCAATTAAGCCTTTCATAGGTGCAGCACTTACCGCTCCCAATGTCAAGCCTAAATGATTGCAAATTTGAAGTAACACATCTCTAAATGCATAAGAAATGGATCCGGTAAAGTAAATAGGATGTTGCCAAGTTTGACGACATTTCAAAAGGTGTTGTTGGAAAAATACAGTAAAACTATCTTCTAAAATATTTTCTACCATAAAATGACCCCGATTATTTGCTAGCAATTTTGCAAAGCTGGCCAGGTATCTATTAGGGAAAGGTTCTTTATACAACTTGGTAATTATAGTTGCTAAGTCTACACCCGTCATTGCTTCAAAGGCATCTTGTAAGGGTTTGTCAAATGTTTTATAAGCATAATGTTGTAATACCCGTTTCCCTAAATCATTACCGCTGCCTTCATCTCCAGCAATATAGCCTAAAGAACTATGAATAGTAGCGCAGGTTTTACCATTATAAAATACGGCATTGCTTCCTGTACCTAAAATACAAACTACTCCTTTTTTATTCTTACATAAAGAACGGGCTGCACCTACAATATCTGATAAAACCGCTATTTTGGCTATAGGAGCATTTTTTTTAAAAATGCTTGTTACTATTTTTTTGTTTTGGTTTGTGCCAATGCCGGCGCCATAATAATGTATTGCTTTAATTGCATGGTTTTTCAAATGCTTTTGAAAACACTGCTCAATAAGCAATGCAATAGATGAAGCATCCATAAGATTGGGATTAATACCTTCTGTTTTAAATTGCTTTATTTTCCCATCCTTATTAATATAACACCAATCGGTCTTTGTAGAGCCACTATCCACTATGAGTATATTCTTTGCCATATAGTTTGTAATTAAGCGTTATCCCATTTGGGAAATGTATTAAGTAAATTAAAAGAACCAATTTTTGAATCAAAAGTTGCTAATTGCGTTTCAATGCCGTTGCTGATGAGCCCGTATTTTGCTTGTATGGTTTGATTATAATCCAATAACTGGAACCAGGTTTGTTGATTAAGCCCCACACTGGGTGCTTTGCATTCAATGAGCATCCATGGTTGCTGAGATTGGTCATAGATAATAATATCAAAACGCTTATTTAAACTACCTACTTTAATTTGTTTTTCAATGGCAATAAGGCCCTTTGGTACTGCACAATGCTGAATTAAGAAGTGCAAGAGCAACTGTCGTACTTCTTCTTCGGCATTTAATTGAATCCACTTTTTACGGATGATATCCCAAACAAATAACTGATCTTGTTCCTGCTTGACTTTAAGTAAATGGGGCTCAAAAATTGTTTTCATTGTATTATTCCAACCTATTTTAGGTTATATCGGTCTATATAAATGGAAATTTACTTTAAAAATTTGGTTAATTCCATTTTTTTCTATTTTTTTACAATACTAAAACCTAGGCCTATAGAATTATAATGCTACTCTTTTAATTGCACATAATCAGTGCTTTATATTTATTGAAACCAAAAGAGTTTGCTTATGAAATCTATGCAAGGTTTATCCGATGCGGCATTAATTAATGCTTATAAAAAAGGCAATTTACAAGCCTTTGAAATTATCCTATCCAAATACAAAGACCCTATCTACCAAACTATTTACATGTTGGTTAGAGATGTTGCATTGGCAGAAGACCTCTTTCAAGAAGTTTTTATTAAAATCATTCAAACCATACGAAAAGGTAACTATACCGAAGAAGGTAAATTTCTGCCTTGGGCTAGTCGTATAGCTCGTAATCTGTGTATGGATTATTTTAGAAAGCAAAAGGCTACTGCATTAAAAACAATCGATGTAGAATTGCCGGTAGCAAAAAATTATTCCAATCAAGATTTAAATACCCTTCAAATATTAGAGCAAACGCAATCTGCAGAAACGGTTCATGCCTTGATCGAGCAATTGCCCGATGAGCAAAAGCAAGTAATTCATATGCGATTTTATGAAGATTTGAGTTTTAAAGAAATTGCCGAGCATACCGGTTGTAGTATCAATACAGCATTAGGGAGAATGCGTTATGCGTTGATTAATTTACGAAAATTGATTAACGAGCAATCGCTTGTATTGCAATAAAATAAGACTTATAATTACCATTGAATTTTGTAATTTTATCCTAGATGAATTTACCTATTTTCTTTGATGCAGCTATTGCAGCAGCTACCGTAAATGCCAATATTATTTTAGAAGAGGCAACATCAAAACATGTTGTACAAGTATTGCGTATGCAAATAGGCGACTCTTTTTATTTAACAGATGGTAATGGAATTAAGGCTGAGGTAGTGATTACTGCTACCCAAAAGAAAAGATGTGAAGTCACTATTTCCTCAATTGAAAAAGTAGCTCCTAAAACAAGTGGATTAAGCATTGCCATTGCGTTTACTAAAAATGCTAGTCGCAACGAATGGTTTTTGGAAAAGGCAACGGAATTAGGTGTTGTTGCGATTATTCCGATTCAAACCAAACGCAGTGAAAAAGTTTTTTTTAAAGAAGAACGATGGAATACGATACTAGTTACCGCTATGCTGCAGTCGCAACAATTTTATTTACCCAAATTATATCCTGTTCAGCCTATTGGGCATTTTTTTACCAATCCCGCTTTTAAAAAAACACAGCAATTTATTGCACATTGTATGGAAAGCGATCAGAAGTTTTCATTATCAGCGGCAATGAATAATACAGAAGACGCTTTGGTGCTCATTGGTCCAGAGGGTGATTTTACACCAGAAGAAGTGCAACTAGCCATGCAAGCTTCTTATTTGCCTGTTCAGCTAGGGCATACGCGCTTGAGAACCGAGACTGCTGCAATGGCCGTTTGTAGTTTATATAATTTGTTAGATGAAAAGAATTAAGTTACTTATTACTTGTTTGATTTTTTCTTACTTGCCCACCTTTGCGCAAACTATACCTATAGCAGTATTAGAATATAGTGGAGGTGGTGATTGGTATGCCAATCCTACCGCTTTGAAAAATTTAGCGCAATTCACTAATCAACACTGTGGCACACATATAGATGCTCAAAATCATAGTGTGGCAGTGGCTAGTCCAGCTATTTTTAATTACCCCTTTATTCATATGACGGGACATGGTAGATGGGAATTGACTGCTGCGGAGGTTGCAAATTTGCGCGATTATTTATTGGCCGGAGGCTTTTTACATATAGATGACAACTACGGCTTAGATGCCTATGTGCGACCAGAAATGAAAAAAGTATTTCCGGAGTTAAGCTTTGTAGAAGTGCCTTTTAATCATCCAATCTATACAATACCTTTTGCTTTCCCTAAAGGTTTGCCTAAGATTCATCAGCATGACAATGCTAGTCCTAGAGGATTTGGCTTGTTTTACGAAAACAAATTAATTTGTTTTTATAGTTATGAAACCGATTTGGGAGATGGATGGGAAGATGAAGAAGTGCATCATGATGCAGCAGAGAAAAGACTCCAAGCTTTAAAGATGGGTGCCAATCTAATTCATTATGCTTTTACCCGTTTTTTAAATTAAGGTGTTGTTTCATAATGGCTAACATATTTTTTGTAATAGCCTCCCAATTATAATAGGCATAAAAATCTTCTTTTGTTGCTGTTGCTATACTTAAGTGGTAATGAATTGCTTTGCTGAAATGCTCCCAATCTAGGTCTTCAACAATTTGTAGTTGTTCGCCTATTTTATCTTTATAAATTCCGTTTGCCCCATTTTCTGTGCTTACCACTTTAATATTATTAGCTAGGGCTTCAATGACTTTGGTTTTTATTCCGCCACCAGTTTGCATTGGATTAATCATTACATCTGCAGCATGAAATAAATCGGATAGGGAATTTACAAAACCAACATAACGAATGTGTTTGCTTGCTTTAATAGCAGCTTGTAAATAAGGGTTTAATCCTTTGCCTATAATTAGAATAGTACCCTGGAAATTTTGTTGCAACAAGCGTGGGTATATTTCATTAATGATATTTTCTACCGCTTCTTCATTTGGTCTGTAATCTAAAGCTCCAAGAAAATATAAAATCGGTTGAGATGCATCGATATGGTACGCTGAGCAGAATGTAGTTTTACGGTCTGCATTTTTTAGAGGCGCTTTTTGAAGTGCAGTTCCAAATGGCGCATGAGCAATTTGATTAGGCTTTAAATTATATTTTTCAACAGCAAATTGAGCATCTTCTTGTGTGATAAAAAAAGAAGCTGCTGCTTTTTTATGTGCCCATTTTTCGAAAGCAAATAAGAGTGGCCACCAAATCTTCCCTAATGATTGGAAACGAGTGGCTTCAATATTGTGACTTCTAATAAACCAAGGTATTTTTAGCATGCTTGCTGCTAGCCAAACGCTAGGAGCCATATAGGGATGCTCACACAGGAGTGCATCGGCTTGCTCTTGCTTGGCAGCTTTGTATATTTTCCAGGTAATTAAAAAGGGTGCGTATCTTATTTTACCATTAGGAATCTGTTCTACTATATGAAATGGCGTGTTAGGCGCAATGTTATTATTTTGAGTACATAATAATGTTTCTTCACATTGTTTTCCTAAATAGATATGGGTTTGTTCAATACAAATTCTACCCCCGTTATTGGGCGGTAAGAATGGGTAGGGTATAATAGAAAGTAATTGCAAGGGATATATTAATTCCTGTAAAAATAAATGTAATCTTTTATACTTCTTACATTTTAGTAGAATTCTACTGCTAGATTAGTTATTTTTGCTAACATTATCGTTTCAATTTATTTTTATCATGAGCAAACCATCCATTCCTCAAGGAACTAGAGATTTTTCTGCTGCCACAGTTAGAAAAAGAAATTATATTCTAAACACTATAAAAAAAGTGTTTGAATTGCATGGTTTTCAGCCATTAGAAACGCCTGCAATGGAGCAATTACAAACCTTGATGGGTAAATATGGAGAAGAAGGCGATCGATTAATTTTCAAAATTTTGAATAATGGCTTGTATGAAAAGAAAGATAAAGCGGCCTTACAGCAAGCATGGGATGGTATATTAGAAAAGCCATCCTCTAATATGTTAATTACCGAACGTGCCTTACGCTACGATCTTACTATTCCTTTTGCACGCTATGTAGCCATGAATTTTAATGACTTAGCTATGCCCTACAAACGCTACCAAATGCAACCTGTTTGGCGTGCCGATCGCCCGCAAAAAGGACGATATAGAGAGTTTTGGCAATGCGATTGTGACATCGTAGGTAGTACCAGTGTTTTTAACGAAGCAGAATTGCTTGCCATCTATGCTAGGGTTTTTAAACAATTAGCGATTCCTCAAATTTCAATTAAAATAAATAATAGAAAAATTTTAGCGGCTATTGCTATTTATGCAGGGTATGAAAATCAACTAACTGATATAACAATAGCCTTAGATAAATTAGATAAAGTAGGTTGGGAAGGCGTTGAAAAAGAACTGCAAGATCGTGCAATTCTTGCCAACGGAATTGAGAAAATAAAAATGATTGTTGATGTACAAGGCGATCATGCATCTCTTTTGCAGCACTTAAGAAAACATCTTGCTGCTATACCTGTCGGATTGTTGGGCATCGAAGAAGTAGAACACATACTTGCTTACTTGCATTCCCTATCGGAGGAAGCAACGCAACTCGTAAAACTTGATCTTTGTTTAGCAAGAGGGCTCAATTACTATACGGGAATGATTGTAGAGGTATCTACCAATGCCGTAAAAATGGGCAGTATTGGTGGAGGCGGTAGATATGATCATTTGACGGACTTGTTTGGTGTCAAAGGTATTTCAGGCGTAGGTATATCCTTTGGAGTAGATAGGATTTATGATGTCATTGAAGAGTTGAACGCTTTCCCAGAGACAATTTATACCGATACACAAGTGTTAATCTTAAATACGGGTAAGGAATTTGAAGTCGATAATATTGAAGTATTGAAAGCACTTAGAGTAGCTGATATAAGAGCTGAATATTATGCTGATGCCAATAAAATAGACAAGCAATTTAAGTATGCAAATAAAAGAGCGATTCCATTTGTAATCATAATAGCGGAACAAGAAAAAGCAAGTCAAACAATTAGCATTAAAAACCTAGATACTGGAGCTCAAGTAGCATTAAGTTTAACTCAAGTTATACAAACTATTCAATCTTAAATGATATGCATTTATAAAAAAAGGGTCAACATTGTTGACCCTTTTTTTATTATCGCTCAGCTTTTACCAGCCTCTTTTAAATACATTTGGACAATGGGTTTGTACGTAATTTTTAAAATTACCAAAAGCATCAAAATAAATAGATACCGATATATTACCAAACCAATACCAGTCGTTACGTTTGTTATCGCCACGTTGGAATTTGTAATTAGGATAATTACTTCCGCTTTCTGCGAATCCTTTTACTTCATCGCCTCTAAATGCCAAATCCACAGCTTTCTTACCTTTATAGGCAAATAAAGTATCTAAATTTACATAAGAGGTACTAACATCATCTAAATAATCTGTAGCACAATATCTAAAGCCCATTTCTGTGCAAATCATAAATGTTTGACCTACAAAAAACTTCATACCACCACCAATAGGGAAGGAGAAATTTGCTAATCTATAATTTTTTCTATCAGGATAATTAGGCAATCCTTGACCTTCTGTACTTAAAGGACGCAAATACTCTTTTTCGCCATTCAATCCGTCAGTGTAAGGGTTGGAGTATAAAACAGCTACGCCGCCAAAGATGTATGGACTTACTTTTACTCGATCCAAGTCTACGGCAAATAAATTCATTTCAAAGCCAGTATGGAATTCAAATAAATTGGTTGAAAAACGTAAGTTTCTTTTTTGGTTAACTAAAATATCTGATAAGCTATCTGCTGCCGTTAAAGAAGTTAAAGAAACACCTGTGCGAATACCAAAACGAGGAGTAATAAAAAATTTGTATACCAGACCGCCTACTGGATTATAGGTTTTCCCACTTCCGGGTAACCATTTATCTTGTAGGTCGCCGTAATAATTACTTACACCGCCCATAATACCCACTTCGTTATGCGATTGCGCATTTGCAAATACAGGGATTGTCAATAATATACCAAGTAATAACTTTTTCAAAGTATTTGTGTTTTAATAATTACCCTCTAAGTTAAAAAAAAATTAGTAAAAACAATAATAACCGCTCACTAAAAAGGTATTTTATGAAAAATCGAGCATTTTAGCACTTCTTAATGATGGATAAATGCTGCTATTTATTTGTAAATATCATGAAAATAAGCGCTTTAACTTGTATTTTTGCTACATTAATCAATAACTCGTATGAATTTAATACAGGATTTACAGGAAAGGAATTTGATTCAAGACATTATGCCGGGAACGGCTGAGCAATTGAATAAGGAGATGACGAGTGCTTATATTGGGTTTGATCCAACTGCAGATAGTTTACATGTGGGTAGTTTATTGCCAATTACCTTATTAATGCGTTTGCAAAGAGCTGGGCATAAACCTATTGCCTTGGTAGGTGGAGCAACGGGTATGATTGGGGATCCTTCTGGTAAATCTGCTGAACGTAATTTACTTGATGTGCCTACCATACAGAAAAACTGTGAGGGGATAAAGAAGCAATTAGAGCAATTTTTAAATTTTGATCCTTCTGCACCTAATGCTGCAGAATTGGTAAATAATTACGACTGGTTTCAGTCGTTCTCTTTTCTCGAATTTATTAGAGACATCGGTAAGCATATCTCTGTAAATTATATGATGTCGAAAGACTCTGTTCAGAAACGTTTAGAAACGGGTATTTCATTCACCGAGTTTACATACCAACTTATTCAAGGTTATGATTTTTATTATTTACGAAAAAATAAAAATGTAAAACTACAAATGGGTGGCGCAGATCAGTGGGGTAATATAGTTACTGGCACAGAGCTGATTCGTAGAAAAGAAGCTGGAGATGCGTTTGCCTTTACTTGCAAGTTGATAACGAAAAGCGACGGCACTAAATTTGGCAAATCAGAAGGGGGCAATATTTGGTTGGATCCAACTAAAACATCGCCGTATCAATTTTATCAATTTTGGTTAAAATTAAGCGATGCTGATGTAGTTAATATGGCCTATGTTTTTTCTTTTAAAGAAGTAGCGCTTATTAAAGATTTAGTAACGCAACAAGAAGCAGCTCCGCATTTAAGAATTTTACAAAAAGAATTGGCCAAAGAAATGACCATTTTAGTGCATGGTGAAGCTGCTTATGAATTTGCATTAAAAGCATCGGAAATCTTATTCGCGCCCACTACATTAGAAACTTTACAATCTTTGTCAGAAGCGCAATTGTTAGATGTGTTAGAAGGTGTGCCTCAAGTGCAAGGTGTAATGGCTGATCTTGAACAAGGCTTAGATCTTATTACTTTTATGGCAGATCAGAAAATTGTAAATTCGAAAGGCGATGCCCGTAAATTAATTCAAAATGGTGGCGTGGCTATTAATAAACAAAAAATTGGATTAGAACAATTGACAATAACTACCGATAATTTATTGAATCAAAAGTATTTATTGATTCAAAAAGGGAAATCTAATTATTATTTAGCTGTATTTAATTAATCACCTCCTTATGTTAAAGAAAAAGAGTCTTAAAAAGTGGAGTATTGCACTTGGCGGACTCTTTTTTTTATTGCTAACTAGCACGCATTTTCAATGTAAAGAAGATGCAGCTAAAGCAGATCAATATCATTCCGACTGGTTGAATGTATATGATACTACTGCGCATTATGTGGGCATACAAACCTGTGCATCTTGTCATCAAGATATTTATCAAACCTTTATGCAAACAGGCATGGGTCAATCGTTTGACTCGGCAACTCGACAAAAATCAGCGGCTGATTTTACACCCGCTCATGCCATTGTATACGACGACTCTCTCGATTTTTATTATCAACCCTATTGGGATCAAGGCAATTTTTATATCAAAGAGTTTAGATTAGAAGGCAAAGACACCATTCATAAGCGCGTAGAAAAAGTGAGCTATATTGTAGGTTCTGGTCAGCACACCAACTCGCATATGATGGTGGAAAATGGATATGTAAATCAATTGCCCATAACCTTCTATACCCAAAAACAACAATGGGATTTAGCCCCTGGTTTTGAAAAAGGAGCTAATAGTCGATTTGGAAGAATTATTGAATTGGAATGTATGAGTTGTCATAACGCCTATCCAACAATGGATAATTCGAGTCTCAATAAATTTGTTTCCATTAAAAAAGGCATTGATTGTGAGCGTTGTCATGGTCCGGGTAGCTTGCATGTAAAGGATAAACAAAATGGCATTTTGGTAGACACCTCTAAAGGCCCTGATTATTCAATAGTAAATCCAAGAAGGTTGTCTACAGAATTACAAAACAATATTTGCCAACGTTGTCATTTGCAAGGCATTACTGTTTTGAATGATGATAAAACATTTTTTGATTTTAGACCAGGCATGCATTTGTCGGAAGTCATGAATGTATTTATGCCCATGTATAAAGGGGCTAAAGATAAAATGATTATGGCTTCTCATGTAGAGCGCATGAAAATGAGTAATTGTTATTTAGTATCACAAAAAATGAGTTGTATTACCTGTCATAATCCGCATGTAAGTGTAAAATACACGCCCAAAAAACAATACAACGACGCTTGTTTATCTTGCCATACAGCACCTAAAAAAGGATGCAGTGAGCTAAGCAGTGTGAGAAGTAAAAAACAAGACGATTGTGTAAGTTGTCATATGCCACGAAACGGAAGTATTGATATTCCTCACGTAGCGGTTACCGATCATTATATTAGAAAAAGACCTTTAAATAAAGAGGAGAAATCTGCAATTACAGCTTTTCTAGGACTTAAAAGTTATAATAACGATAACCCAGATGCCATTACAATCGCACGTGCATTTATGGAGTTTTATGAGCGCTATAATTCCAACACAGGTTTAATTGATTCTGCAATCCAATATTTGAATAAAGCTGCTGCTGTAGAAGAAAATGAAAAACAAAATAAAGATTTCATTAGAGCTTATTTTCTAAAAAATAATTTTGGCAAAGTAGTTTATTATGCAAATTCATTGAAAGCAAATCAATGTAAAGATGCATGGACAGCTTATCGAGTGGGGGAGAGTTATACCAAATTAAGCCAACAGGCAAATGCGCTTGCTTGGTATCAGCAAGCGGTGAAATTAATGCCTAATGCGTTAGATTTTCAAAACAAACTAGGCGTATGCTATGCGCAAACAAATAGCGTTGATAATGCAGAACAGACCTTTAAATATGTTTTACAACAAAATCCTAAACATAGCAGTGCTAATGTGAATTTGGCCTATTTATATATGCAACAAAATAGGATGGTACTGGCGTTTGATTATTTAAATAAAGCCCATGATTTAGATCCTGATAACGAACAGAATTTGTTCAATTTAGCCATATGGTATCATCAATCGCATGCAGATACCAAGGCGGCTATATACTTGAAACGCATCTTAAAACGAGCGCCCAATAACGAACGCGCTAAAGCGATGTTGCTCGATTTGACAAAAGTAAGCCCCTAAACATTGCTTTTTTCAATAGTCTTATAAGAGAATAAAAACAGCTTGGTTCCGACATTGTAAAACCTTTAAAGTATCTTTGCATTTAATTTTTAACATCCATGAGTAAGCACGGTAAAGTTTTAGTGGCAATGAGTGGCGGTATCGATAGTACCGTAAGTGCGCTTATGCTTCATGAACAAGGCTACGAAGTGGTTGGCATTACCATGAAAACATGGGATTATGCAGCTGCAGGTGGTGGCAAGAAAGAAACAGGATGTTGTAATTTAGATTCGTTTAATGATGCACGACAAGCAGCTGTAGAGCATGGCTTTCCACATTATGTATTAGATATTAGAGAAGAATTTGGTGGACAAGTAATAGAAAATTTCGTGTCGGAATACATGGCCGGCAGAACGCCTAATCCATGTGTATTATGCAATACGCATATTAAATGGAGCGCCTTATTAAAGAAGGCAGACGCTTTAAATTGTGATTTTATTGCTACCGGGCATTATGTAAAAGTGCGAGAAGAAAATCAACGTTTTGTATTGTCAAAAGCAAAAGATCTAAGCAAAGATCAAAGTTATGTTTTGTGGGGTTTAGATCAGGCCTGCTTGAGTAGAAGTATTTATCCTTTAGGCGATTTGCTTAAAACAGAAGTTAGACAATATGCTTTTGATAAAGGCTATGTAGAATTATCCAAAAAATCGGAGAGCTACGAAATATGTTTCGTTCCGGATAATGATTACAGAGGGTTTTTGAAACGCAATGTAGTTGATTTAGAAAAGAATTTAGAAGGCGGTTTGTTTGTAGATATTCAAGGTAAGGTGTTGGGCAAGCATCAAGGTTATCCTTTTTATACCATTGGTCAACGCAAAGGATTAGGAGTGGCATTTGGCAAACCTATGTTTGTGGTTAAAATTATACCGGAAACCAATACGGTTGTGTTAGGCGAAGCCCAAGATTTAGAAGCGCAAGATATGCTCGTAAAAGGCATTAACTATGTAAAGTATGCAAGTATTGAAAATGGCTTAGCAGCAACCACTAAGATTCGTTACAAAGATGCCGGGGCACTAAGCACGCTTTCCAATGTTGATACAGGTATCAATGTTCATTTTGATCATGCCGTACACAGTATTGCCCCAGGACAAAGTGCTGTTTTTTACGAAGGCGACGATGTCATTGGAGGGGGTATTATACAGAGTGGTGTAATTCCATTTTAATATTTCGAGATCTATACCCAATTTTAGTAGGAATTTGTTATTTTTACTATCATTAATTTCATATTCATGCACATGCCATCAATAATTAAGCAAAGCCTATATATTTTAGTTGCTGCCACTGTTTTAGCATCTTGTAAAAAAGAAACTACAGTGCTTTCTGGTAATAATAAAAATGCCTATTTGCCTTTAGCAATTGGTAAGAGTATTAGCTATCACGTAGACTCTACCGTTTGGGATGATGTTAATTCTGTAAAAACAACTGTTACTTATGATTTGAAATATGTAATGGCAGATACCTTTTCAGATAATATGAAACGCCTTACATATCGTGTGGACATCTACAGAAGAGCAAATGGTAATAGCAATTGGAAAGCTAATAATGTAATGTATGTAACAGATGCGGACAGTACGGTAGAATGGTTTGAAGATAATGTACGATTTGTAAAAATGGTAGCTCCTGTTGTTGAAAATTATACTTGGGATGGTAATAGTAAAGTAAATTTAGCCGATCCAGATTTATACTATTTAAATGGATGGGTTTATCGTTTTACAAATGTAGGCAAACCATTTAGCAATGGTTATGCAGCATATGGCGATGCGGTAATAGTTAAGCAAAAAGACTATCAGCTCAATGACCTTAATACACCAGGCGTTACTTTCGTAGAAAAAACCTATGCACAAGAAGTGTTTGCTAAAAATGTAGGTTTAGTTTATAGAGAATTAATACATTATAAAAAAGATGGACTTTTAGCTTTTCCTAAAGGTTACAGTTTAAAAATTGCAGCATACGAAAACAATTAAACATGTTTTTCAATAAAAAGTGGAGTTTATGCTTACTGTTTTTAATTAGTACAATTCACTTATTTGCTCAGAATAAGCAATATGCTTTTAGGGTTCAATTTAGCAACAAACCTACTACGTATTCACTCACGCAACCATTAGCGTATTTATCACAACGAGCCTTAGATCGTCGCGCTCATTTTGCTATAGCTATTGACAGTTCGGATCTGCCCGTATTTCAACAATATACCGATACCGTTTTGCAATTGACGCAAGGTGTTTTTCATAATCAATCGAAGTGGTTGAATCAGGTTGTTATATTACTCAGTGATTCTTCCAAAATTGCATTTTTAACGCCTAAAAATTGGGTCAAACAAATCGATTATATTGCCTATTACCCCGATGGATTGCATGCCAAAAAAACGAATGCATCAGAAAAAGATAAAGTATTAGCCAAAGGAAATGTATTTAAAACTACCAATGGCTTAAGTATTTATGGTGCTGCCAGTAAACAAACTAGTTTGGTTAACGGTCACCTATTGCATGCTGCAGGATTTAAAGGAGATGGGAAACTTATAGCAGTATTAGATGCGGGTTTTTATAATCTCTACAGTGGCTTTGATAGTCTTATTAAGCAAAACAGCATTGTGGATCAATTTGATTTCGTTAGTAAAGATTAAGATCCAACTTCTAACGGAGATCATGGTACCTATGTGCTTTCCGCCATGGCAGGTAATGAACCCGGAATCTATGTGGGTGCGGCTCCTCGAGCGCAGTATGCCTTATACAGAACAGAAGACAATAATTCAGAGCAGCTTATTGAAATGGATAATTTGTTGGCTGCATTGGAGCGAGCTGATAGTCTTGGTGCGGATATAGCAACGATGTCTTTAGGATATAATGAATTTTATACGCCTACCTATTATGTATTTCCTAAGGCTCAATTAGATGGCAAAACTACTTTGGCTGCAAAGGCTTTAAATAAAGCAAGCTCAAAAGGAATGATCACTGTAGCAGCAAGCGGAAATGAAGGTGGTAATAACTGGGATTTTTTATTAACACCTGGCGATGCGGATAGTGCACTTACGGTGGGCACTGTAGATTCGTTTAAAAATGATGGACCAGCCTCTAGTCCTGGGCCTAATTTTAATGGTCGAATCAAGCCAGATGTATGTATGCTAGGTACGCCAGCTGCTTTATTGTATGGTAAAGGTAATGTGCTTTATGCAATAGGCACATCTTTTGCAGCACCACAATTAGCAGGCTATGCGGCTTGTTTGCTTCAAGCAGCGCCTAATGCTAGTTTGTATGCTATCAAAGAGGCAATTCGTAAAAGCGCTCATCGTTATGCATTGCCTACAAATAAACAGGGCTATGGGGTTCCTGATTTTGCACTAGCACTTTCCAATTTAGGAATTGTATTGCCACCTGTAAAGGCATACCCATCGAAAATTCAAATAACTCCCAATCCATGCACTGATTTCTTGACTATTACTTTGCCTAATGATTTAAAGGGTACAGTTCCATTTGAATTATTTGGATCTAACGGTGCATTGGTCCATCAGGGTACATTATATTTTAATCACACCAATCAAGCAAGTATTACATTACCTGCACACATCATTAGCGGCATATATATACTAAGTGTGGTGATAGATGGGCAGCTTCAAAAAAGCACTTTTTTAAAATTCTAAAGGGCGTTCCAGTACAGCTACAAACATACAGTCGGCTTTGTTTTCAATGCCGTTAATCAATTGCATTTCTTTACAAATTATTTTAGGGTTGTGTTGGAGTAGCGACGCTATTATGCCTTCATTTTCTGATTTAAAAATAGAACAGGTAATATAAATTAGCGTTCCTCCTTCTTTTAAATAAGCTAAACTATTGTTGGCAATAATAAATTGCTTTGCATTAAAACTGCTGAGCTCTTTTGGGTTAAAGAAATAAAACTGCTCAGGTGTTCTAGCCCAGGTGCCAGATCCACTACAGGGTACATCGCAGATGATATGATCGAAACTCATAGCCGATAATTTTTGCTTTAACAACATAGCGTCTGTTATGTCTGCAATTATTGGAATGGGTGCTTTTAGTTTGGCTGTTCTAAATCGATCTTGCAAATTGTGCATGCTACTTGCCCTTACATCCATTACATGATGGGTAATTTGTTTTTTCTTGGAAGCAAGCAAGAGAGATTTTCCTCCTGCGCCACAGCAACAATCTAGCCAGCATTCTCCGTTTTGGGGATTAAAATAGTTACCTGTTTTTTGAGAAGAATAATCTTGTATTACATACAATTCTTTGGGTATAATACTATCTATAGCACTTGCATTGTTTACGGCAATGCAATTGGTATCCATCACTTCGTAAGAAATTTGCGCTTCCTTAAGCAGGCTAGTGCAGGTTTCTATGGGACCAATGCTACGAATGAATACTAGAGGTTGTTCAAACAAAGAACTTACCCACGAAGCATATGATATTTTTTCGGACAACTCAATTGCCTGAAAACCGGAAGGTATAGCAAGGTCTATTGCTATACTATTTTGGGATGCAAATTTAATTTTTTCACTTATACTTAATTCAAACGTGGCTTGCAAATAGGCCGGTAATAAATGAATTAATGGTGCAACTTTACAGAGCCATAAACTAATATGTATTTGCTCTTCAAAGAGCATTCTTTTAGACGTACCCAAAAACTTAGCACAACGAAACCAACTATATACGCAATGGGCTATAGATTTCCGGTCTTTACTACCCAATTGTTTGTGCTGTTTGGTATAGTTTCTCAGGGTATGCGACAAAGGCAATTCGCCTTTATAAGTAGCAATAATTTTTTCACTATGAAATAATATAAAATGCATAGGATTCAAATATAGTTTTAAAATAGAATTCTTGCAATGAAATAGACATTTACTTTAGAGATTACAGATATCTAAATTATATTTGCGAGGCCAATAATTTCAAATGCTTCCAGTTTATTTATATATCCTTCTTATCAATGCCTGTTTTTTTTGTATTGATATATTAGTTCGTAAAGAGAGTATTGCAGGCAACACATTAGCATTTATATCCAAAAGAAGTTTGCTTACTTCTTTGTTAACGGGTATTTGGTTGTTTTCAAAGCCAATAGATCTAATGGCAATTTCACCTACTACATATTTTCAAATTCTAGGAGTTGCAATTGTATTGTCATTAGGGTTGATATTTTTTGTAA
>CAMBYG010000017.1 GCA_945872085.1 Chitinophaga pinensis | reverse complement strand
TGAACACTTAAATCACCACCCAGCGTTTTAATGCCTATATCAAATTTGCCCAATGCTGTGTTGCTATGGGCTATGGCCGCTGCGGTTACACCAGTGCCACAACTTAAGGTTTCATCTTCTACACCTCTTTCGTAAGTTCTTACAAAAATTTTGTTGTTATCGATAACTTCTACAAAATTCACATTGATACCCGCCGGAAACGCTTGATTATTTCTGATGGCCCTACCTTCACTTACAACATCTATAGCTAATACATCCTTTTCAAATTTCACATAATGAGGCGAACCTGTTTGTAGTTCAAAATGATCATGTACAACCGTATTTTCAGTTACATCTTGCATATGTAAAATGATTAGATCATCTTCCAAAATCAATGCTTCATGAAGGCCATCAATAGCTTCAAACTGCGTAGTATCTTCTTTAATAAGTTGAAGTTGTTTTGCAAAGGCTACTATACATCTGCCTCCATTTCCACACATAGTGCTTTCTGCACCATCGGCATTGTAATAAACCATTTTAAAGTCGGCAATACTACTGCTTTCTAATAGCATTAGTCCATCTGCACCTATACCTTTTCTCCGGTCGCACAAAAAAGCAATTTGTTCCTTGTTTAGCTTTATGTGTTGCGCTCGATTATCAATGATAACAAAATCATTGCCTGTACCTTGATATTTATAAAAGCTTAGTTCCATTTATTTTCTATTAAAATATTGTAATGCTCTAGAGTTATCTCCAATTGGACTCTGACCGCTCGTATATAAAGACGCTCTCCAATTCGGATCAAAAACATCGCCTATTACATTACTATGCAAAAGTAGGTATTCGTTTAGTGCAAATGGCGGTATGTAAAACAAAAAGAGACCTTGTATATTTCTTTTGCCAATGGTATTGTATTGCCAAATAGTATAAGGCAATGCTCCGGTTTCATTTTGTACGGAGATTTGCTCGTTTGGAGCGCCATATTTTAAATAGGTGATTCCCATGTCCGTTTCATAACCTATTTTCCCAGCGCGGGTAAATAACTTATTTACGAGTTTTATTTTTTCAGCGTATTCATTCCATGCTTGTGCTGGGTTGGTTTTATTTCTTTGCTCCCAGTAGTTATACAAGAAGTATCGCATATACGTGTCGTTGGGTTCGCTTAAGAATTGTTTGATTTGCGCCTTCTCTAAGGCACTAGACACAGGCGCAATCATTTTTAAAATTGCTTTTAATTGCGCAGTGGTGTATTTAGCAATAAACGTATTTGCCAAGTTTAAAAAAGTGGTAGGTAGTTTTTCTTCTTTACTGCTATCTTCTTTATTTACAGGTGTTTCAATGGGCGCAGTATTGAGAATTTGAAAGAAACAATATTGTTTAGTCAACACAACATTCTCCTTGGTATTGGCAATAAGGTTTAAAAAATAATTGCCCGACTTTAATTGATGTATGGGAAAGGTCTTTTGATGAGCAAAAACCCCTTCGCCAAAAAGGGTGTCAAAATAAATTAATTGATTGATGGCTTCTCCAAAGGCTTTTTTCGAAATATAAAACTGATACATGATGGTATCCTTGTTTTGTTGCTGATAACTCTCTGCATAGCAATTAACTGTTTTTACATTTTCCAGAAATAAACTGGAACTGGGAATTTGATAAAGCCCATTTTTAAAAAAAACAGGTTCTTGTATAGTGCTGTCAAAAGGCCCTTGTTTATCTATAATTTGAATGGAAGATAAATGAACAAGGCTTGTGTTTTCAAGGTCAACGTGTATGCTATCTTCCCAGGTTTGTTTGTTTTGCAGATTGCTTTTATCGATCAAAATTACCCTACAAGCGCTAGATTTTAATGGGATATACACTCTGTTTAGATCAAAAAGGGGTGCAACTTGCGCACTGTCGCTTTCCAGGCCTTTTAAGAGGTATGTTTTAAGATGTGTCCAGCCGGTATCAGCTTTCGCATCTATTTGAATAATAACTTGTTGTTGCCAATGACCAACTTTAGTTTTTACAAAGCCAACTGTTTTGGGGTTTATTTCCGTTATAATTTCAATATATGGAATTAATTGGCGTTCATTTTTTTCATAAAAAATACTCGCATGATGCAATCCTTCAATTGCACTCGATCGTGTGCACAGAAAAATAAATAATACGATAATGGAAATGCTCTTCTGCATTTTATTAATTTTATGCAAATTACTAAATGCTTTTGTTTATTTCTATGTCTTTACTAATTACTTCCTATATGCCCTTTCCAAGTATTGCTTGGTGTGCAGATATGCTAAAAGCCGATGCTGTTTTGATAGATGATCAGGAATCTTATAGGAAAATGACGTACAGAAATAAATATGAAATCGCTACTGCCAATGGGCGATTAAAATTGAGTATTCCCTTATTAAATGGAAGAAACCAACGGATACCCATGTGTGAGGTGCAGATTTTCAATGAGGAGGATTGGCAACAACAACATTTTAAGTCTATAAAAAACGCATACAATCGTTCTCCCTTTTTTGAATATTACGAGCTAGAATTACAGCGCTTATTTACTGTTAAATATGATCGATTGATCGATTTTAACAAGGCAAGTATTGATTTTGTATTTCATAGTTTAAGAATAAAAAAAGGAATACAACAAATGGGAGATAATACTATCGAAATAAGTAAAGTGGCAATAGATTGGCGCATGGAGCAACAACGTGATTTTGCACAAAAACCATACTATCAATTATTTGAAAGTAAAAATGGTTTTTTATCGAACTTAAGTGTTTTGGATTTGATATTTAATGAAGGCAACCAAGCGATCAACTTTTTATAACTGCTTCATTTTCCATACGCCCATCATGGCTTCTTTAACAATGCCTTTCGACATTTTGGATACGCCTTCTGTTCTATCTATAAAAGTGATAGGTACTTCCGTAATTTTGAAACCGGCTTTCCAGGTTCGGTACTTCATTTCTATTTGAAAAGCATAGCCTATAAATTGAATATCGTCTAATGGTAGCGTAGCCAGTACTTTTTGCGTATAGCATACAAATCCCGCTGTTGGATCTTTAATAGGCATCCAAGTGATGAGTTGCGTATATAATGCCCCTCCTTTTGAAATAAAAATTCGATCCCATGGCCAATTGACCACTTTACCACCTTTGGTATAGCGAGAGCCTACCGACATGTCTGCGCCAGACTCGCACGCTTTGTGAAGGCGTATAAGATCTTTAGGGTTGTGAGAGAAATCGGCATCCATTTCAAAAATGAAGGCATAATTTCTTTCTAATGCCCATTTAAATCCAGCGATATAAGCAGTGCCTAAACCTAATTTCCCTGTACGCTCGATAATAAATAAAGACTGTGGAAATTGAGCTTGTAGCTCTTTTACAATAGCTGCAGTACCATCTGGTGAGCCATCATCTACAATAAGTACATGAAAGCCCGCTTCTAAAGAAAATACCGCTTTTATAATCGAAGCTATATTTTCTTTTTCATTGTAAGTTGGTATGATAACTAGTTTGCTCAAGTAGATCTTTAATTAATATTCGGCAATTTAGTAAATAATAACTAATTGATCCCTAATTTCGTAAGGTAAAGTTTTATTAAAATAGATTTTATTATCAGTATGCAAGTACATCAAGATCAGTTTCTTAAAGAGCAGTATATGTTTTTGTTAGAACAAATCAATCCCAATCAAGAGCCACTTTGGGGTAAAATGACCTATCAACATATGCTTGAGCATATGATGGCAGCCTTTCAAGTTTCTTGTCAGCAACAGCCCGTGCCTTGTATCCATGAACCTGAGCGCGTTGCAAAGATGCAAGCATTCTTATTGACGGATATCCCCTTTAAAGAAAATACTAAGTCGCCATTGCTAAGAGAAGCACTCGAGCCCTTAATCTATTCATCTGTAGAAGAGGCCTTGCAGCAGTTGAAAGAAGCCATGAACACTTATTTTAATCAATATGCTATTCAGGAAGATGTTCATGTATTTCACCCCATTTTCGGCACCTTAGATAAGAAATTAAATGATGCACTTTTATACAAACATGCAGTTCATCATTTAAAACAATTTGGTGTAGAACTCTAAACTAATTTTTATCTTTACCATTCGATAATCTATTATATGTCTGTACAAGTATTACAAAATTATGCCGAAGGCAAATGGGTAAATGCCGTAGCTAGTGGCGAAACCTTATATAATGCCATCAATGGCGACCCTATATATACCGCTTCCAGTGAAGGCTTAGACTTTGGAAGCATGATGGAGTATGCTAGAAAAGTGGGTTCTCCCGCACTCCGAAAATTAAGTTTCCAACAGCGCGGTTTAATGTTGAAAGCGCTGGCTATGTATTTAAATGATCGCAAGGATTATTTTTATACAATAAGCGCACTAACTGGAGCTACTAAAGCCGATTCTTGGGTTGATATAGAAGGCGGTATCGGTAATTTATTTACATACGCATCTATGAGAAGACAATTTCCGGATGCTAGTTTTTATGTGGATGGGGAAGCGGCAAAATTAAGTAAAGAAAATACCTTCATTGGTCATCATATTATGGTGCCTAAAGAAGGGGTTGCCATTCATATCAATGCTTTTAACTTTCCTGTTTGGGGTATGTTAGAAAAAATAGCGGTTAATTTGTTTGCAGGTGTTCCCGCAATAGTTAAACCTGCTACGGCTACTTCTTATTTGACGGAAGTAGTTTTTAAAGAAATCATCGCATCCAACATTTTACCGGAAGGGGCTTTGCAATTGATTTGTGGATCGGCAAGGGGAATATTAGACTTTGTAGAAAGTCAAGATGTAGTCACCTTTACGGGTTCTGCAGAAACGGGAAAAAAATTAAAAGCACATCCTCGATTAATAGAAGAGGCAGTGCCTTTCAATATGGAGGCAGATTCTTTAAATGCTTGTGTATTGGGCTTAGATGTAGCGCCAGGTTCTGCAACTTTTGACATTTTTATTAAAGAAGTAGTGCGAGAAATGACTACGAAAGCCGGTCAGAAATGTACGGCTATTAGAAGAGTAATTGTCCCTGCTAATGTATTGGAAGAAGTACACATAGCTTTAGGAAAACGATTAGCAAGCACTATCATTGGAGACCCAAGTGTGGAAGGGGTACGTATGGGCCCATTAGCCGGACAAGCACAGCGGGAAGAAGTAAGAGAAAAAGTGGCGCAATTGGCAAAAGCCCAAACAATTATTGTTGGTAGTTTAGATCAGTTTGAAGTAAAAGGTGCAGATAAAAATAAAGGCGCATTTTTCGCACCTATCGTATTTTTAAATGAGCAACCTTTCCAAAATATTGCTTGTCACGATATTGAAGCCTTCGGACCCGTAACTACTTTAATGCCTTATAGCACAAATGAAGAAGCTATCCAATTAGTGAAAATGGGTAAAGGTTCCTTAGTGTGTTCTATCATCACGGAGGATAATGAAATTGCTAAAGAATTTGTATTGGGTGCAGCTACAATGCATGGTCGTATCTTAATCCTCAATGCGGAGTGTGCTAAAGAAAGCACAGGGCATGGATCACCTATGCCTCAATTGGTTCATGGTGGACCAGGAAGAGCAGGTGGTGGAGAAGAAATGGGTGGTAAACGAGGCGTGTTGCATTATTTACATCGCACGGCTATTCAAGGTTCACCTACCATGATTACGGCTGTTACAAATGTATATCAACAAGGTGCTGACCAAAAAGAAACAGACATACATCCGTTTAAAAAACATTTCGAGGATCTAGAAATTGGCGAAACATTAGTTACGGCTAAGCATACTATTACAGAAGCAGATATCGTAAATTTTGCCAATGTAAGTGGTGATCATTTTTATGCTCACGTAGACGTTACCTCTTTAGATGGCACTATTTTTGAAGGTCGTGTAGCACATGGCTATTATATTTTATCTAAAGCTGCTGGCATGTTTGTAGATGCCAAAAAAGGACCGGTATTACTTAATTATGGAATAGATGAATGTAGATTTACAAAGCCAGTATATCCGGGCACTACCATTGGAGTGAAATTAACGGTAAAAGAAAAAATCGGGCAAGAGAAAAAATCAGCTGATGATATTGCAAAAGGTATTGTGAAATGGCTGGTAGAAGTTTACGACCAAACGAATGAAACCGTTGCAATTATTACTATTTTAACAATGGTAAAAATGAAACAGCAATAGCGCATGGGAATTTTTAAAGTGCTCTTTATGGTATTGCTGATTACCTTTATTCCTTATTTTTTTAAAACGACTTGGGAAAATAAAAAATCAGATAAGCAATCTAAACAACGTGTTCAAATTTTGTTTGTTGTGGTGGCTATTCTACTTTTAATAATAATAAATAAAATAAAATGAGTTCACAAAACGGTCATGTAACTAGTTCGGTAAATAATCATATTGGAACAGTTACGTTTTTTCATCCTGCTAGTAATTCCTTGCCAGGTGCTATATTAAATGAATTAGCCAACAGTATAACTGCTCTGGCTGCTAATCCTGAAGTGCGCGTATTGATTTTGCAAAGTGAAGGGAATAAAGCATTTTGTGCGGGTGCTTCTTTTGATGAGTTAATAGCTATTGAAAACATGGATCAAGGATCTGTGTTTTTTAGTGGCTTTGCTAAGGTTATTAATGCTATGCGTACTTGTGGTAAATTAATTATTGCAAGAGTGCAAGGCAAAGCTGTTGGTGGAGGCGTAGGATTAGCCTCGGCTGCCGATTATGTTTTTGCTACCGAGCATGCAGCTATTAAACTCAGCGAATTAGCTGTTGGTATTGGTCCTTTTGTAGTTGGCCCAGCAGTGCAACGTAAAATGGGCTTATCTGCTTTTTCTCAATTAGCCATAGATGCTAGTTCGTTTAGGTCAGCTACTTGGGCATTACAAAATGGTCTTTATGCTAGTGTGCATGCTACTATTGAAGAAATGGATGAGGCTATTCTGAAATTAGCTACCATATTAGCTACTAGCAGTCCAGAAGCTATGGGCGAATTGAAACAGATTTTTTGGGAAGGCACAGAAAATTGGGATACGTTATTAGTGCAAAGAGCTGGCATTAGTGGCCGATTAGTATTGAGCGATTTTACAAGAAATGCTATTCAACAGTTTAAATCAAAATAAAAAAAGAGCTCCGAAAAATTCGGAGCTCTTTTTTTATAAATAATCATACAATTTTGCGGTAGGCAATCCCATAACATTATAATAGTCGCCTTCAATTTTTTCAATACCTATAATCCCTATCCAATCTTGAATGCCATATGCACCTGCTTTGTCAAAGGGTTTGTACGTATCAATATAGAAATCAATAACTGTTTCGCTTAATGGTTTAAAATAGACCTTGGTAATCACTGAGAAAATATTTATTGCATCATTCTTGTGAACGCAAACTCCAGTTACAACTTCATGCATAGTGCCAGAAAGTAGTTGCAACATTTTTTTAGCGTCTTCTCTATCCTTGGGTTTGTTTAAAATGACATGGTCAATAATCACAACGGTGTCAGCAGCAATAATAATAGCTTCTTGTTGTGTACTTGCAATTTTTTCTGCTTTCTTTTGCGCTAATAGTTGAGGCACTTCATACACATTGATATCAGCCGGAGGCGTTTCGTCAATATCGGCTTGTTGCACGCTAAAGCTAATTCCCATTTCAGCCAATAGTTGTTGTCTGCGTGGCGATTGAGAAGCTAAAATATAGGTTGGCATTACTTAATAATTGATATAATAGATAAATAAATTGCTAAGGCCTAATAGCATAATGAATTTCAAGCTACTACTCAATTGAGCGTAGTGCTCACTCGTAGCATCTTTATTTACTTGAGTGATTACCATAAGGAGTGGTAAACAAGTACTGATACACAGGTAGCTACCGAAAAAGTAGTGCGCACTGTTAAAAAGTAAAATTGATAATAAGGCTAAAAGTACAACACTAATCATTCCAATAACTTGCACTATGTTGCCACTTTTCTTTAATCCAATCACAATAGGCATTGTGTTGCAACCTGCAATGGTATCCCCTTTTAGGTCTTCCATATCTTTTACTAATTCGCGCATCCAAGTTAAAGTAAAAGCAAATAGAGCTGTTGTAAAAAGTACTGTTTGTGCATTTTTATGGATAGCCAATTGGGGTTCGTACCAATAGAACATTAAAATGCAAATACTAGTTAATGCAGCTACTAAAATATTTCCGGTTATATACGATTGTTTATAACGGGTAGAATAAAACCACAATAGTAAACTGCTTATGATTTGAAAACCAACAAGTAGTATATTGCGATGTTGCAATGCGATGATTAAACCTATAAGTATTCCAATGAAAGTAAGAAAGAGGTGCAATAGAATTGCTTTTCTACGATCAATGGTATTTTCTAGTAAAAGCTTATTGGGTCTGTTTATGGCATCGGTCTTGATATCAAAATAATCATTGATAATATAGCCAGCCGCTGCAATAAATAAGGTAGATGATAAAATACCTAAAAGCGTTACAATAGATGCTTGTAATGGAATTTGCGCGCTGCTATATAGGGGCTTAATTAAAAAAAGCCAAATGGAAAATTGTGTAATGCTTATAATTACAAGATTTTTCCATCTGACTAATTGTAGGTATCTCATGGTGTTTATTTATTCCATGTTGAAGGCGATAGGCGCCAAGTTTCCAAATGCGCTTTTTCTTCTGAGGATATTATTTTTTGATCTTCCGCTACTTCCATTAAGGCGCTATAATTGCTAATGGTAAATAAGGGTACATCTGCTTGTTCAAATGCAGTTGCAGCTTCTGGGAAACCATAGGTAAATAAGCCAACCATGCCTACTACCGATGCTCCGTGAGCGCGTAGCACTTCCGCAACTTCTAAGCTACTTTTACCTGTAGATATTAAATCCTCTACTACCACTACTTTTTGGCCAGCTTCTAAAACACCTTCAATTTGGTTACCCATGCCATGTTCTTTTGGCTTAGAGCGAACATATAAAAAAGGTAGTTTTAATAAATCGGCAGCCATTACACCATGTGCAATGCCTGCGGTTGCAACACCTGCAATAGCATCTGCATCTGGGAATTGTTCTAATATCATATTCGCCAATTCACTTTTTACAAAATCTCTAACGTGAGGATAAGAAAGTGTTTTTCTATTATCGCAATATACGGGTGAATTCCACCCAGAAGCCCAAACAAAAGGTTTTTGGGTATTAATTTGTAAAGCTTTAATTTGCAATAACTTCTCTGCAAAGTGTTTTTGTGTACTCATGCATCAAACCTACGCTCAAATACGGAAGTTTGCAAAAAAAATCATGAAATTTTTTAAAAATATTTATTTCAACGCACTTCAAATTTGCGTGACCAATCAAATAGACACTGCTGATGCTTCTATGGATGCGTCGACTGTTTTTAATTACTCGCCTAGCACATCACCGAAGGAACTAAAAGCTTTTCTTTTTGAGCAAGAAGGCCACGCAGGCCTTTGTTATATTATCGCTAAGGATTGGGATTTGGTATTAGATTTATTACAATCCATTTTTATTTTCATTGAAGCGGGTGGTGGTGCCGTTTTTAATGAAAACAAGGAGGTGTTATGTATTTATAGAAGAGGCGTTTGGGATTTGCCTAAAGGTAAATTAGACGATGGGGAGCGCATTGATGAATGTGCCTTAAGAGAAGTAGAAGAAGAGACCAATGTGAGTGGCTTACAATTAGGCCCGCTATTGTTAGAAACCTGGCATATTTATGAAATGAAAGGCAATTGGTACTTGAAAAAAACGACTTGGTTTAAAATGAATACCGCTTATAAGGAGCAATTGATACCTCAAGCCATAGAGCAAATAGAAGCAGTAGAGTGGGTGCCATTATGTAAAATAAATGCCTATATCACCGAAAATTCATTTGGAACCTTACAAGAAGTTATTCGTAAGCTGGTATAAGCTACTTGATGAGTTTGTTTATAATTTGCTGCAAGGTGGTGAAAGCGATGTAGATATCCAATCGAATGCTAGCATTTTTATTATAATAGATATCCCATAAGACTCTTTTTTTCAGATCTCTTGGCGTAATAATTTCTCCTAAATATCCTTTTATTTGAGCCATGCCTGTCATCCCAGGTTTTGATTCGTGGCGCAATAAATAATAAGTATAAGATTTTGAGTATACTTCGGTATGGTATAGCATATGTGGTCTTGGGCCAACAATACTCATGGTGCCCATTAATACATTTAATAATTGGGGCAGTTCATCAATATGGGTAAGGCGCAATATTTTTCCTAGTCGGGTGATGCGTAGATCATTGGTTATGGCTTGCTGCGTATCGGCTTCTTTGTTTATTTTCATTGTCCTAAACTTTATACAATGAAATGTTTGGTTGTCCTTGCCGGTTCTTTTTTGTACGAAAAAAACAGACCCTTTTGAATTGAGTTTTATCAATATAGCCACAAGGGGCGTAAGCCAAGGCATAATAAGAAGAAGTATACTACTGGCTACTATTATATCAATAATCCGTTTAGCTAATAAATAAGGCTGATTCTTTTTATAAGCTTGGTGAGTTGGTAAGGAAGTTAAAAATATACGTATTTCAGTAAAGCGTTGGGTAGAAGTCATTTTGCTAAACAGTTTGATTGGTTTCTTTACTGGAATAATAATGTTGCAAAAACAGCATGGAGAAGAAACTAAAGAATATTATACCTGCTTGCGTTTGAAGAGCCGACTCTATAAAAAAGACAGCAATACTTGTTAATTGAAACGACCAAAACAACCATTTGTAAGGAGTTGGAAATTGTAAAAATAAAGGTCTGCATAAAATAAAGAGGAATGTTAGTAATCCAATAACTCCCAACATAAACAGCTCTTGGATATACATGTTGTGCATATTAAACTCCCATATTTTTTTAGCTCTATTGCCTTCGTTTAATTCAAAATTATGTTTTTCAATTGTTTTTTGTTGAATGGCAGCTACATCGCCTATGCCCGATCCATACCAATATAAATGTTCTTGTTGAATGCTTTCCATGGATGTTTTCCAGATGAAAATGCGCAAAGTAAAATTGTTGAATTGTTGTTTACTTGGATCTTCTTTAGAAACCCAATTTTTTGTTTGAGAAGGCGTCATTTCCTTAAAGCGCTCCTTAATTGGATTGTTGGTAAGAAAAATAATGCCGTAAATAGCCAATAATATAATGGCAAAACCGCTGTTGATAAGTCCTTTTTTGAAATCCTTTTTAGTGCTTTGGTAAATGAGTATGGGCAGAACAATAGCAAATTGGCAGAGGAGCACCATTCGTGCCGATAGCATTAATAAAAATAGCTCCAGTATAACGATAGTTGTAATTTGTATACTTTTATTTTTTGTAAAGTAGAAACTAGAAGGCGCTAATAATAAAATGGCTATACCTGTAAGCACATACCACGACATATAAACGGCATTGGCGTCTGCAAAATGCACAAGATTGTGGTAAAAGAAATGGGATACTTGATGATCTTCTTGATACGCCAGAAAGCTACTGCTAATGCTAAGGAAACAAATGGTGATTAAGCCTAGTAAAAAGCTTGTAAAAACCCCTTTTAATTGCGCCTCGTTATCTTTGCTTTGTGTTCCAATTATTAATGGCAATAGAAGGATTGATAATTTTGATTCTAAGTCGGCACCTGCTATTGTTTTATCATCGCTATAAAAATAACTTATAGCATGTAGCCCATACCATATGATCCAGCCAATAAGTAATGGTCGTTTTTTTAATTGTGTAAGGGTGGCTTTAAAATCATCTGTAAGTATCCAGCTTATGGCCAACAAAACAACAGCCATTGCATTAATTCGGTAATACATAGGGATCGTTAGAGCTACCAAGTATAAACAAGCTTTGAAGAGCTTATTGGTTAATTGGGTTGTTTTTGTAAGCGACGCTGTTGGCATGTTTGCATGGATTTTTAGTGCTACTAAAACACTAAGATACAGTATTAATCTATTTTTTAAAAAACAAGCAAAAATTTGTACTTTTAACCTTCTTACATGAATATTAATCATCTAAAAAGTTTATCGGCAAGTGGCTTCCAAATTATCGTAAATCAATTGTTTGGTTTAGGATTCTTTATGCTTGCCGCTTATTACATAGATAAGCAGCTTTTTGGTGAGTTAAATTTGTCTATAGCCTTAAGTACTACCTTTACCTTGTTGGCTACTTTTGGATTTGACCATGTCATTGTTCGTCGGATTTCTGCAGGCATGTCCGTTGCTTCTACTACGGGCATTTACTTAACACATGCATTGGTTATGGGTATATTATCCATTTTTTTGTTATTAGTATCTCGTGTCTATTTTCCTTCCTTTTTCCAAGTTCATTTTTTACTCATTGCTGTTTTTATAAGCTTTATATGCACTTATATTGCTTCTTGTTTTAAGCAATTGGCTAATGCTAAAGAGCGTTTTTGGCATCTTGCTTTTATGGGTATCATAGCCAATGTGGTGCGCGTAATTGGTTTATTTTTTCTAATTCAAATTCATGCCGTAACCATTGGTAATATTGCTTTTTTATATGTGGGTGTTGCTGTAGTCGAAGTATTATTTGCTTTTTTATCAGCTGCTCATTTAACGGGGCATTGGGTATTGCCTAGCTTTAATTGGAACGCTTATATGTCATTAGTAAAAGAATCGTTGCCACAGCTGGGTGTTATTTTCTTGGAGTCGTCCTTGGCGCGTGTCGATTGGATTTTGTTGGGCTTTATAAGTACCAGTGTTTTTGTTGCCGATTATAGTTTTGCCTACAAAGCTTTTGAGTCGTCTCGAATACCCTTACTAATTATAGCGCCTGTATTATTGCCAAAAGTCTCTAGAATATTAGCTAAAAGTCATGCTTATGAAATTAGTGTTGTGAAGGAATTGAACATGTTGTGGCAATTAGAAAGCTGGCTTGCTATGCTTATACCACTAATCTTAAATATTTGTTGGGTAGATGTAGTTAATATTATGACTCAAAACAAATATGGAGAAAGTACCAAAGGTATCTATGCCATTCTTTCTTTCTGTTTGCCCATGGCTTATATCACTAATTTCTTATGGACCATTGTATTTGCAAAAGGGAATATTAAATTAACTCTAAAAATTTCTGCTTTAGCAAGTGTGGTGAATATAGCATTGAATATTGTATTGATCAAATACTACAATGCTCTAGGTGCTGCTATTGCTTATTTAGCAAGTACTTCCGTGCAATTTGTTTGTTATTATGTTTGGGTTAAAGAACCTCATTTGCAATTGCGATTAATGCCCTACTTAAAAACCTTATTGATAGCAACACTGCTTTATATTTTAGCATTATGGCTTCCTGTTTTCTGGTTATGGAAAGTTATTATTGTATCGCTGCTCTATCTAGCCTTGTTTTATTTTTTGTTTTATAAACAGCAAATGAAAAAAGCTCTTTTAATTTCTCAAGATGGATTATAAAGTTAGTATTATAGTTACGTGTTATAATTATGCAGCTTACTTGAAAGCCTGCTTAGAAAGTGTATGGCAGCAGTCTTATAATAATTGGGAATGTATTGTTGTTGATGATGGATCTACCGACGGTACAGGTGTATTAGCAAAATCATTTGTTGATTTAGATAGTCGTTTTAGGTATGTATATCAACAAAATCAGGGTGTTGCAGTTGCTCGCAATACCGCATTAGCATTAATCACGGGCAACTATTTGCAGTTTTTAGATGGTGATGATCTTTTAGAAGTTGATAAATTAAAACATCAGATAGCCGCCTTTCAAAATAATAGAGATTTGTTGATGTGTGTTGCCCCTTCTTATTTTTTTGAAAGTGATCATCCGCAACAGTTATTTACATCTAAGCAAAAAGAAAAAACAACTATACAGCCAATTAATTGGTCGTCTTTATTTTGTAGAGCGCAACTCATAAAAGATAATATTTTTACGATCTCTGCTCCGCTTATCCCTGTTCATAAAATGGGTAGTTTGCGATTCGATGCTCAGTATAAAACCTATGAAGATTGGAAATTTTGGTTTGAGTTTACTAAACAAGAAGGGCAAATCATCGGTTTGGATACCGCTAATTCGGCTACCTTAATAAGGTTTGGGCATGCTAGTCTAATGAGTAAAAAGCTACAACTAAATAAAGATGCATTACGCCTTAGAATTTACTTTATGGCTATGATCAATCCATTCAAGCAAGTTTATAATGGATATCGAATTGTAAAATTGGTTTTTAAACGCGCTTACTTAACTATACTCAGCAATGGCTAAAACACTTTGTATCATTATTAATTGGAATGCAGCTGCGGATACCAATTTGCTGGTAGAGCAGGTATGGAATACCAGTAATGCACACATAGCCCTCATAGATAATGGATCTACAGATCAATCAAAGCAGCAAATTGTTGAAGCTTGTACTTCTTTGCAAGCTGTTCATTGGCAAGCAAAATATGAATATAACCATGATCGATTGCAATTAATTGCATCATCAACAAATGACGGTTTTGCCAAAGCTATAAATAAAGTGATTCGTTCTTTAATGCCCAATACATTCGATTTTATTTGGTTATTAAATAATGATGCAATGCCGGAAGATAAGGCGCTTACTTATTTAGAAGATCGGTTGTTGCAGCAGCCAGATTTAGGATTCGCTGGCTCTGTGATAATGGACTATGTGCAACGAAATAAAATTCAATGCTGTGCAGTTAAATATCATCCATTTTTTGCAGTTGCTAAATTGCAATTCAAAAATGAACTATGGGATGATGCAAAGGATTATATAATTAAGGATAAGCATATTTTTCAGCACGGTGCTAGTTTATTAATTCGTTATGCAATGATTGAGCGCATAGGATTATTAGACGAGCGTTTTTTCTTGTATGCTGAAGAGCATGATTGGCAAGTGCGAGCTGCGAAATTAGGATATGGCAATGAATTAGTGGTGCAAAGTAAAGTATACCATAAAGGCTCTATGAGCACGGCCAATGCACATCATTTATTTTACTATTATTATAATACCTCCGCTATGAAATTTTCCTATAAGTATCATTCTTTTGTATTACGCACTTGGAATGCCTTTGCGCTTTTGGGTATTAGCATAGTAAGAACTAAGGGAAATTTAAAGGCATTGTATTGGGGTGTGAAAGGAATCTTGCTTGGATATTTTAAACCGAATCAGTATGCAAACCTGTAAAATTTTTGGCTTTGATTTTATAAGCGCTTTTCATGTGTCTGAAGTTGTTGATGATGTTATGCGTACTATTCAAACTGGCAACTCCGTGCAGCATATAGTTACGCCTAACGCTTATCTATTGCAAGAGCTTAGTAAAAAAGGGAAGGAATCGCTTTTGCATTTTGCACAATCGGCAAAATGGGTGTTACCAGATGGCATGCCTATTGTCTGGTTGAGTAAATTGAAATATAAAAATGCGCTGAAAGCAAGATTAACCGGAAGTGATTTGTTTCCTGTTTTGTGGGCGCGCATTAAGCAAGAACACTTAGCGGCTACTTTTGTTTTGCCAAACACACAATTAGGTAATTTGTTTTGTCAGGAATATCCTGCTTGCAATGTTTGCACCCCTGCATTTTTTGATGCAGCAGATGAGGCATATATTAATTTTCTTGCGCACGATATATGTCAATTATTAAGCGCTCAAAATAGCCAGTTTTTGTTTGTCGGCTTAGGAGATCCTAAGCAAAGTTTGATTGGAATACAAGTTGCCCGGCTGTATGAGCAACAGTATCCGGGAAAGCAATTAATAATTGCCTATTTAGGCGCGTCCTTTGAATTTTATCATGGATATAAAGCGCGTGCACCCCAGTGGATTACACAATTAGGTTTTGAGTGGCTTTATAGATTCTATAAAGAGCCAAAACGTCTTTGGAAACGCTATACTGTGGGGAATCTTAGATTTTTACTTTTAGCTTTTAAAGCCCTTTTGAAAAAATAATACTACGCTAAAAGCCAGTTGCACATTTTGTATAAAACACGTGCACCTACAATAGCATCAATACCGTCTTCCATGTGCTCGCCGCAGGAAACCTCATTTAAGTCGAAACCAATAATTTCTTTACCACTTTGTTTAAGTAGTTTGAATAGATAATAGATTTGTTCTACTTCAAATCCCCCAGGAACAGGCGTTCCGGTATTCGGACAAAGTTTTGGATCTAAACCATCAATATCAAAACTGATATATACTTTTTGTGGGAGTTCGTCAATGATTTGTAGGCATTGTTCTCTCCAAGTGATACCTTCATATTGTTGTTCTTTAATGTTTTTATCAAAGAAGGTACTTATGCGTTGAGGGTTTTGTTGAATTAAAATTAGTTCGTCATCGCAGTAATCGCGAATACCCACTTGAACTAATTTTTTCATTTGTGGTATTTCTTGAAGTACATTATACATCACCGACGCATGGGAGTAATTAAACCCTTCGTATGCCACACGCAAGTCGGCATGCGCATCTATTTGTAAAATACCAAAGGATTCATGCTGTTCGCTCAAAGCCTTTAAATAACCTAGGGGTGTACTATGATCGCCGCCAATTAAGCCAACGCGTTTTCCTTTTGCAAGTAATTTTTTTGTATGATTATAAACCCAATCATTCATGAATTGACAACCTTCATTGACTTCATTTAATTTTCCATTCAATTGCACATTGTCCTCTACATTTCCACCTTCGCATAAATGCGCAATAATTAATTCTGCACACTGACGCAGAAAATCACTTTTCTTTCTTAGTGTTTTATCTATGGGCACCATAAAGATGCCTTTTTGCCATGCATCGGTAACATCTGGGTCGTAAAGATCTACTTGCATAGATGCTTTAAAGATATTTTCTGGTCCTCTTGCAGCGCCTTCTCTGTAGGATACGGAAACTTCCCATGGAACGGGTAATAAACAAAGTAGCGCATTCTCTTCAGTAAAAGGCAAACCAAAAATGGTATTAGAGCTTAAGCCAACAGAATTTGGGTCGAAAGTGTTTAAAATGGACATGGGAAAAAGATAAATAATAAAATACGGGAGCAAATGTATAAACTAAATTCAAACAATGCGTTTATTTAGTATTTTTGTTGCAAAATTTTTATTTATCAGATAGCGAAAGGTTTTATGAAAAGGATGCATATAATTTTATTGGTTTTAATTGCACTAGGGGTAGGGGCTATTGTGGCCATGTTTGGAGATTTTAGTACCTATGAAACCTTTGCTTCGGCGGCTAAAAATCCTACAAAAAAGATTCATGTAATAGGCTTTTTAGAAAAAGACAAAGCCATGATTTATGATCCCGTTGTAGATGCAAATCATTTTACTTTTTATGTGAAAGATAAGGCTGGTGCAGTAAATCAAGTTGTCTTTAATGGTGCCAAACCCATTGATATCGAAAAATCGGAGCAAATAGTTATGATGGGCTATATGGATGGCGCTGTTTTTCGATGTTCCAAAATACAAATGAAATGCCCGTCTAAATACAAAAAAGATCAAGTTGCTTTAGGCAATAACTAATTCTACTTTCTAAACTCACTATTCTTGAATACTACATTCTTAAACGAACATCTATTGCCTGGCCAATTAGGTCATTTGATGGTAATAAGCGCTTTTGTTGCTTCTTTATTTAGTGCCTTTGCTTTTTTTAATGCAGCAAAATTTGAACAACAAGATCCAACTTCGGCTTCCTCGTGGCTATCTATAGCTCGTAAGTTATTTATGGTGCATGTGCTTATGGTATGGGGCGTGTTTTTTACACTATATTTTATTATTTATAAGCATTATTTTGAATATAACTACGCCTATGAGCATTCTTCCTTAGCCTTACCTACTAAATACTTATTGTCTTGTTTTTGGGAAGGGCAGCAGGGTTCATTCTTACTTTGGATGCTTTGGCATTCTATTTTAGGTTTATTTATTTTATACAAATCAGATAGCTTGCAAGCCCGCACAATGACAGTTGTAGGTATTATACAAGCATGTCTCAGCACTATGTTGTTGGGTATTTATATCACCGAGAGCGTTAAAATAGGAACAAGCCCTTTTGCTTTGTTGAGAAATCAAATGCAAGGTGCTCCTATTTTTTCACAGCCCGATTATATGCAGTATATTAAAGATGGGAATGGCTTAAATGAGTTATTGCAAAACTATTGGATGGTTATTCATCCGCCTATCTTATTTTTAGGATTTGCACTTACGCTTATTCCATTTGCTTATGCAATAGCCGCACTTTGGAAAGGGGAGTTTGTTCATTTTATTAAGCCTATCATCAATTGGTCTTTAGTTGCCGGTGGAATTTTGGGTTTAGGTATAATGATGGGTGGTGCTTGGGCATATGAATCCTTAACCTTCGGTGGATATTGGGCATGGGATCCTGTAGAGAATGCTTCTTTAGTGCCTTGGTTATTGTTGGTAGCGGCTTTGCATACTATTGTGATATTTAAAGCTACACAACGATCTTTAGGGGTAAGTTTAATCTTGTTTATTTTAACGTATGCGTTTATTTGGTACTCTACATTCTTAACCAGAACGGGTATTTTAGGCGATACCTCGGTGCATGCCTTTACAGGAGAGGGTAGCTCTTTGTTATGGCATTTATTAATGGTGTTATCAATAGTTTTAATCCCGGGTATAGTTCTGTATATATATCGCCGTAAACTATTTCCAAAAATTGAACAGGAAGAAGCCTTGCTATCTAGAGAGTTTTGGATGTTTATTGGTGCCTTTATTATTTTCTTATCGTCTATTCAAATTATTTTGACCACTTCTATTCCGGTTTGGGCGCCTCTAGTAAAGTGGATAAGCGGCAAAGAGGTTGCGCCTCCTAATGACCCCGTGCAGCATTATAATGCTATTCAAATTTGGTTGGCTATACTTATTACCTTTTTATCTGCAAGCACCTTATTCTTAAAATTCAAGAACTCCGATTGGAAGCCATTGCTAAAGAGATTTGCGATTATTAAATCAATAAGCCTTTTAGTTGCCATTGCCATTGCATATGCAGAAACTATAAATGAGGTTCCTGTATTTTTATTGTTATATGCAGCCTGCTTCGGTGTCGTAGCAAGTGTATATTACGCTATTTATAATCAGAAAGGGGTATTTAAGAAAATGGGTCCAGCCATTTCTCATCTTGGATTTGCTTTAGTCATTTTAGGTATCGTTTTATCTTCTTTTAAAAAGGAAGTACTTTCTATAAATACCATGGGTGTATTTATTGATTTAGGACAGAAAACGATGCAGGAAAAGGTGAAAGAAAGTCAAGAAAATGTTTTGTTGTTTAGAAATACACCGATAGCAATGGGTCCCTATTTGGTTACCTATCAAGGCGATTCAACTAGTGTATCCGATCCCAGAACATTTTTTAAAGTACATTATGAAGTTAGAGATAGTGCTTCTCAAAAAGTAGTAGAGGCATTTAATTTATATCCCGATGCATTTATCAATTCTAAAGGCAAATCTGGATTAATTGCTAACCCAGCTTCCAAACATTATATACATAAAGATATATTCACCTATGTAACTTCTGTTATAGACCCTTCTAAGAAAAATGACACCAACAGTTTCAAACATACCGTTGTAAAAAAAGGGGATAGTATTTTCGTAAATAATGGCTTTGCTATTTTTGAAGGATTTACCACACAATTGGAGCAACGAAATGTTAACACCCAGGCTGGAGATATAGCTGTAGGTGCAAAACTAGCTGTATATAACTTGAAGGGAAAACAAATAGAAGCCTTACCTATTTATCTAATTCACGGACAAGAAGAAATTTTTATAAATGACACCTTGTCTTCTATGCAATTAATTATGCAGTTTGCCAAGATTAATCCTAAAGATGAAACTGCTGATATTGCCATAAAACAGAACAATAGTAAAGATGATTATATTGTTATGAAAGCATTGATCTTTCCTTATATCAATGTTTTGTGGTTGGGTGTTGTGGTAATGGTCATTGGATTTTTCCTATCCTTTTACAATAGGAAAATAAAAAAGGATATTAAGTAATAGCAATTAATTACCAACATAAAAAAAGCGCATTGTTGTCAATGCGCTTTTTCTTTTTCATCTGTATAATTATTTATTCCAAATAGATGTTTTACCACCTACATAAGTAGGCCAAGCAAAATTATCAACATTACCATTAGCATCGATAATATAATAGTTTACATGCATTAAGCCGTTTTTACCGTAAAATAAATCTTTGGTAATAAAGCCCTTTCCTTCTATGGTATTGCCATTTACTAATTGTTGTGCAATATACATCGTATCTCCTTTTACAGTAGCTACAACAGATTGGGTAAGTGAATTTCTGAAAGATTTAATAATTACTTCATTTTTTGCTACTCCATTTTCAACAGATACAGCATAGGCAACGTTATTAGAGATTGATCCATCTTCAGTTACCATCCAAACGCCTTTAAAACGGTCGCGTGTCATCGTTTCGCATTGATAACCTTCATAACCCGTTGGGCATAAACAAGCGCCATCTCTACAAACCCCACCATAAGCACAAACGATAGATTGGCATTTTTCTTGAGTACAAGATTGGTACAGCATAGCTGTAAATATACCTGCAACTCCTAACGTGGTAAATAAAAATGATTTTAAAGTAGTTTTCATCCTGAAAAAATGGTAGTTATAAGTTTTAAAGATAGGCTAAACTTGATAATTATTCAAAATTTGAGCTTAATTTTTTTCAATTTCTGCTTTATAAGCACGTACACCATTGAATATGGCTCTAGCAATTTCATCGAGTCCAACTTCTGAATTCATATATTCTTCTTCGCTTGGATTGTTGATAAAACCACATTCTACTAATACGCCTGGCATAGCACTTCCTGCCAATACTTCCAAGCCCATTTGTTTTACACCCCTATCCGTTCTGCCTTGAGTGCTAAATTCTTGTTGTATATAGGTGCCCAATAATACACTGTTGCCTTGGAAAGCTTGAAGGTATTGCGCTATGATTATTGCAGTTTGAGGATCATTTACATCAAGCATGCCTACTTCTTCTTCCACATTATCGGTATTGCTGGTCATTGCCGTTGCTTTTTGCCCTGCTCTATGTAGCCCAAGAATTTGCACTTCAGTGCCAGATGCAGTGGTTTCGTGATGGTGTATTACTTTATAAACAGGTACCTGCACTCTCTTTTTCTTCTTTTTAATGGTTTTGTAACCCTGAAAAATACGCTCTGTAGTTCCTCTGGAAGAATTGATATGTATAGAAATAAATAAATCTGCATTGGCTTGATTAGCAATGCGGTGGCGCTCTTTCAAACTTGGGTAAATATCCGTTGTTCTTGTATATATAACTTCTACATTTTTCAAATTCCTTTCTATTAAAGCGCCCAATCTTAACGAAATAGCTAAGGTTAGATCCTTTTCATGAGAAAATTTTCCGCCAGCACCAGCATCGCTGCCGCCATGCCCAGCGTCAATAACAATTTTATGCAATCCTTTACCAGCCGCTAAAGCAAATATTGGCGAAAAGGCAAAAAGAAATAAAAACAGTTTTATATAGAATTTCATATACTTTGTTAATAAAATGGGTTTGTTCTTAAATATCAGCTTGGAATATTTATTTTTGTTGCCAATATACATGACCCCAAAACCTAAAAATACTTCAAAATTTTACAAAATCAATTCCTTTTTTGGGGTATTGTTGTTTTTTTGCATTTTTTTAGTAAAACAAACCAGTGCGCAGCAAAAGCAATTAGGTTCAAAACAAAAACAGCAAAAGAATATTAATGCCTCTCTTGCAGCTAAAAAAAAGGATACACTTCAAAATGAAACGGAGTTCCATTCGCATACAGATACCCTTGTCTCGGAAGCCGTTGCAAAAGTTGTAATTCCTGATTCTGTTTTCAATAAAATGAGTAAAACAGATCAATTAGCGTATACGTTGGGTATCAAAATTTCCTCAGATGCCTTGCCCGCAAAAGTGGTTACGCAAGCTAAAGATTCGGCAATTATGGATGTGGCAAATAATCGTTTTTTATTATTTGGGGCTGCCGAATTACAATATGAGGACATTGTTTTGCAATCGGGAAAATTAGATTATAATCAATCTAATCAACAAATTAAGGCCTTGCCTTCTTTAGATTCCAATAAAGAAATGAGCAAAAAAAAGCCTTTGTTTAAGCAAGGTTCAGAATCGTTTACTTACGATTCACTTATTTATAATTTCAAACTTAAAAAAGCTATAGTCCGAAATGCGCATTCACAGTATGGTGAAGGTTTTGTTATAAGTGATCAAGTAAAAAGAAATGCAGACCAATCGATTTATGGTTGGCAAAATATATACACTACTTGCGCTTTAGAGCATCCACATTTTGGCATAAGGGCTAAGAAAATAAAAGTAGTACCCGATAAAATTATTGCTACAGGTACAGCCAATTTAATGATCGCAGATATTCCCACGCCATTATTTCTTCCTTTTGGCGTTTTTCCCATAGCTAAACAGCAATCGTCGGGTTTTAAAATTCCAGGGTATACCATGGAAGTGCAAAGAGGATTGGGCATTACCAATGGCGGATATTATTTTAATCTGAACAGACATATTGATTTATTATTTTTAACTAATATCTATTCAAAGGGAAGTTGGGGAGCAAGTGCTATTTCAAATTATAATAAACGATATCATTATAATGGTGGTATTTCTTTGTCCTATGCTTATAACAAAATAGGTGAAGTATATGAGAGCACTAGCTCGCTTACAAAAGATTTTATGATTAACTGGCGCCATCAGGTAGATGCAAAAGCCACACCAGGCATGAATTTTAGTGCTAATGTGGTGGCCGGCTCGTCATCTTTTTATGCCAATAATAGTTATAGTGCAGATCAAATACTTAATAATCAGTTTCAATCTAATATTTCATTTTCTAAGAATTGGATTAACAAACCTTATTCCCTAACTATTAGTGCTCGTCATAGTCAAAATACACGTACCCGACAAGTGAATGTAACCTTGCCGGAAATGAATTTTTATTTAGGTTCTTTCAATCCCTTTCAAAGTAAAAAATCAGCTACTTCCCATTGGTATGATAAAATCAATATGAGTTACAACATGACGATGTTGAACCAATTAACTTTTTACGATACCAGCTTTAACATCAATGCAGTGTCCTTATCCGATTTTAGAAATGGCATGAAACATGTGCTCCCTATTGGATTTTCTACCAATATTTTACGCTTTTTCAATTTCTCTACGAATATTAATTATACCGAATATTGGCTTACAGAGCGAAACGAAAAATCATTTAATGATCTAACTGCCAAAATAGATACGGTAAACCAAAATGGTTTTTTTGCGGCTAGAGATATAAGCGCTTCAGCTACTATTTCTTCTCGCATATATGGCGTTCATTTTTTTAAGAAAGGAAAAATTGCTGGCATTAGACATGTTATAACGCCCAGTATAGGAGCTGGATTTATTCCCGACTACGCAACAGCACCCTTCAATTATTATTATTTGAGTAGAATGGATACTTCTCAAAGAAGGTATTACATGTCGCCTTATGAAAAATCATTAATAGGTGTGCCGGGATTAAATCAATATGGAAAAATCAATAGTTCGATCAATTTCAATATTCAAAATAATGTGCAGTTGAAAGTGAGGAATGGAAAAGATTCGGCCTCCGGAACTAAAAATGTATCTATTATAGACGGATTGTCCTTCAGCTCGGCTTACAATATAGCTGCCGATTCTTTTAATTGGAGTGTGATTACGGCAGGATTTAGAACAAATTTGTTTCAGCATATAGGAATTGCAGCAGGTGCAGTTTATGACCCTTATGCTTACGACTATGTGAATGGAAGAAGAAAACCACAATTATTATGGGACGAGAATGGTAAAATTGCCAAATTAGCCAGTGCAAATATGTCTTTAAATGCCAGTTTTCATTCTACTCAAAAAGACACAAAAGTTAAAGACAAGGAAAATAATCGCTTGTTGAGCAACAATGGCTATTCCAATTATATTGATTTTAATATCCCCTGGAATCTAACCGTGGCTTACAGTATTAATTTGTCTAAATCGCCTACTAAAACTATCAATAAAGACACCCTAGTTTTTTCGCAGACCTTGATGATGAGTGGTGATTTTAATTTGACCAAAAATTTTAAAATAGCATTTAGTTCGGGCTATGATTTTATATATAAGCAATTGACGTTTACATCTATCGATATTTATAGAGATTTGCATTGTTGGGAAATGCGCATTAATGCCATTCCATTTGGACCAAGAAAAAGTTACAGTTTTACCCTCAATGTTAAATCTGCCATTTTACAAGACCTGAAATTGCTGAGAAGAAGGGACTTTAGAGATGCTGTGTATTAACAAAACAAACAAAATATTACTTATTATTTCTTTTTGATTATTTTTACACCCAATAGAATTATATTTTTATGGCAATAGTAGATTTAGTAATGCCCAAAATGGGTGAAAGTATTATGGAGGCAACCATTTTAAAATGGCATAAGCAAGTAGGCGATGCTATTAAAATGGATGAAACAATGCTTGAAATTGCTACCGATAAAGTAGATAGCGAAGTTCCTTCTACAGCTGCGGGCACTATTACTGCTATCCTTTTTAATGTAAATGATGTAGTTCCAGTAGGTACGGTTATTGCACAAATCAATACCGATGCGGCTGGCGCAAGCGTTGCAGCTCCAGTTGCTGCGGCTGCTCCTACACCTGCTCCACAACCTGCACCTATTGTTGCAGCACCTGTTGTGACTACGCAAAATACGGCTTCTGTCGCTTCTATATCCAATGCTGATGGTGCTCGTTTTTATTCGCCATTAGTCTTAAATATTGCAGCTACAGAACATATTAGTATGGCAGAATTGGAGCAAATTCCAGGTACTGGCAATGAGGGAAGAGTAACTAAGAAGGATATTTTACAATATGTTGCTAATCGTTCTGCTACGCCTGTTGCTACTCCGGCACCAACTCCTGCACCTGCAGTAACAGCGGCACCAGCAGCTTCTGCAACTGTTTCGACAACAAGCACAAGTACTCCATCTGGAAATGTAGAGATTATTGAAATGGATCGTATGCGTAAGCTTATTGCTGATCATATGGTAAGAAGTAAGGCTACTTCTCCGCATGTTACTAGTTTCACAGAAGCGGATGTTACTAATATTGTTAAGTGGAGAGATGCTAATAAAGCAAAATTTGAGAAGCAGTATGGTGAAAAAATCACCTTTACCCCAATTTTCATTGAGGCTATTGCGAATTGTATACGTAAATATCCAATGATTAACGTAAGCGTAGATGGCAATAATATTATTGTTAAAAAGGATATTAATATTGGTATGGCCACTGCATTGCCTTCCGGCAATTTGATTGTGCCGGTTATTAGAAATGCAGATACTAAGAATTTAATTGGGTTAAGTAAAGATGTAAATGGATTGGCTAATGCTGCTCGTAATAACAAATTAAAGGCAGATGATACCCAAGGCGGTACCTTTACCATGACCAATGTGGGTACCTTTGGTAGTCTTATGGGTACGCCGATTATTAATCAACCCCAAGTAGCTATTTTAGCTGTTGGTAGCATTAAGAAAAGACCAATGGTTTTAGAAACACCTTCTGGAGATGTAATTGCTATTCGCCATATGATGTATTTATCGCTCAGTTATGATCATCGTGTTGTAGACGGTTCTCTAGGAGCAAGCTTTTTAACAGCTGTTGCTAATGAACTCGAAGCCTTTGATATTAATAGAAGTATCTAAAAATCAATAATTTATCATATTTAGCCACCTTAGGGTGGCTATTTTTTTAAAAAAATATAGTACTATGTATTGCATAGTACTATATTTTATTTATTTTTGTGTTTAAATAGCACAATTATGAATATTGAGAATACGCAAAGTCAGTTAAAGAAGGGGGTTTTAGAGTATTGTATTTTATCTATTATCATGAATGGGGAAGTCTATCCATCGGAAATTATAGAAAAAATGAAAGCGGCCAATTTGGTCATTTTAGAGGGTACCTTATATCCTTTACTAACCCGACTTAAAAATGCAGATTTGCTAAGCTATAGATGGGTGGAAAGTAATTCTGGTCCTCCAAGAAAGTATTTTTCTCTTACCGATAAGGGTAGCGCATTTTACGCGGAGCTTCAAAATACCTGGATGGAAATAAATAATGCCGTTCAAATCATTACAAAAAATTAAATTATGAAAAAAGTCATTCAAATAAATTATCAAAATGCTGTTTTTACAATCGAAGAAGCAGCTTACGAGTTACTTAAAAATTATATTGAAAGTCTTAAGGACTATTTCAAAAAAGAAGAAAGTGCAGATGAAATCATGCATGATATAGAATTGCGTATTGCAGAATTGATGAGCGACGCTATTAAGAAAGGCGCTTTGTGTATTACAGAAGAAATTATTACTACAATCACATCAAGCATTGGCAATCCTAATGACCTAGCAGAAGAGGCGGCCGCTTCTTTTGAAGAGGAACAAAAAGCTGCTAGCCATGATGCAGCTGCAGAAGGCGAACAGCCCTATAAAAATTGGACCCGCGCATCTAATCAAAGCATGTTGGGCGGAGTTTGTGCTGGAATCGCACATCGTTATCAAATTGATGTGACCATCGTTCGCCTGTTTTGTGTATTATTTTTATTTACCGGAATAGGCTTTTTGTGCTATTTATTATTGTGGATCATACTGCCCTCAGAGCCCATTCCTGCTTTCACTAAAAAACGACTTTTTAGAAGCCCAGATAATAAAAGAATAGGAGGGGTATGTGCTGGTCTGGGGTTCTATTTTAATATGGATGCTTGGATTTTTAGAATTTTATTTCTTGTTCCGTTTATACTATCTTTTTTTCATTGGCATAGTTTCTTTTTCTGGTATGAAGGTACCCTGAGAGGGTCGTCGGTATTGGTTTATCTTGTCATGTTGGCGATCATACCAAAAGCAAAAACGGCAGCAGATAAATTAGAAATGAAAGGCCAGAAAGTAGATTTAGATGCTATTAAAGATGTGGTAAATAAGGATCTAAAAAACATAGAAGATAATGCTCATAAATTAGGAGAAAAAATAAAATCAACATTCAATGCGAAACAAAATAAAGAAAAAATAAATGGGTTGAATAATGTAATTAATCCCATTTTAAAATTGATGCAAATTATAATTGCTATTGGAATTTTTTGTTTTGCATTATTAATGGTATTAGTGGTTTTAGAATTATTTATAAAAAATCACCATAGCCAATCTTGGATAGCTTATTTTTTAGATTTTAGTTCAGGAGAAAATTACTTATATATTGCATTAGCATCAATAGTTCTGTTGCCTTTTGTTGGAATGTTATTTTGGGCAATCAAAATTATGAGTAAAAGTAAAAAACCATTTAAATGGGTATCTAGAGTGTTGTTTTTTGTTTGGATTATTGCTTTGCTTGTATTGATCATTGAAGGGTCGAATTATCTGCAAAACTTTTCAACAAAAGCGATTGTTAAAAAGGAATTTTCAATACAGAATTTTAAAAATAATACCCTTCATATTTATACAAAGAGTGAAGAAGAATTTTTAAATGTTGGGTATAAAAAACCGATAGCCTACTCCTCTGCGCATATGCTATCGTCTGATGATTTAAATAAATTTACAAGTAATATTAAAATTGAAACGTACCCTAGTTTAGATACTGCATGGAGGGCGCAAATACTATATTGTGCCAAGGGACCTAGCCAGCACATGGCAACACAATATGTAAATGAATTAAAAGTATCTATTAATCAACTTGATAGCGTTTTGTTTATTAATAAATATCTTTATATCCCAAGTTATCAAAAGTTTAGAAATCAATTTTGTATCGTTAGAATTTATATGCCTGTAGGGAAAGAAATTGTATTCCATAAAAATCTAGATCAATTACATTGGTATACCTTAGATCTTCATGACTTTTCTTTTGAATGGCAATCTGGAGAAGCGGTTAATTCAAGAAATGAATACATTGAATTAGAAGCAACTTATAAAATGGGTTATGATGGTTTGGATTTAGTAGAGCAAAAATAATGGACTACTTACTACGTCTTTTTACGAATTGATAAGCTAAAAAAGTGCTCATTAATGAAATGCAAAATGAAACAAGAATAGCGATTATAGCAGCTTGTTGATCTACTATAGTTGTAAAGGCTAATTGGCTGATAAATAAAGAAATCGTAAATCCAATACCTGCTATAATGCCAACTATTAAAAGGTGTTTCCAATTTGCCCCATTAGGCAATTGGCACCACCCAAATAGAATACCGAGTGCTAGAAATAATAATATTCCAACTGGTTTTCCTATGGTTAAGCCATAAATTATGCCCAATTGCATGGTGTTGAAAGATAAGAAGCTTGCAATAGATGGGATAGGTAGTAAGGTATTGGCAAACACGAAAAGGGGCAAAATTATAAAACTTGTAAAGTCATGTAATTTATGCTCAATATAGGCTGCAGAAGATAAAGGAAGGCACCATGCAACAAGGATGCCCGCAATCGTACCATGTATGCCAGCTCTGTGAATGCAGTACCAAATTGCAAAACTTAATAGTATATTAAAAAGGGGCTTTAAATAGCCTTGCCATTTCCATAAAATAAAAAGTAAAACCATTGATAGCAATAAAAAAGCATAGGTGATAGTTTGAGAATAAAAAAGAGCAATAACGAGTATGCCGCCCAAATCATCAATAATTGCTAAAGCCATTAAAAATATTTTTACACTTATTGGTATACGCTTAGATAGCAAACTTAATACCCCTAGTGAAAAAGCAATATCGGTTGCCATAGGTATACCCCAACCTTGTGTATATATCGTTTGTTGCGTAATAAAGTAATAAATTAACGCAGGTGCCAACATGCCTCCTATTGCAGCTACAATAGGTGCTACAGCTGCTTTTCTGCTGCGCAATTCGCCTATTATAAAAGCCCTTTTTATCTCCAAGCCTACCAATAAAAAGTAAAATCCCATCAAGAAGTCATTAATCCAAGCCCCAAGGCTCTCAGGCAAATGCAGCTGTTTAAATAAGCATATAGGTTGGTGCAAAATATGCACAACAGCATTGTATCCATTGCTATTGGCTATAGCAATCGACAAAAGAGTAGTCGTTAATAACACTATACCAATAGCGCGACTATCTTTAATGAACTCTTTTATGGGTGATAATATGCGTTGCATGACTGCAATATAATTTTTGAAAAACCACAATTAGATTTTATCTTGAGCAAGATATAATAAAGTTGGAATTAATTATTTGATTTAATAAAACATGAAGAATAAATTAACCTTTTTGTATAGTTTCTTATGCGTTGCCTTGTTTATAGCATGTGGTTCTCCAAAGGCTACTATCACCAAGCATACAGAACAGTTTTATACCATTAATGCAGCGCAAGGGAAAGATTCTCTCATGCAAGCCTTTTTAAGTCCGTATAAAAAAGGAGTAGATACCATCATGCAAGGTGTATTAGTATATTCAGATGTGCCATTAACAAAAGCGCAGCCAGAATGTACTATGGGAAATTTGATTGCGGATGCGCAATTGGTAAGTGCTCGAAAAATAGATACTTCCGTAGTTATCTCCGTAGTGAACTATGGCGGAGTAAGAATTAATTTTATTGCAGCTGGAGCAATTACAAGAGGGATTGTTTATGAAGTGATGCCCTTTGAAAATAAAATAGCTATTGTTAGTTTGTCTGGCATGCAAATACAAACCATGTGCGATCAAATTGCCTTAAGAAAAGGATGGCCAATAGCAGGTCTTAGTTTTCAAATAAAAGATAGAAAGGCAATAAATATTAAAGTAAATGGACAAGCTATAAATGAAAGTATAGTATATAAAATAGCCATTAATGATTATGTAGCAAGAGGTGGAGATAATTTTGAATTTATGCAAAAGGCTACTAAACGATTTACAGAAATATTGATAAGAGACGCTATTATCGATTATCTAGTGGCTATTAATCAACAGCATAAAGTATATCATATCGAACTTGAAAATAGAATCAGCTATGCAGAATAGAAGAAGTTTTTTGAAAAAGTCGCTTATTGGTGGCGGTTTGTTAGCTGTAGGGCAGTTTCCCTTTCAGAGTTTTGCTAGAGAAGATGTAAAACGATTAACTATTCTGCACACTAACGATGTGCATAGTCGTTTAGAGCCTTTCCCTATGGATGGTAGTAGGCATCAAGGAGAAGGTGGAGTTGTAGCGCGCATGGCCCTAATCAACAAGATTAGAGCGGAGCAAGAACATGTTTTATTGCTAGATGCAGGCGATTTATTTCAAGGTACGCCGTATTTCAATTTGTATAAAGGCGAGCCTGAAATTAAAGCCATGAGTTTGATGGGCTATGATGCGGTAACTATGGGTAATCATGATTTTGATGCGGGTATAGAAGGCTTTGCTAAGCAATTGCCACTTGCCAATTTCCCAGTTTTGATTGCTAATTATGATTTTACAAACACGGTTTTGGAGCATAAAACGCAACCCTACAAGATTTTTAATAAAGGAGGTTTAAAGATAGGCGTGTTTGGCTTAGGTATTGAATTGAAGGGGCTTGTTGGCGAGGCGCAATATCAAAATACCCATTATTTAGAGCCTATTCAAATTGCCAATGCTACAGCGGCTTTACTGAAGCGTAAAGAAGCCTGCGATATGGTTATTTGTTTGTCGCATTTAGGCTACGAGTATGAGGGTAGAAAAGTCAGCGATATGATACTAGCTAAGCAGTCGGAGCATATTGATTTGATTATTGGTGGCCATACCCATACCTTCTTAGATCAGCCTACCGTATTAACCAATAAGCAAGGAAAAGAGGTGGTGATTAATCAGGTAGGATGGGCAGGATTACGCTTAGGTCGTTTGGACTATGAATTTGGAAATTTTTCAACAAAAAATCTCGCAAAAGCCCATTCTGTAATTATTTCAAAATAATCAATAGTAAAAAAATTTTTTTTTTCAACAATTTGTTAGCATCTTCGTCCTCCTGTATAAAAATTGCCAAAAATTAAGATTTTTTGCACATTTTAGGTAAATTGAGGATAATTAATGGACTACCTTAAAAAGTAGTTTTAGATATAAAAATAGTTAACCAATAATAGTATTTTGAGTAATGATGGAAATGAACAATAATGTGCCAGATGCATATTCAAAATTAGGAGATACGGAAGCTGTTTGGCAGAAGTGTCTTAGTATTATAAAAGATAATGTAAGTTGGAGAGCTTATCAAACTTGGTTTGAACCTATCGTAGCGGTAGAGTTAAATCAAAGCGCTTTAACCTTACAAATTCCATCTCAGTTTTTTTATGAGTGGTTAGAGGAGCATTATGTGGAGTTGTTAGGCAAAACAATTAAACGCGTTTTAGGGAGAACAGCAAGATTAGAATATAGAATTTTAATGGAAAGCAGCAGCAATAAACAACCTGCTTCTATTAAAATGGCGGCTGGCACAGCTTCCAAAACTTCTCACGAAAGCAATGTGATTGATTTGCCTTCACATTTGAAAGATCCGAGTAGTATAAAAAATCCGTATTCTATTCCAGGTTTAAAAAGAGTTCAAATAGATCCGCAACTAAATTCAAAATTTGTTTTCGATAATTTTGTTGAAGGTGATTGTAATCGTGTAGCTCGTTCTGCAGGCTTGCATGTTGCTCAAAAGCCAGGCGCTACTTCTTTTAATCCTTTAGTTATTTTTGGTGGCAATGGTTGGGGTAAATCGCATATTGCACAAGCAATAGGCAACGAAGTAAGAAAATTACATCCTAATAAAACGGTTTTATACGTTAGTGCGGAGAAGTTCATTAATCAATACATTGATCATGCAAAAAATCAAGCGATTAATGATTTTATCAACTTCTATCAAATGATTGATGTGCTTATCTTAGATGATATTCACGATTTCTCAAAAGCACCTAAAACACAAGATGCCTTCTTTGCTATCTTCAATCATTTGCACCAAAGTGGTAAGCAAATTGTATTGACAAGTGATACGGCTCCTAAAGATTTAGAGGGCATGCAAGAGCGTTTACTGAGCCGTTTTAGATGGGGATTAAATGCAGATGTGCAAGCACCAAGTTTTGAAACACGCCAAGAGATTTTAAAAGTGAAAATGGGTATTGAGGGTATAGATATACCGGAAGATGTAGTGAAATATATTGCGTATAATGTGCCTAGTAATGTGCGCGAACTAGAAGGTGCTTTAATTGCATTGCTTGCACAAGCCATGCTTAATAAAAAAGAAATTGATATTGAGTTAGCAAAACGAGTAATGAAAAATTTCATTAAGACGGCCTCTAAAGAGTTGTCTATTGAAAATATTCAAAAAATGGTTTGCGAATTCTTCCATATGCCTTACGATCGTTTATTGGCTAAAACCAGAAAACGCGAAGTGGTGCAAGCAAGACAAATCACTATGTTCTTAGCTAAAAAGTTCACGAAATGTTCGTTGAAAAATATAGGTGAGCATTTTGGAGGCTTTGATCATACCACGGTAATTCACTCCTGCCAAACGGTAGAAAACCTAATGGATACCGATATGGAGTATAAAGAGCAAGTAGCAGAACTACAGCAAAAAGTGCAATTAGCAAGTTTGTAAAAAAGTAGTACAAAAGCTTTTTTTTTTACTTAGAAATAGTATCTTTGCATTCCTTTTTAAGACATCAGTTTTAAAATTAAGATCTTTTATAACATTGTGTATACAATGTAGGTGAGGTGGGTGAGAGGCCGATACCAGTAGTTTGCTAAACTGCCGAACGGGTCAAACCGTTCCGCGGGTTCGAATCCCGCCCTCACCGCGAGCTGCTTTTACGGCAAAGCAGTTTTTAAATATGTTCGGGGAGTAGCGCAGGCCGGTAGCGCATCTGGTTTGGGACCAGGGGGTCGCAGGTTCGAATCCTGTCTCCCCGACAAATTGCAAAAAGACAATCTTGAAAAAGATTGTCTTTTTTGTTTTAAAGGGATTTCTTTTTTGTTTTAAACTAATATCATAATTGAAAGTCTATATGATGTATTTATCTTAAATTATTTTATTAATGCAAAAAGGAATTCACTTTACTACCTTTTATAGCGATTGCTTTAAATCAATTATTGACAGGTAAGCAAGTGTCTTCAAGCAAAACAGAATCCTTTGGATGTAGAATAATGTTGAGAAAATGATAAATCTCATTACATTAAATAGGCTTACTTGTCAATTAAGATTTAATTTTGCGTTTAGTAAAATTTAAAATGAGAAAGTTAGTTGCTGTATTCGTATTTTGTTTTTTTTTATTTCGTAAGCAATGCTTGTGAAGTTTGTGGTTATGGCAATGCTATTAATGCAATCGGTT
>CAMBYG010000016.1 GCA_945872085.1 Chitinophaga pinensis | reverse complement strand
CTCTTTTAGGGGCAGATGATAAAGCGGGCGTGGCAATTATCATGGATGTAGCTAATTATTTAATTACACATCCAGAATTGGAACATGGCCTTATCAGAATATTATTTACCCCAGATGAGGAAGTAGGAAAAGGTGTAGCTAAAATTGACATGCAACAATTAGGCGCCGACTTTGGGTACACTTTAGACGGAGGAGAACGCGGCCATTTGGAAGGAGAATCATTTTCTGCTAATGGCGCTACGGCAAAATTTAAAGGTATTAGTGCTCATCCAGGATATGCAAAAGGCAAAATGGTAAGTGCTTTAAAAGCAGCAGCTCATTTTGTAGATTTATTACCTACTACTTCATGGTGCCCAGAAGCTACTGAAGGCAATGAAGGTTTTGTGCATCCAATGCATATAGATGGTGTTTTGGAAGAGGCAACAGTACAATTTATTGTGCGTGATTTTGACACACATAAACTACAAGAACACGAAGATCGATTACGCTCACTTTTGAAGGAAACAGAGGCGGCTTTCCCAGGCATAGAAACATCCTTGACGGTGCAAGAGCAATATAGAAATATGAGAGAAGTGCTGGATCAACATCCAGAAGTTATGGAATATGCTGCACAAGCTTATAAAAAAGCTGGCATTGAGCCCGAAATAATGAAAATTAGAGGCGGTACCGATGGCTCTCGTTTATCTTTTATGGGCCTTCCTTGCCCTAATATTTTTACCGGAGAAATGGGCATCCACTCTAAACAAGAATATGTGAGTGTACAAGACATGGAAAAAGCATGCGAAATTCTTGTTCACTTAGCACAAATATGGACCAACGCATCTAAATAAAATTTTATGAATACTAATAATAGATATAATTTAAGAGGAGTATCTGCACAAAAAGAAGACGTGCATAAAGCAATTGCCAATTTAGATAAAGGCTTATACCCAAATGCGTTTTGCAAAATATATCCAGATTATTGGGGCGGCGACGAGGCTTATTGCAATATCATGCATGCCGATGGCGCAGGTACAAAATCTTCGCTAGCTTATATTTATTGGAAAGAAACGGGCGACTTAAGCGTATGGGAAGGTATTGCTATTGACTCTATTGTGATGAACATAGATGATATGCTTTGTGTGGGTGCAGTAGGCCCATTTACGTATTCCTCTACGATTGGTAGAAACAAAAATTTGATTCCGGCTGAAGTGATATCCCGTATTATCAATGGCACCCAAAGCTATTTTGATACGCTAGCTCAATATGGCATACAAGTTCATTTGATGGGTGGAGAAACAGCCGATGTAGGCGATGTGGTGAGAACAGTGATTGTAGACGGTACCATGTCGTGCAGAATGGAGCGAAGCAAACTAATTACCACAGAAAAAATGGATGTGGGTGATGTCATAGTTTCATTGGCAAGCTATGGTCAAGCAAGCTATGAAAATAGCTATAATAGCGGCATGGGAAGCAACGGATTGACCAGTGCACGACATGAAATGCTTCAAAAAATTTACAAAGAAAAATATCCGGAGAGCATAGATCCTAATGTGCCAGATGAAGTAGTTTATAATGGCAAACATCTCTTAACCGAAATGACAACAACCGGTTTAGATATAGGCAAAATGATTTTATCTCCTACCCGCACCTATGCGCCTGTTATTCTAGAAATCATCCAACAACATTTCGATCAATTACATGGCATTGTGCATTGTAGTGGAGGTGGACAAAGCAAATGCTTACACTATCTGCCTAAACCATTGCGTATTGTAAAAGACAATTTATTACCTATCCCTCCACTATTCCAACTTATCCAATCAAGTGCAGGAACCGATTGGAGAGAGATGTATCAGGTATTCAATATGGGACAACGCTTAGAGATTTTCACAGACACTACTACAGCAGCTTCTATTATTGAAATAGCTAAATCGTTTAATATTGATGCACAAATAAGCGGTCGTGTAGAAGCCAGCACTAAGAAAGAAGTAGTGATTGAAAGTCCATACGGACAATTTATTTACGAATAATTATTTTACAAATAACTTTCGCAGATAAAAGCTAACTAAGCTCATAAGACCTATACCAAATAAAATTGCGGCATAAGGCCTATATTCTTGTTCGGTAAACTCCCCAATCATCCATATAGAATTAGCCATAATCCAAAAACAAATGGCCCAATTATGTATGCGCTCAGAGGTATTGCTCCATGATTTAATTAATAAATAAAAAGCCATACTGAGTGTTGGGAAAATCATTACTAAAGCTGGAACTTTAAATTCCATAACCCAACAGCTATCTTTAATTAGCCATAACAAAATATGCGTATTTTCATGCTTTTTCAGCGCTAACAATGATGAATCTTCAGCAGCATCTGCCATAAAATAAATATTTTGATAAATATAGTTGAAAAAAAGCAATTATAGGTTGGCAATTTATAGAATGTATTATACCTTTGACCCCTCTTAACTATTCACTTTAAACGAACAAATACTATGAGTAAAGTAAAAGTTGCCATTAATGGTTTCGGTAGAATTGGCCGCTTGGCATTTCGTCAAATTTATAACATGGAAGGTATTGATGTAGTAGCGATCAATGATCTTACACAACCTCATGTATTAGCACATTTATTAAAATATGATACTGCTCAAGGTCGTTTTGGTGTTGATGTAACCCATACCGATGATAGCATTGTAGTAGCAGGAAATACTATAAAAATATATGCTCAAAAAGATCCATCTCAAATTCCTTGGGGTGCGCATGATGTTGATGTTGTTTTAGAATGTACAGGATTTTTTACCGATGCCGATAAAGCAGCTGCACATATTAAAGCAGGCGCAAAACGTGTGGTAATTTCTGCACCAGCAACAGGTGAAATGAAAACTATTGTTTTCAATGTTAATCACCATGAGTTAGATGGAACGGAAACAATTATTTCTTGTGCATCTTGCACTACCAATTGTTTAGCTCCTATGGCTAAAGTATTGAACGATTCATTTGAATTAAAAGCAGGCTTGATGACTACCGTTCATGCCTATACCAATGACCAAAACACTTTAGACGGCCCTCACCCTAAAGGCGACTTAAGAAGAGCTCGTGCAGCTGCTGAAAATATCATTCCAAACTCTACCGGTGCTGCAAAAGCAATTGGTTTAGTATTACCAGCGTTAAAAGGTAAATTGGATGGTGTAGCACAACGTGTTCCAACAGTAACCGGTTCATTAACTGAATTAGTAACTGTTTTAGGCAAAAAAGTAAGCATCGAAGAAGTAAATGCTGCAATGAAAGCTGCGGCTAACGAATCATTTGGTTATAACGAAGATGAAATTGTAAGTAGCGATATTATTGGTATCTCTTACGGTTCTCTTTTTGACGCTACCCAAACTAAAGTAATCACCGTTGGAGAAACTCAAATGGTGAAAACAGTTAGTTGGTACGATAACGAAATGAGTTATGTATCTCAATTAGTAAGAACTGTAAAATATTTTGCAGGTTTAATTTCAAAATAAATCATTTTAAAGCCCGATTCTTTCGGGCTTTTTTTTAAATCTCATTTAATATGTCTTTCAAAAATTTCAACTTTAATAATACCAAAGCCTTAGTAAGGGTAGACTTTAATGTGCCTATGAAAAATGGCATCATTAGCGATGATTCAAGAATAAAAGCAGCATTACCTACTATAAAAAAAATTATAACCGATGGTGGTGCAGTGGTTTTAATGAGTCATTGGGGAAGACCCATAAAAGACATTGAGAAAAAGCCAACGCTTACACTTGCTGATTTTTCTTTAGCACCTGTTGCAAAACACTTAAGTACTTTATTAGGACAAGAAGTAATATTTATTAGCGATTGCTTAAGCAAAGAAGCACAAGAGCAAACAGCCAACTTAAAAATGGGTCAGGTTATGCTATTAGAAAATGTACGTTATTACAAAGAGGAAGAAAAAGGAGCTATCGACTTTGCAAAACAACTAGCTTCTTACGGTGATGTATATGTGAATGATGCTTTTGGAACGGCACATAGAGCACATGCTAGTACGGCTATCATAGCTCAATTTTTTGACAACACTAAAAAGACATTTGGATTTTTAATGGAACAAGAAGTGCAAGCGGCTAATCAGGTAATGCACAATGCAGAAGCACCTTTCACTGCCATTATTGGCGGCGCTAAAGTATCTGATAAAATATTAATTATTGAAAACTTATTGGATAGAGCACAACATATTATCATTGGCGGTGGCATGGCTTATACCTTCTTCAAAGCGCAAGGTGGGCAAATTGGTAATTCTCTTTGCGAAGATGATCGTCTCGATATGGCTTTAGCTTTACTGACTACTGCAAAAAACAAAGGGGTGCAAATACATTTACCAGTAGATAGTATTATTGCAGATAAATTTGCAGCAGATGCTGCAACCAAAATTGCAGACAATACTAGCATAGAAAACGGATGGATGGGTTTGGATATTGGTCCGAATGCTATTGCTCATTTTTCTGATATAGTTGCCAATTCTAAAACAATTTTATGGAACGGACCCATGGGCGTATTTGAAATGGAAGCCTTTCAAAACGGTACGAAAGCAATTGCAGAAGCGGTGGCTCAAGCTACTGCCAAAGGCGCATTTTCTCTTGTAGGTGGTGGCGATAGTGTTGCTGCTGTAAATAAATTTAATTTGGCCGACAAAGTGAGTTATGTAAGTACCGGCGGTGGTGCCATGCTAGAGTATTTTGAAGGGAAAGAATTACCTGGTATTGCTTCTATATTAGCCTAAATTAATCGCACAATACAAATAAAAACACCTTATATTTAAGGTGTTTTTTAGCATCTACAACTATGTGTGGAATATGTGGCATTCTTCAATTTAATAAAGCAATTCAAACCCATGAATTGCAATTAATGACGCATGCACTTCAACACAGAGGTCCAGACGATGCCGGTTATGTACTAAGTAATATCCATCAACCATCTATAGATTCCTTTCATGATGAAGATAGTGTAGCTGAGGTTAAAACAGCCTATCCCTCATTAAGCCATAATAGCCAATACCAAATTGGTATGGGCTTTAGGCGTTTAGCTATTTTTGATACCAGTGTTCTTGGTCATCAGCCCATGCTAAACCATGACCGCAGCATTGCTATTACATTCAATGGTGCTATTTATAATTTTGAAGAACTAAGAAGTGAACTACAACAAGCTGGCTATAGCTTTAAAAGCAAAAGTGATACCGAAGTAGTTTTAACTGCCTACCAACATTGGGGCATCAACTGTATTCAAAAATTGAATGGCATGTTTGCCATTGCTCTTTTAGACAAAAGAGACAATACCCTATATTTGATAAGAGATCGCTTTGGTATAAAACCACTGTATTATAGTCAACATAAAGATGCACTCTATTGGAGCTCTGAAATTAAAGCAATACTCAAAGTGTCATCGCTAGAAAAACAGCTCGATGCAAATGGATTATACACTAACTATATTTGGCAACAAAGTGCCGATAATGCTACCTGTTTTAAACATATTAAGGCCTTAGCTCCGGGAACTTATATTAAAATTGATCTTGCTGCACAACAAACTACTACGCATACCTATTGGGATACGTTGCAACTTACTCATTTAAAAAGAACCAATACCTCGATAGCACAAATAGAAGAACTACTTCATCAAATAGTAAAAAAACAACTCAAAGCTGATGTGCCAATTATTTCGATGCTCAGTGGCGGAATAGATTCTACTACCCTTTCGGCTATTGCCAAAAAATACAAACCCGATTTAGCATCTTATACATTAGCACTAAACGAACAACATTACAATGAGCTTCCGCAAGCAAATGCAATTGCCTCCCATTTAAAATTACAAGCACATATACAGGAATTGCATGCAGATGATTTGTTGAGTGACCTAGATGCATCTCTTACGCATTTTGAAGCTCCTTATACCAGTATTGAACCTGTAGTTTTAGCTGCTAAATTTATGCACGATAAACAGTTTAAAGTGGTGATTAATGGTATAGGCGCTGATGAACTGTTTGGAGGATATCAATACTATCAGCGTATCTACCAATGGGAAAAGCTCCATCGTTTTTCTTGGATGGCTAATGTAATACCCCCTTTACCTTTTCAAAAAACTAAAACTTTACAGCAGTTTTGGAAGGCACAAACGGTTTCTCAATTCTATGGTTTATTTCACGAAGGCATGCAGTTGACTGAACTTCAGCAACTCGTTTCACATCCATTATCCATACCAACACCCAAACAATATGAGGCAATAGAACAATTGCCTATTTCTAATTTAGAAAAAATTAGCTTATTAGATTTACAGCACAATGTGGGCAATCATCATGTAGTAAGAGAAGACTTAAGTTATATGAAACATAGCATGGAGGCCCGTTACCCTTATTTAGATCATGAATTAGTAGCAGCTGTATTTCAACTAAAAACGGCTCTTGTCTATCAAAAAAATACGAATAAGCCTGTTTTAAGGGCCATTGCTCAAAAATATATCCTAGCCGCTAATATGCAGATGCCTAAAAAAGGATTTGAATTACCAACAGCACAATGGCTTTCAAACAATAAATCGATAGAAAACTACGCTTTTGAAGCACTTACCCAACTCAAAAAAAGAGGTATATTTAATAATAAGACTATTGATCTTTGGTGGCAACAAAGAAACCAATCTGCAGTAGTATCAAAAATTTGGCAATTGATTAGCACCGAAAAAATGATAGCTACTTATTTAGATGCGTGACCATAATAGGCAATCAGCTCTTCCCCTTTAGAAGATTTCATAGCTCTATACATCCCAGCCGAATTAAAACAGAATTCATAATCACCTGCAGCGTTCACAGCAATCAATCCGCCTTCTCCACCCATTTTCTTGAGCTTATCTAAGACCACAACTTCGCAAGCTTCTTTTAAACTAAGCCCTTTATATTCTATTAGACAAGCTATATCATGGGCTACCACTGCTCTTAAAAAATACTCCCCATGACCAGTGCAAGAAATAGCACAAGTTGCATTATTGGCATAGGTACCAGCACCAACAATAGGACTATCTCCTATTCTACCAAAACGCTTGTTAGTCATACCTCCGGTAGAAGTACCCGCTGCTATATGACCTTGGTGATCGCAAGCAACAGCACCCACCGTTCCAAATTTATAATCTGGATTGGGAGCCGTACCCTTTAGATTATCATCTTTATGGTCTAGTTGATAAAAATCGGTATCCCGAATATCTACCCATTGATCATATCGTTCTTTATTATAAAAATAATCGTCGGGCATAAAAGCAAAACCTCTCGACATGGCAAATTCACTCGCTCCATTACCATTGAGCAATACATGCCCAGAATGCTGCATCACCTCTTTTGCTAATAAAATAGGATTCTGAATATTTCTCACGCCCGCTACAGCACCCGTTTGTAAATCTGCACCATTCATAATGCAAGCATCCATTTCATGCAGGCCTTTTTTTGTAAATACAGATCCTTTTCCTGCATTGAAAAGTGGATTATTTTCTAGCGCTACAATAGCTGCAGCCACGGCATCTAGGGCCGTTCCTTTTTGTTCTAATACCTGATAGCCTTGATTTAAAGCGGTTTGCAGTGCTAATTGATATTCTTTTTCAAGAGCAGCATCCATCATGCCGGGGTGAATATTTCCGGCTCCGCCGTGAATTACGAGTGTATAGTTATTCATGAATGTTATTGTAAATAGGCTTGAATAAGTTCGTTATTGGAGGTTTCTACTATAATATGATCTTGCAAAGTGGTAGCAACTGATAAGCCAACAAAATCTGGCGCAATTGGAAATGCGGTATGCTTACGCTCCACTAAAACAGCAATTTTTATAGCGGAAGGCGCTGCATTTAAAAGCGGCATTAAAGCATACACTAATGTTTTGCCACTATTACAAACATCATCAACTAAAATAATAGATTGATTTTTAATAGGAGCCGACAAAGTGATTTCTTTGTTTAAGGGATTTTTTTTATCCATGCTCAGTGCAATTACTTCCACCTCTTTATCAGCAATAGATTTAAGCACATCGGCTAATTTATAGGCAATAACTAAACCTGCATCTGCAATACCCACTAAGGCAATAGCAGTAGCATCTATATGTTGTTCTAAAATTTGAAAAGCAATACGATTTAGTTTCTTTTCAATTTGCAATTTAGTTAATAAAGTCATCTTCATAAGGCACGCAATTAATGAGATCGAATAGCTTCTACAGGGTTGAGTGCAGCCGCTTTTTTAGCGGGTATATAGCCTGCAAGCACACCCACTAACAAGGAGATACTTGTTCCAATTCCAATATTTTTTAATGTTAAAACCATTTCAAAATCAGCCAAATAAGTGGCTAACAAAGATAATAGGAAAACACTTATTATTCCAAACAAACCACCTAATAAACATAAGATGACCGCTTCTGTTAAAAATTCCATCAAGATAGTTGCTGCAGGTGCTCCAATAGCTTTTTTCAACCCAATCATTTTGGTACGCTCTTTTACCGTAACAAACATGATATTCGCGATACCAAAAGCACCCACTATTAATGAAAATCCGCCTATTACAAAACCAATCACATTAATAGTTGCAAAAATTGTATCCAATCGATCAGAGATTTGGCTGAGCTTATTGATTGCAAAATTATTAGGTTCGGTGGGCTTTACTTTTCTTATTGCACGCAATACACCTGTCAATTCATAGGTCATTTCTTCCAATGACTTTTCGTTACTTGCTTTTACAATCAGCATAGGATCGTATTGCAATGATTTTAAATCAAGAATACTAGAGGTTAGATAATAGGGCACTAGTAATCCATTGTCAAAATCAAATCCAGACATGGATTGACCCATTTTTTTTAATAACCCTATGATCTTAATTTTCTTACCATGATAAAAAACATAAGTGCCTACTGGATTTAATTGAGAAGGAAATAATTCGTTATAGAGCTTGTCGCCTATTACCCCACAAGCCGTACCACCCTCTAACTCTGTAGTGGAAAAATACCGACCTTTCATTATTTCTAAATTCTGGGTGTTTTCAAAATAAGGCATTACGGCATAAACATTTACGCCACTTAATTCATTCTGATTATTTTTTATAGTTACATTATTTTCACTAAAACATAGTGTAGCAAACTGCACATGCGGCAAGCCATTTACTGCTTTCAATTCTTTCACTCCCATACTTGGGCGCCTTAAAAAATCCCACCATTTATACTCTCCACCCTCATCCATCCATGGCCATCTATTGATATAGACCACATCACTCCCTAAAGTTGCCACTTCCTTTCTAATATTGCGTTCCATACTATCCAATACCGTAAGTACTGAAATAATACAAAAAATACCAATACTAATGCCCAATAAAGAAAGCGTGGTGCGCAAACGATTCACTTTTAATTCTTGAATCGCTTGTAGGAAACTAAATTGTATTAATTGAAGCAGGGCTTTCATGTGAACAAAAATAACTTAAGTAAAGTAGAATACATTATTAATATTGAATAAATTCGCACAAAACTATCCCTTGAAAATTGTTATTCCTTTTTTAATTAAAAACAAAGCACTTCGAAATAAACACTTTCGAAATTATATCGCTACTCGGTTAACAATGATCACGGCTATGATGATGCAAACTGCTATCGTTAGCTATCTGGTATATAACCTTACCAAAAGTGAGTTATCCCTAGGTTTATTAGGTTTATGGGAAGTAATTCCGGCTGTAGCTGGTTCTTTATTTGCAGGTCATTTTGTAGAAACTAGAGAAAAAAGAAGCGTATTACTTACTTGCATCCTTTCCTATATTGGCTTATCTATTTTCTATTGCCTATTAGCTAGTGATCTCGTATTGCAAAGTGTTCCCAAACAAACGGTAGTTTGGCTTATTTATTTGGGTGTATTTATTGGCGGTAGTTTAAGAGCATTTTATGGACCAGCTAATTTTTCTTTATTTGGATTGCTCATACCCAGAAAACAATACCCTAATGCCACAGCTTGGAGCAGCACCAGTTGGCAAGCAGGAGCCGTATTAGGGCCTTTATTAGGTGGCATTTGCATTGGATTAATGAGTTATTATTACAGTTTGTTGAGTGTAATTATCTTTCAATTAATTGGCTTGTACTGTATGCTCAAAATTCCAAAACAAGCAATTGTTAAGAAAACTAAAGAACCAATATTAAAAAGCTTACGAGAAGGACTTCATTTTGTTTTTACCAATCAGGTTTTATTGGCTGCCTTATCGCTTGATATGTTTGCCGTATTATTTGGCGGTGCAGTAGCTTTACTACCCGTTTATGCAGACAAAATTCTACACGTTGGCGAAATGGGTTTTGGATGGCTAAGAGCAGCACCCGGAATTGGGGCTATGATTACTTTATTAGCCCTGTCTGTAATTCCATTAGAAACAAAACCAGGTATTAAAATGTATATATGCATTGCCGGCTTTGGGGTAACTACCATTTTATTTGGACTTTCTACCGATTTCTATTTTTCTTTATTCTTATTGATGCTTGGAGGTATTTGCGATGCCATAAGTGTAGTGATAAGAGGAACTATTTTGCAATTGCAAACGCCAGATGATATGCGAGGTAGAATTTCTGCAGTTAATACCATATTCATCACTTCGAGCAACGAATTAGGGGCTATGGAGAGCGGACTAACTGCTAAATGGATGGGTACCGTTCCCGCTGTAGTATTTGGTGGCATTATGACTTTAGGTGTTGTTGCTATAAGTTATTTCAAAGCACCTAAATTAAAAACCTTAGATTTTAAAAATACGGATATCGATTCCTAGAGTTTTTAAACCCCTTGTTTAAACGATACGCTTTAATACAAATCAATATCGTACAACACTACCACTTCCTTGTCATTTTTGGCTAGGAGCGTATTATTTTTTACTTCAAATAATGTAAACTGCTCTTGCAATATAGCGGCTAATTGCAATCGTCTTTCCTCATCTTGCACCTCCAAACGCTCTTCTTCATCGGATAGTGTTGCTATAAAATCATTAAAAGCCTGATTGGCACTCACCGCAATATCTATTTTACTTTTTATTGCTTGCAACCACGGAGATGCATTGCCCAATTCGAAATCGAAAAGCATATCTAACAATGTTTCGCTATCGGAAAATTCTTGATTTTGTATGTACATAGTGGTAATTGAACTATAAAAGTACAAAAGCTAAATAAAAAACGGATGAAAAATCATCCGTTTAAATTTATTTATTTAGCATCATTTCTAAATACAATGAGATGATCAAATACATCTATGAGCAATTGCTTAGATTTATCAATATCCCCGGCAATAATCTTCTTACTCAACTCATTTATAATATCCTTCTGAATTATTCTTTTTAGCGGTCTTGCACCATATTGCGGATCGAAACCGCGCTCTGCTAAATAATCGATTGCATAATCGGTAAATGAAATATTAATTTGTTGTGCCGCTAATTGCTGTATTAAATGCTGCAATTGAATTTTAATAATAGATCGTATCTCTTTCTTAAGTAAAGGATGAAACATAATAATATCATCTATCCTATTTAAAAATTCGGGGCGCATAGCTTGTTTTAATAATTGCATCACCTCTTCTTTGGTTTGATCAATTACAGCTTCTATGTTTTTTTCATCAACATCTGCAAAGCGCTCTTGAATTATTGAAGAGCCCATATTGCTGGTCATGATGATTACCGTATTTTTAAAATTCACTACTCTACCTTTATTATCCGTTAAGCGACCATCATCTAAAACTTGTAATAAAACATTAAATGTATCAGGATGCGCTTTCTCTATTTCATCTAAGAGAATAACGGAATATGGTTTTCTTCTCACTGCCTCGGTCAACTGACCACCCTCTTCATATCCCACATAACCCGGAGGAGCACCAACCAATCTACTTACACTATGTTTTTCTTGATATTCACTCATGTCTATTCTCGTCATCATCGATTCATCGTCAAACAAAACCTCTGCAAGGGCTTTCGCTAATTCTGTTTTACCTACACCGGTAGTACCAATAAAGATAAAGGAACCAATGGGTTTTCTTGGATCTTGCAAGCCTGCTCTCCCTCTACGAATGGCATCGGCTACCGCTGTTATAGCTTCTTCTTGACCAACTACTCGTTTGTGCAGTTCCTCTTCTAAATGCAATAGTTTATCTCGATCGCTTTGCAGCATTCGTTGCACTGGAATACCTGTTGCTTTAGCAATTAATTCTGCAATATCATCCGCATCAATTTCTTCTTTCAATAATCGTTTATGATGGCTATCCATTTCCTGCAAATCGGCATTTAGCTTAGCTATAATCGTTTCTTGTTCTTTGAGTTTCCCGTAGCGAATCTCTGCCACCAAACCATAATCACCATCACGCTCTGCTCTATCTGCATCTTGCTTTAATTGCTCAATGGTAGATTTTGCTTTATTGATTTGATCAACCAACGATTTTTCTTCCAGCCATTTTGCTTTTAAGGTATCACGCTCTACATGTAATAAAGAAATTTCTTGTGAAAGCGCTTTTAACTTCTCATCATCATGTTCTCTTTTAATTGCCTCGCGCTCAATTTCCAATTGACGAATTTTTCGTTCTAATTCATCTAAAGATTCTGGCATAGAATTGATTTCTAATTTCAATTTTGCCGCACTTTCATCAATTAAATCAATGGCTTTATCGGGCAAAAAGCGATCGCTGATATAGCGTTGCGATAACTCTACAGCGGCTATAATGGCCTCATCTTTGATACGCACTTTATGGTGCGACTCGTAGCGATCTTTTAAGCCTCTTAGAATTGAAATAGCATCTTCCGTATTCGGCTCATCAATAATTACTTTCTGAAATCTACGTTCTAATGCTTTATCTTTTTCAAAATATTTTTGATATTCATTTAAAGTGGTTGCGCCAATAGCACGCAACTCTCCTCTTGCTAATGCAGGTTTCAAAATATTTGCAGCATCCATAGCTCCTTCCATAGCGCCAGCACCAATTAAGGTGTGAATCTCATCGATGAATAGAACGATTTCGCCATTGCTATCACTTACTTCTTTTACCACCGCTTTTAAGCGCTCTTCAAATTCCCCTCTATATTTTGCACCAGCCATTAAAGAGCCCATATCTAAAGCGTAAATAATTTTCGATTTTAGATTGTCGGGCACATCACCGTTGATTATACGGTGGGCCAAACCTTCTACAATAGCTGTTTTACCAACACCTGGTTCGCCAACTAAAATAGGATTGTTTTTAGATCGTCTACTTAAAATATGTAAGGTTCTTCTTATTTCATCGTCTCTTCCAATAACAGGATCGAGTTTGTTTTTTTGTGCGGCATCGTTTAAGTTGATTGCGTATCGTTTCAAAGATTGATACTCTTGACTGCTTGTTGCAGAATCTGCACTAGCGCCTTTTCGCAATTCTTTAATAGCTAATGTCAATCCGTTTGCTGTAAGCCCTTGATCTTTTAATATAGAACTAGTTGCATCTTTAATAGATAACAAGGATAATAATAGCAATTCGACTGTAATAAATTCATCATTAAATTCTTTCATCAAACTGCCTGCTTTCAATATTATTGTATTCAAGTCTTTTGATATAGTAGTAGCAGGATCTCCAGTAGTTAGCTTTGGCAATCGGGCTAATTCTTGATCTAATTTAGCTTGTAAGGAAGGTAAAATGATATTGTTCTTTTTGAGCAAATAAGAAATAGGCGCATCCTTATCTTCTAGCATAGCTTTTAACAAGTGAGCTGTTTCTATACTTGGCGATTGATGATTAAATGCTAATTGCTGAGCTGCTTGAATGAGCTCTTGCGCTTTGATAGTGAAATTGTTTAAATTCATAATTAATAGTTTTAGATCTTATCCTATAGCTATCAAATTAAAGACCAAATAGCATTAATACCTATTTTGGCACACTCCTGTTGCGTTATCTGCCAATAAGTATTGCAATGAATATTGCAACTGCAATTACTGCAGACGACAATAAAAATAACTGAAAAAACGTCAAGATTAGGCTATCACTTTTAGTGCAATTTGATGAGCACAATTCATTCCATCTATAGCGGCACTTACAATGCCCCCAGCATATCCAGCACCTTCGGCACACGGATACAAGCCTTTTATCTGTATATGCTCTAACGTATTTTTATCTCTTGGTATTCGTACAGGTGCACTCGTTCTTGATTCTGTTGCAACTAATACCGCATCGTTGGTATAATAACCTTTCATTTTTTTTCCAAAATCTTTCAATGCAATTTTTAAGGCCGCAGTAATTTCTTTTGGCAAGGTATCCTGCAAAGAACTGCTTACAATACCGGGTAAATAAGAACAATCTGGCAAGGATGTAGAAACTTCATTGGTTGTAAAATCTATCATTCTTTGTGCTGGTGCTTTTAGCAAACCGCCTCCCATTGCAAATGCCTTTTGCTCTATCATTTGTTGGTATTGCATACCTGCCAATGAACCGAAAAAACCATAGCGTGCAAAATCTTGCTCATCTACGGTAACTACGGTGCCTGAATTGGCATATGGATTATTTCTTTTGGAAGGCGACCAACCATTTACAACGATTTCCCCAGGCGCTGTAGCGGCTGGAGCAATAATGCCACCTGGGCACATACAAAACGAAAAAGCACCTTTCCCACTAGCTTGCGTAACTAAAGAATAACTTGCTGGCGGCAACCAATCTGGTTTTATAGCGCATTTGTATTGTGCGGTATCTATAACGGATTGAGGATGCTCTATTCGCACACCCAAAGCAAAGGGTTTACTTTCAATAGCTATTCCTTTTTTAGCTAATAACGTATAAATATCTCGAGCAGAATGACCCGTAGCTAAAATAAGATGAGTACACGGAATTAATTCTTCTTGATTCACCTCAATTCCGGTTAATACATTCCCATTGCAATGAATATCCGTCAATTTAGTATCAAAACGAACTTCTGCGCCACAAGCTATCAGCTGCTCTCTAATAGCACTTATGATCTTAGGTAATTTATTAGTGCCAATATGAGGATGGGCATCGATTAAAATAGAAGGATCGGCTCCAAAATGCACCAAATACTGTAGCACCTTTCGCACATCTCCTCGTTTCGTACTTCTCGTGTATAATTTTCCATCACTATACGTGCCGGCACCACCTTCTCCAAAACAATAGTTCGATTCTGCATTTACTTCCCCTAATTTATTGATGGCCGCTAAATCGCGTCTTCTTGCACGCACCTCTTTACCTCGTTCTATTACAATTGGCTTTATGCCTTTACTTACCAATTCTATTGCAGCGAATAAGCCGGCCGGACCAGCACCTACAACAATTGCAGTATTTGGTGCATGATGTACCTCTTTCCAAATGGGATTAAAAGGGGCAATTTCTTCAATAGCTTGATCAATATAAGCCTCTATTTGCAAAGCCCATTTAATTATTTTTCCACGCGCGTCTAGAGAGCGGCGTAACAATTTAAAGCCAGTTAATTGTTTGGCATTAATTTGTAAATGTTGAGCAATGGCAAGTTGCAATGCTTCGTTATTGGCGCAAACCTCTTGAGCAAGGGTTAAGTTTATGGTCTTTATCATAATAATGCTAGGTTTTTATCCTAGAAGAAAATTAATGAAATAGTAAAAGCTCCTTTCGGAGCTTTTATATTAAGGATGTAAGTTTTTATAAGTAGCTTTTACAGCGTTCAAATGCTTTATAAACGAAGCAACGTCGGGATTGTAACTGTAGCCCTCTTTAGCTAATAATTGTTCGTCGCCATCAATAAAAAAGTAAATAGGCTGGGTATTGGAATTATACTTAGTGGCTTGTAAATCAGAATTGAATTGACCAAGCGTTTCTACGGTAGTGCCTAAAAATTGAGATTCAAATTGTGCTTCTTTTGGAATTTCAACTTGTGTAGCATCGCAATAAAGAGATACAATAATAAAGTCTTCTTTAAGCATTTTTAAAACCGCTTCATTACTCCATACTTGTGTTTCCATCTTACGGCAATTGACACAGGTGATGCCGGTAAAATCGAGCATCAAAGGCTTATTCAATTTTTTAGAAACAGCTAATGCTTCTTGATAATCGAAATACGTATCTAAACCAAATTTACGTACCGCTTCTGGCTCGTACAATTTCATTTTATCTGCATAGGTATGCACCTCTTTAACCGATTCTTGTGTAGTAGAAGTACCTGAATTTAGAACAAAATCTTGCGTACCCATTGGTGGCACAAAAGCGCCCATACCATTTAATGGAGCCCCCCACATGCCGGGTAATAGATAAATTGCAAATACTAAGGAAGCAATTGCAAACATAGTTCTAGTTACGGTTAGATAAGGTAAATCCCAAGTATTTTTTGGTAAATCGCTATCGTGCGAAAAACGAATTTTACCCAAAAGATAAAGTGCCAATACAATAGCAATAACTACCCAAATGGCAATAAAAATTTCTCTATCCAATAATCTCCATCCTTTTTGCAAATCTGCATTAGACAAAAACTTGAAGGCCAAGGCTAATTCAATAAAACCAAAAGTAACTTTAACCGCATTTAGCCAACCACCTTGTTTATTTAACGCATTTAATAGTTGAGGGAAGATAGCAAATAATGTAAATGGAAGTGCAAGACCTATTCCATATCCCATAAAACCAAATAATGGACCAATATGGGCACCTTTAGAAATCTCTGAAATCAATCCTCCCAAAAATGGTGCTGTACAAGAAAAGGAAACAATTGCCAAAGTAAGCGCCATAAAGAAGATGCCACTAAAGCTATTCATATTCGCTTTGCTATCCGTTAAGGTACTCCATTTAGAAGGCAAACTCAATTCGAAAGCTCCTAAGAAAGAGAAGGCAAAGATCATAAACAAGCCAAAGAATACGAGATTGGTTCTCCAATCTGAGGAAAACTCATACAATATATTCTTATTGTTTACCAAGGTTAACAAAAAGCCTAAGAGCGTAAAAATTAAAACAATAGAAAATGAATATTGTAGGGCAACTTTTATACCCGTTTTTTTATCCTTAGAACGTTTTAAGAAGAAGCTCACCGTCATGGGTAACATTGCAAAAACACATGGAGTAATAATCGATAAAAGGCCACCTAAAATACCTTCAATGATCAACATGAGATTACTTCTCTGGTCAGAAGGACTAGAGGTATCCTCCTCTTTAGTTGTCAATGCCGTTTGTTCCGTTTTATTGGCTTCATTTATTGTTGTTGCGGTAGCTTCAGCACTTGCAGTGGCATTAGTATCTTTTGCTGCGATAGTTTGCACCAAGGTTTGAGCATCTTTAATCTCGAAAGAACATTTTTTTGTTGCAGGTGGCAAACACATTTTATCATCGCAAACTTGATACGTAAACGAACCCGTCAATATAGTATTATCATTTACATCCAATTCAGCAATGTAATCTACATTATTTTTAAAATAGGTCACTTTACCATCTACTCCATCCATTAATTCAGTAATAGCATTACCCTTTTCTTTAAATGCACTCAACTTTACAACCGCATCATTCTTTTTAATTTTAAAAGAAGGTACAATTTGAAATCCATCACCGCCGGGATTTAATGACCAAATGTGCCAACCATCCTTTAGTTTTAAATGAAAAACTAACTGGTAATGGTTGTCTTTGAGATGTTTAGTTTCAAAAGTCCAAGTGCTAGGATCAGCTATCATATTTTGAGCAAAAATTCCATTTGCAGAAAAAATAATAGCAAGAATTAATAAAATAGGTTTGATAAATTTCATAAAAATTAATTAGACAATGCTTGCAAAATAGCTCTACCGTCGATATTATGTAGCGCATCACTGCATGCTCGCTCAGGATGAGGCATCATGCCAAATACGTTTTTGGTACTATTACAAATACCTGCAATATTGTTTACAGCACCATTAGGATTACTTTCTTTAGTAACCTTTCCTTGCTCATCACAATATCTGAAAATAACTTGATTGTTTGCCTCTAAAGAAGCAATAGTAGCATCATCTGCAAAATATCTTCCTTCGCCATGAGCTACCGGAATTTTTAATGTTTTTTGCGCTACTTGCTGAGCTATTCTATTGTCGCCACCTTCATTTTTGATGTATACATTTTTACAAACAAATTTTTGATGATCGTTTTGTAATAAAACACCTGGCAATAGGCCTGATTCGCATAGTATTTGAAATCCATTACATACGCCAAAGACCTTGCCTCCTTTATTAGCAAAAGCGATAACTTGCTCCATCATGGGGCTAAATCTAGCTAAAGCTCCGCATCTCAAATAATCACCATAAGAAAAACCTCCCGGTAAAATAATGCAATCGTCTGTTGTAAACATAGTAAGGTCAGAATCTTTATGCCAAAGCATTACAACTTCTTGTTGCAAATCGTCTTGTAAAGCATGCAGCATATCTCTATCGCAATTTGACCCAGGGAAAACAATAACTCCAAATTTCATGTTCGTATTATTCAATAATTAATTATAAAAAAAATCTAAATATTATTAGTGTCGCAAACACCAAATAAAAAGCAAATGTAACAAATTGCTTTCGTTTCTCAGAAGTAAAGATGTTAGAAATTAGCAAAGTTGAGGCTGGAACTACCAATAACCAATTGCCAATTTGATCTTGATGCATAAATAAGGCGACAATTGAACTAAAAATTAGCATGCCAAAAATTATAGCCCAACAGCGTCTTACATAAATAGTTAAGAGTGTTAATTGAGATTGCAATAAATATATACCGGTTATTAATAAAACAATGAAGAAAAGGAGATAAGCAAGGCCTGCAATAGGCAAATGCAAATCTTGAAGATGTACCATATTAAGCTGGGAGATTAATTCCATCCAATTGGCAAAATCGAATAAATATAAAATCGTTACAAAAAAATAAATGGGGGTAAGAAAACCAAGCAAAAGCACCACCCATTCTACCAAATAAATAGGTCTGAGAAAGGCAACGCACAAATACATTAAGACAAAAAAGAGATAGGCTGGCTGAATGATTAATGCAATCAAGGAGAATAAAAAACCAATATTGAACAAGTGCTTTCTTGGTGATTGGCTTGCGCCAATACTGAAAATTAAATTCATTGCTGGCAATAAAAAACATACTGCTAATTGTGTTGCAGTAAAAATCCTAAAAGAAGAAAATAGGGCAGATAAGAAAACAAACAGTAATGCCGGCATATAACCCGTTTGATGAAACAGTTTATTCCTAACCGACAAATAATTAAGATATAAAGCTTGGAAAAGCGTTAGGCAAAAAGAAAAAAATGTTAATGCAAATTTATTTGAACTTAAAAACCAGTTTAAAAAATCAAGTACATAGTCGAATAAAACAGTATTTTGTATTATTTCAGGTTTAAGTTGGGGTGCATTAGAGGGCAATGCGAAAAGCAAAAAGGCAAAAACAAGAATTAATAAAACGGCAAATGGGTTGGTATTTCTAAAAAGGCTGTACACTATATATAAATTAAAAAATAAGCTTGGTTAAATACAATTGTTTCTTTTTTATACACGGAATCAATAGCTCGTTTGCACTAATCTGCAATGCATTTCTTGGTACCCATTCACTCGTTTCGTTTTTATAGGAACGAAGAGGTTCTAAATCTAATTTTCCGCTTAATGCATCCACAGACACGAATTGACCTCTAATTTTTTCTGCACCTAGGGTAGAATAAAAATAAAGTAAATTTCCTCCTGACAATACGGTTGCATAGGATGAAAAATAACCTTCATCATCTTGAGAAAATTGTTCTTTATTAATAACAGTTCGCCACTTTATTGCACCATCGGCATTAAAATTAAGAACCAATAAGGAGCCGTAATGAAATTCTCTTATTGTTTTAGTATTGGACATGGGCGCAGCTCCAAAAGCCATAACAGAGAAACCACCCATATTAACCACTCTATTCGTTTCGTAATAATTTTCCATTTCTAAAAAGAAACTCCCATCAGTTTTGCAAACCGCTTTACTCAAATGAAATTGTTGAAAATCATTATTCATAGGCATTGCACTATTTGCAAGAAGCTCAGCAGTATTCATAGCATAAGTAGCTAATAACTTTGCTTTTGCACCTTTTTCAGCAATTTGATAGAGTAATAAATTTTTGACCGCTTGCCTAGATTTAGCTTTCACAAGTAGCGACAAGATAAACTGATTACTTACCGCATGGGGAGTAATAAGATGCTCCACAGCATAGCTATTTAATGGTATTTGAATACTACTAAAACCAATAGACTCCTCCTTCATATTTAATGTAACAAGAGCATGAGAAAAAGGCTTATCTATTGCCGATGACACATCTTGAATAAAAGCTGCTAATACCCCATCTTTGTTAAGCACAAATTTGCTGAGCAATGCAATTTCGTTGGTTGGAACCGATAGGGTATGTATAGCAGAAAGAGAATCACCTGTATTATAACAATATTGAATTTGAAATGAATTTTGACGCTGTTGAGCACTATATACTACAAATTGTGATTTATCTTCAGAAATCGCCCATTTAAATTCATCAACATCACCCTTAAACAAGCTTGTTTTCTTTTCAAAAACAATACTCTGTCTTTTCAATAATCCATCTAAATTAAGACTTGCAAATTCTGCATAACCGGTACCCTTATCTACATATTTATAAAGAAAAACAATGCAATTATTACTATAAATAAAAGCTTCGACCAAATCACATTTGCTGGGTAAGAAATCTAATAAAATATTTTTTTGAACCTCTAATTTGTCATTATAAATGTGCAGCATGTATTCCTTGTTGTAGCACGTAACGGTATAGGTTTGTTTATTGAATTTGCCAATTAACAAATATGAATTGAATGTTTTATCAAATTTTTCGGCATCTGAAAAACAAACTAATTGAGCCAGACTTTGAATACTAACTAATGTGAGTATAGTTATGCATAACCCTAACTTATTTAATTGCTTCTTCATTTTTAATGACCCCCTATTTATTTTTTAAAGGTAAGGAACAAGTTGAATATTTAAAAAAACGTTTTCTATTGCGCGCCACTAACTTATAAAGAGCATCTCTCATAAATTTAGGGATACAGTAAGCAATAAGAGCAAACTTATACACCCCTCCAATTGCAGATAAACATTGGATGACAGCAGTAGAAAAATAATAAACACTTCTGTTATCAGCAACGAATACTACAGTTTCTTTTACAAAGGAGTAATTGGCGGGTAGTTGTGTATTCGGCAATATGAGAATACGCCTTTGGGAATCTATTTTACGAATAAACTGCATAGCCTTACTACACAATAAACAATGTGCATCATAATATAAAGTATATTTATGATTGTTATTTACGAGTGGTATCGGCATACAATAGACTCTGTTTTATCTTCAAAAGGGAATCGATTTTATAGGGCAGTTCAATAATAATTCGTTTTTCTAAATCCTCCTTGCCCTGCTTTTTAATGTAACTGATTGCTGGTGCCGACAAACTATCGATGATTGATGGTATTTCATTTGTTTTCAACTCATTAATCACCCGATCTTGTTTTGAACAAGAGAGGCAAGCAATAAAAACTAAACAAAACAATAAAAAATAAAAAAATCGATTCATGAACAATGTAAAGGTGCTAAAAAAAGTAGGAAATAGTAATAGTATTGACAAATAATTAACGTTCATTTAAAGTATATTTGAATACGATTAGCAACATGAAAATAGTATTCACAACTGCCCTATTATTATTTTATGCTCTTATTCCTGCTTATGCAGACAAAGGGGTTAATGATACTATTCGTTGCGGCACCTACCCTATGCCAAATGGAGATACCTTACCCTCTTTTTATTTAGCCGATATTATCATACGAGTAGATGCTCCTGCATTTATTAAACAGCAACGAGAAGCAAACCTGCAAAAAGACAGAGAACTTGCTTTACTTCGATACAATGTTTACAAAGCCTATCCCTACGCATTAATAGCCGCAAATGTCATTAAAAATGTAGACGCTGAGCTAGCGAAATTACCAAATAGAAAAGCAGAAAAAATGTATTTGAAAAAGGTAGAAGCTGATTTAAAAAGCAAATTTAAAGGGCAATTAGAAAATCTCACCATGTCTCAAGGCGCTATTTTAGTGAAATTAATTAATCGAGAAACAGGAAAAGAGTGCTACGGAATTATTAGAGATCTAAAAGGAGGATTTTCAGCAATCGTTTGGCAATCTGTAGCTTTTGTTTTCAATAATAATCTAAGAAAGCGATATGATCCCATCAACGAAGACAAGGAAATTGAAAAAGTAGTTCAAGAAATTAATCAAAAAGGCTATTATCGGCAGTATAGGGCGCATAAATAAATCAGTCTTTTAATAAATAAGGTCTTATTTTTGCATTTATAGAATCCATCCATTACCATGAAATTAGATATTTTAGCCATTGCTGCGCATCCCGACGATATTGAATTAGGCTGCTCAGGAACACTTATAAAACATATTAACAAAGGGCAAAAAGTAGGCATTTTAGACCTTACGCAGGGCGAATTGGGCACAAATGGCACTATTGAAAGCAGATCTGCGGAAGCTGCAAAAGCAAGTGAAATTATGGGGGTGCAGGTTAGAGAAAATGTAAAATTAAGAGATGGATTCTTCGAAAATAGTGAAGAAAACAAACTTAAAATCATTCAATATATCCGCAAATACCAGCCTAACATAGTCATTGCTAATGCCTTAGACGATAGACACCCCGATCATGGCCGCGGCGCTTTACTCATCAAAGATGCTTGCTTTTTAGCTGGATTATCCAAAATTAAAACTTACAATGATCAAGGTGAGGAACAAGTAGCATGGCGACCAAAACGTATTTTCCATATGATACAGGATCGTTTTTCAGAACCTGACTTCATTGTGGATATTAGTCATGAAATAGATCAAAAACTAGCTGCTATTGAAGCCTATACGTCTCAATTTTATAGTAAAAATGCACAAAACGAACTTACTTATATATCCAATCCAGAATTTTGGGAGCAAATTAAAAGTAGAAGTCGAATGCTTGGTAAAAGGATAGGCGTAAGTCATGGAGAGGGTTTTCATTGTGAAAACGCGCTCGGTTTAGCTGATTTAGATGCATTAAAACTGCCTAATTTAGCCTAAATTAAAAAAAAAAGAAAAAATTATTTGATAATAATAAAAAAAAGTTGCACCTTTGCAGTCCTAAAAATTAATATACATGGCACGTGTTTGTCAGGTTACTGGAAAAAAACCTATCATCGGAAATAAAGTATCATTTTCTAACAGAAAAACGAAACGTCGTTTTTTACCAAATTTGCAAACTAAACGTTTCTTCTTAGTAGAAGAAGATCGTTGGGTAACGTTAAAACTTTCTGCAGATGCAATTCGTACAATTAACAAAAACGGATTATACAATGTAGTTAAAGAATTACGTGCAAAAGGTCAAGAAATCTAATATAAACGTTTTTAAACTAAGCAACAATGGCAAAAAAAGGAAATAGAGTTCAAGTAATATTAGAATGTACCGAGCATAAAGCTACAGGCTTAGCTGGCACAAGTCGTTATATTACAACGAAAAATAAGAAAAATACGCCTGAAAGAATTGAGTTGAAAAAATTCAACCCAATTATGAAGAAAGTAACTGTACACAAAGAAATTAAATAATTTAAAAATACTATACTACCATGGCAAAAGCAGCTAAAACCGCGATCAAAAAAGATCCAAAACTTGCAGCAGAAGCAAAAAACTACACTAAAGTTATTAAAGCTGTTCGTAGTCCAAAAACTGGCGCATATACTTTTAAAGAAAACATCATGCACAAAGATAAAGTGCAAGATTTCTTAAAAGAAAAATAGTTCAACAATTTGTTGATAAAAAAGCTACTCTCTAGAGTAGCTTTTTTTTTGTTTTTTAACTTTTCTTATGTATTTTACGCATAGAAATTTATTAGTATTCTAACCAATACTTCAAAAAAAAGAACCATGTTTAAAACACTACCCTTTATCTTAAAAGCAAAACAGTTAATTGCCCTTGCTTTTTTCCTATTTAGCTTTGCCAATGCGTATGCACAAGCTCCTTATTGTGGACCTTCTTATTTTTCCGCTTGTTCATCAGCTGATTTTATAAATAATTTTTCTACTACTGGTGGCGCTACAAATATTACCAATAACAACACCGGCTGTAATGGAAATGCCAATAACTATATATTTTACACCACCTTATCTTGTTCTCAAGTGCAAGGACTTAATATTACATTAAGTATGCAATCGGGTGCTACTTGGGGGCAAGGATTTAGAGTTTGGATTGACTGGAATGGAAATAATAGCTTTGCAGATGCTGGAGAAGCAGTTTATGCATCACCAAATTCGGGAACAGGCATATTCACATCCACTATTACCGTTCCCTTAACTGCTTTACCCGGAACACGAAGAATGCGCGTACAATGTCAATTTGCAACGGTTCCTTTGACTACTGATTATTGCGGCACAAATTTATCCTTTGGCGAAACAGAAGATTATAATTTCAATGTTATTGCATCTGGTCCTTGTTCTGGAAATCCAAATGCTGGGTCGGCAACTGGTTCTGCTACACCTATTTGCTTAGGTTCCACTAGTTCTGTTTCCGTTACAGGTGTTTCTGTTGGATCTGGCATTACCTATCAATGGCAATATTTTGATGGTACCGCTTGGCAAAACACAGTAGGTGGCACCGGTTCTAATACGATTACCTACACTACTCCAGGCTTAATGGCTTCTACACAATATCGCTGTGCTGTTACGTGTAGCAATTCCAATTTAACTTCTTACTCTTCATCATTTACAGTTAATGTTGTTTCCTCTAACTTACCTTATATAGAAACCTTTGAGAGTATTATTTCGGCTAACACTTTACCTAGCTGTATGGCAGCAACTGGTCTAGGTGGATTAGTAACTACTTATTTAGCAGCAACAACATACAATAGAACAAATCACACAACAGGTGGTAGCAAATTTGCAGCCTTCCGATGGGGTTCTAATGATTGGATTTATACCCCTGGTTTGTATTTAACAGCAGGAAGTCAATATCAATTTTCATATTGGTATATTACAGATGGATATTCGGGTTGGACTAATGTAAAAGCTGCAGTTGGATCTGCGCAAAATGCAGCAGCTATGACCACCATAATAGGCACAGTAGCTAACCCTACAAATACTAGCTATCAAAAATACACGGGCACCTTCACCCCTACAACATCTGGTTATTATTTCTTTGGTATTAATTGTGTTGCAACTGGCTCTCCATTTTACCTTAGCATTGATGACATCGGTGTTGATTTAGTGGTTGCTCCTGGTGCGCCAACAGCAAGTAATAATACACCTATTTGTGCTGGCAATTCATTTACGCTTACAGCTACTAATACTACTAGTTCTCCAAATGCTATTATTACCTGGACAGGACCAAATAACTTTACAGCTACGGGAAGTTCTATAACCATTACCAATGCAACTACTGCTCAATCTGGAACCTATTATGCAAAAGCTAATCAATTTGGATTAAGTTCTGTTACAGTTCCTACCACAGTAGTAATAAACACTACACCTGCAATGGTTTTAGGCACGGTAACACAACCTTCTACTTGCAATAGTGCGAATGGTAGTATCCAACTAAATGGACTTCAAGCAAATACTAGTTATTTCCTAGACTATACCTTAAATGGTAACGCCATTAATACCCAATCCATTACAACAAATTCAAGTGGATCATATATAATCAGCGGTTTAAATCCGGGCGTTTATAGTGCAATCAATATTAAAACACCTGCATTATGCCCGTCAAATACCATAAATAATGTAACCCTAACTGCGGTATCAATTCCCCCTATTCCAACAATAAACATGACCGGTACAACGGTTTGTTCAAATCAACCTATCAACTTCAGTGCTACTTCTTCGGTGACCGGCGCAACCTATACCTGGTCTGGCCCAAATAGCTTTAGTGCAGTTGGTCAAAATCCAATTATAAGTGCTGCAACTGCAAATGCTACAGGCACCTACAATGTTTACATAACGACACCTGGTGGTTGCAACTCTGCTGCAGCTTCAGTATCTATCAATATTGTACCTAGTCCTGTATTACAACTAGCACCTGCAAATAATACTAATTTTTGCCCAGGCGGAAGCTGCGCTCTTACGGTTAGTTTTAATCAAAACTATACCTATGTTTGGAAACTTAATGGCACTGCAATACCAGGAGCAACAACCAGTACATACCTTACAACAACAACAGGTACCTATACAGTTGAAGGCACTATCAATGGTACATGCCCAAGCACTTCTAATGCAGTAACTACAAACTTATTAGTGCAACCTAATCCAATTATTACCGCATTTGGAAATACACTTACTACAGGCATCTATAATTCATACCAATGGTTTAGATATGGCGCAGCTATAAATGGTGCAACGCAACAAACATACACGGCAATGCAAGATGGCTCTTATACAGTAAGAGTAGAAAATGCTGCTGGTTGCTTTGGCGTATCAGAAAATCCGGTTGTAATAAATACTTTAGGCTTATCTTCATTAAGTAAAAACGGCATTCAGGTATATCCTAATCCTACAGAACGATTTATTGAAATTAGCGGCAATCAACTAATGGAATTTACTATCAAAGATTTAACGGGTAAAGTTATTATTACCAAAGAGCAAACTACCAAATTAGACTTGTCTAATGTAGCATCTGGAATTTATTTACTTGAGGTGCGAAATGAACTTCATGAATTAGTAGGTGTTGAAAAAATTACAAAGCACTAATTTCATCTAATCCATATTTTAAAAAAGGAGCACGTATGTGCTCCTTTTTTTTACATACACCAATTAAAATATAAAAAGAAAGCCAAGCAAAATGCTTGGCTTTTTTATTTATTATAATTAGCTACAATTAAGCTAACATAGTAACCGGGTTTTCTAAAAACGCTTTCAATGTTTGTAAGAAGGCTGCTCCAACGGCACCATCTACCACACGATGATCGCAGCTTAAGGTTAATTTTAATAGTTGACGAACTACAACTTGTCCATTTTCAACTACTGGTGTTGGTGTAATTTTACCTACAGCCAAAATACAGCTATCTGGTGGATTTACAATTGCAGTAAATTCATCTATATCCATCATGCCTAAATTGGAAATAGTGAATGTATTACCACTAAATTCATTAGGTTGTAATTTTTTATTTCTTGCTTTTTCAGTTAATTGTTTAGCTTCTATTGAAATCTCAGACAAAGATTTTTGATCTGCGAAACGAATTACCGGAACAATCAAACCATCTTCAATAGCTACAGCTGAACCAATATGTACGTGTTGGTAGGTTCTGGTAGTTTCTCCCATCCAAGAACTATTTACTGCAGGGTGTTTGCGCAAAGCCATTGCAGATGCTTTAATAATTAAATCATTAAAGGACACTTTCACAGGGGCTACTGCATTTACAGCGGTTCTAGCCTCCATAGCTTTATCCATTACTACCGACATTTTGAGATAGAAATGAGGTGCGGTATTTTTACTTTCTAATAATCGCTGAGCGATCACTTTTCTCATTTGAGAGTTAGGTGTATCAATAAAGGATTCTTGCATACCCAAAGATGAAGTAAGGTTCATAATTGGTGCTGCACTTGAAGCTATAGTACTTGATGGAGCTAAAGATGGCGTATAATTATCAATATCTCTTTTAATGATTCTACCATTTTCTCCTGTTCCTCTCAATTCACTTAATTGAATGCCATTTTGTTGTGCTATTTTTTTCGCTAAAGGCGAAATTAAAATTCTAGTTCCTGTAGCAACCGGTGTGGCATTTGCAGAAGCATTAGAAGTAGCAACATCACTTGCTAAGGCATTACTTACCGCAGCAGGTATATTTTCTTTTACCGATACCGATTGGTTGCCTTCGTTTGCAAGGTAAGCAGCAACATCTGTGCCAGCTTTACCAACAATAGCAATAATTTCATTAATCTTTGCAGCCTCACCTTCTTTTACACCTACATATAAAAGTGTGCCATCTACATAAGGCATTACTTCCATAGTAGCTTTATCGGTTTCTACATCGGCTAGTATATCATCAGATTTTATGGTATCACCCACTTTTTTATGCCATGCTACAATTTTACCTTCTTTCATGGTATCACTTAATAAAGGCATTCTTATAACCGTTGCATCTTTCAAATCAACAGGAGCTGGAGCGCTTGCTAATGATGCTGCTTCAACAGGAGCAGTAGGAGCTGTCTCTTGCGCAACAGGAGTAGCAGTTTCATTTAAAAAATGTTGAATATCCTCACCAGGCTTTCCTATGATAGCAATAATTTCATTGATTTTTGCTGCCTTTCCTTTCTCTACCCCAATATATAGTAAAGTGCCGTCTACATATGGCATCACTTCCATAGTAGCCTTATCGGTTTCTACATCTGCAATTATATCGTCAGATTTTACAATATCACCTACATTTTTGTGCCATGCAGCAATCACACCTTCTTTCATGGTGTCGCTCAATAAGGGCATTCTAATCGCTTCTGCCATTTTAGTATTTTAATTTGGTATCAAAAATAAACAATTCTATTTTTGAATAATAGTAAAATTCAATTTTTTGTATAAATATTTCAATTATTTTTAAAGATAGTGCTTAATATTCGATTTGTAAACCCAATGTATCTTTAAACAATTGCAAATCAGGGTTTTTTTCGCTCATTTTATCAAACAATTCTTGCTTACTCAATGCTTTTGGTTGTTTTGCCAATAGTTCTGGATTTGGCTTATAGGAAATGGTAACTCTAACCGGGCGCTTTAAAAGATCTTGTACAAATTGAATCATTTGCCCACGTTGATTTTTTGCATATTCCTCATTCAGCTCTACAGGGCATACCAAGTGCAGCTCGTCTGGAGGCAAAACTTGTAATTCCATTATTAATAATTGTTGAAAAAGGGTTTGGTTTTGATTATCTGCAGCTATCGATTGTTTATATTGTTCGAATGCTGCTTTACCCTCTTCTTCAGTTATGGGAGCAATAGTCGTTTCTTCTTCTATTATTGGATTTGATAATTGCGTTTCTAATTGACTAAGAACATTTAAACTAACTTTCTTAGCATTTTTATTCTGACCAAAAATTCCTTTACGCTCAGCAGCACCTTCTATATTTGATAGTACAGGATTGGAGGCTCCTTGTTCAGGAGCTATTTTGGGCTCTTCTACAACAGAATAAATTAAAGGCTCCTCTTTACTACTTATATCTATATGGTCTGTATTAGACAAAACAGATACACTAGCTACTTGATTGATAGCAGAGGCCGTTAATGTCTCTTTTTTCACCGAAGCAACAAAAGGTTCAGTTAGCTCATTTTTTTTTTCAACCCCTGCAGGAGCGGTTTGAAGTAAATAACAAAGTTTGATACAGGTCATCTCCAAATGCAATCGTTTATTGCTTGTCTGCTTATATTGAACGATGGCATCGTTGAGCAAATTCATGGCTGACAAAATAAAAGATGGTGGCATTTGGTTGGCCTTTTCATAGTATATAGCCTTGTGATCATTTGGAACATCTAACAGCTTTGCCATTCTCGCATCTTTGCAAATTAGAAGGTTTCTGAAATGCTCTGCTAAACCCTCTAATATTACTTCTCCTTCAAATCCTTTTTCTAAAATTGCATCTAATGAAAGTAAGGTATTAGATACATCTTGACTTAAAAGCTTATCTGTAATTTGAAAATAAAAATCTGCATCTAATAAATTCAAATGCTCCATTGTGGATGCATAACTTAAATGAGCATTGGTAAAGCTAGCAATCCTATCTATCATAGATAAAGCATCGCGCATGCACCCTTCACTCTTTTGCGCTATTACATGCAGGGCAGCTGTATCAGCCTGTATGTGCTCACTTACCGCTATTTGCTGTAAGTGATCTACGATATCATGCGTTGTAATTCTTTTAAAATCAAAAATCTGACAACGAGATAAAATAGTTGGTAATATTTTATGTTTTTCTGTAGTTGCTAAAATAAAAATAGCATAAGCAGGAGGTTCTTCTAATGTTTTTAAAAACGCATTAAAAGCTGCAGTACTCAACATATGCACCTCATCAATAATATAAATTTTATACTTTCCTGATTGAGGAGCAAAACGAACTTGATCGGTTAAGTTTCTAATGTCTTCTACTGAGTTATTAGAGGCCGCATCTAATTCAAAAATATTAAAGGACGAATTGGTGCTGAATGATTTACAGGTTTCACAGGTACCACAAGCTTCTGTATCAGCAGTGATCTGTTCACAATTGATCGTCTTGGCTAAAATACGCGCACAAGAAGTTTTTCCCACGCCTCGAGGTCCGCAAAACAAATAGGCATGTGCCAAATGGTTTTGCTTTATAGCATTCTTTAATGTGGTGGTAATATGACTTTGTCCCACAACGGTTTCAAAGGTGTGTGGACGGTACTTTCTAGCGGAAACAAGATATTGATCTGACATAAGCTTCTTCTCTGTGTAAATGTATTGAAATTTCTACTAAAACAAATACATTAATCGCATAACCCACATATTCGAAAACTGCTCTCTCCTACTCAATCCGGGAGGCAATTCTGTTCTAATGGGAAACATAGAGTATTGAAAACGGATATTTAAGAAAAAGCCTTTGGTTAAATGCAAATTGCCAGAAAGCAAGAAATTAATATCTGTTTTTTTAAATGGATATGCATCTAATGAAGTGGGATAAATTTTATCAGATTGAAATGTTTCGCTAGAACTTACTAATTGCGAATAAGACAAGCCTGCTCCAAAATGACTTTTTCTTCTATCAAAGTAATTAAGCATAATCGGAATTTCGGCATAATTCAATTTAATCTTATAATCGTAAATAGAAAAGTTGCCATCTGTAGATAAAATTGGGTTTTTTCCATTCGATCCTTTTTGACTGAACAATAATTCCATACTTAAGGCTAGTTCCTCATCTAGTCGAGCATACATGATGCCTCCCATATTCAAACCCGTTTTATTATAGCCGGCATAATTATCGCCATCTACTTGCGAAAAATTGGTGCCAAATAGTAAGCCTCCAAAAAATGTTCGGTAATCGTCTTCGAAGTTTTTTTGTGCAAGCGAAGAAGATGTGAATAAAAAAGCAATAACAATAGAATAATATATAGCTAATTTTGTAACTTTAAGCATTGAATATAAATTTAAATGAGCTTCAAATATACGCCAAACACATTAAAAAAATTAGAACAACTTTTTGAAGAAATAAGTTATATCATACGATATGAAAAAGGTAACTTCAATTCGGGATATTGCTTATTGGAAGAGAAAAAAATTGTCGTTATCAATCGTTTTTTAAATATAGAAGGTAAAATTAATGCCCTTGCAGAGATTGTGCCTACCATAGCCGTAAACGAATCGGATTTAAGTGGCGAGATGCTTAAATTTTATCACCAACTTTTATTACAACCTACAGAAAGTGACAGCGCTGCTCAGGGTGAAATGGAAATTTAAACTGTGAAATTTACATTTTTAGGAACCGGAACTTCTCAAGGTGTGCCCATAATTGCATGCCAATGCCCTATTTGTTTATCTAGTAATCCTAAAGACAATAGACTCAGAAGTTCATTACTCATTCAAACTCAAGATGGGAATTTGGTCATAGACTCCGGACCTGATTTTAGGCAGCAAATGCTCCGTAATAAGGTAGCCGACCTAAGAGCACTCCTTTTTACCCATGGGCATAAAGACCATACGGCTGGTATGGATGATATTCGCGCCTTTAATTATATACTTCAAAAGTCTATAGATATCTATGCCGACAAAGCTACTATTCAAGTGCTAAAAAAAGATTTTGATTATGCTTTTTCGGATAAAAAATACCCTGGCGTTCCAGAATTAGAAATTCATGAAATCACCAATCAGCGCTTTTCAATTGACCAAACACTCATTACACCAATTGAAGTATTACATTATAAATTGCCTGTTTATGGATTTAGAATCAATGATTTAACATATATAACAGACGCTAATTATATTTCAGAAACTGAGAAAAATAAAATTAAAGGGTCTAGAATTTTAGTGCTTAATGCACTTAGAAAGGAACCGCACATTTCTCACTTCAGTCTCTCAGAAGCCATTGCCTTGGCACAAGAAATTGGAGCTCAGCAAACCTACTTTACCCACATAAGTCATCAATTAGGCTTGCACGATGAAGTACAAAGCCAATTGCCCGAAAATATTTATCTAGCTTATGATGGATTAACAATTGAAATCAATTAATTTGCATACCCTAATAAACCTGAAAAACTATGAAAAAACTAGCCTTACTCGTTTGCACTTTTACCTTATGCAGCTTTTTAGCACAAGCTCAATATGAAAACACAACTATAAAAGTGGGACAAGCAGCTCCCGAATTAGCATTTCCTAATACAGAAGGGAAAATCACTAAACTTTCTGAAGTAGCAAAAGGCCGAGTTGTTTTAATTGACTTTTGGGCAAGCTGGTGCGGACCATGCAGAAGAAGCAATCCTCAATTAGTTGCTTTATATAACAATTACAAGGATAAAAAATTTAAAAACGCTAAAAATGGTTTTGCTATTTACAGTGTTTCCCTAGACAAAGATAAAAATGCATGGATCAATGCTATAAAAGCAGATAATTTGAGCTGGACCACCCATGTGAGCGACTTAGGTGGATGGCAATCTAAACCTGCAGAAATATATGGTGTTCAGTTTGTGCCTCAAGCTTTTTTGATGAATAGCGAAGGAAAAATCATTGGTAAATACATGACTTCTGAGGAAGCCGTAAAGGATCTAGATCAACTTCTAGCTAAATAATTAAGTATTTTTTTGTTTTTTAAACATATAAAATATAACTTTGCACTTCAATTTTTAACACACATGGCAAAATCCATGTAAAAAATATACTTATGAAACAAGATATACACCCAAAAGAGTATCGCCAAGTAGTTTTCAAAGACATGTCTAACGACTATATGTTTTTAACCCGCTCTTGCGCACATTCAAAAGAAACCATTGTTTATGAAGATGGAAACGAATATCCAGTAATTAAAGTGGAGATTTCTCATAAATCACACCCTTTCTACACTGGTAAATCTGTATTTGTGGATACTGCAGGTCGTATTGAGAAATTCAAAAATCGTTACGCTAAAAAAGCATAATCTTACATTAAACATATTGAAATACGCGAAAAAATCCCGACTTTTGTTGGGATTTTTAGTTTATGCAAATTTGCCTTTTCGACACGCCCCAAAGAGCGCATTTCTTCCCGTTTACCCATACTAGATCTATAGCAGATATTCGTTGTGGCATATTAACTATGCGTG
>CAMBYG010000015.1 GCA_945872085.1 Chitinophaga pinensis | reverse complement strand
ATATCTTTCACAGAAATGGTTCGGGAGGCCATTTTTAATTTTTTAATTCAATAGTAAATTAGAAAAGAAAAATAACTAGAATATTAATTAGAGATTATCTTATTGTGATTTAGTTTGCATAGAAACAATTTTATTAAAAAGTTAAAAACCTCACGCAAAACCTCACGCAAACCTCACGCAGAAACAACAAAGGACCCACGATTTAACGTAAGTCCTTGATTTTCATGTAGCGAGAACGAGAGTTGAACTCGTGACCTCAGGGTTATGAATCCTGTGCTCTAACCAACTGAGCTACCTCGCCAAGAGTGTGCAAAGGTAAAACAAATTTTTAATTTTTAAAACTTAGCAATAAGTTTTTTAGCGCTTGGCCCATTTGCAAGGTTTTTCTTGTGTTATAATCGAAACAAACCATGCCAGTTTTTACATGCGCTATATCTATTGCTGTTTCTTGCTCTTGTTTTATGATGCGATACAATAAACTAAAGGAGCGATCGCTAAGCTCATCAATAAATACGTGTATCTGCAAGGCATCGCCATAAAAAGCCTCGTGTTTAAATGCTATTTGTGCATCGGCCATAATTAAACTACTGCCCCCTGCCGCTAATTCATTCATACCATGGGCAGCCAAAAAGTGCATTCTAGCCTCGTGGGCATAGCGCAAGATGGTATCATTGCCTACATGATTTCCGTAATTCAAATCTGTAATTCTTACCCTAAAAGGATAGATAATACAAGGTTTTTCGCTAGGAAATTTTAATTTTACACGCATATACTAATTTTTTATGAAGATAATCTGTATTGGTAGAAATTATGCCGATCATGCAAAAGAATTAAACAATGCCGTGTCGGCCACGCCCGTGGTATTTATGAAACCAAAATCATCTTTACTGCAAGGTGCTAGCTTCTATTATCCAGAATTTACAAAAGATTTGCATTACGAATGCGAATTGGTATTAAAAATCTGCAAAAATGGCAAACATATAAAAGAGAAATTTGCTAAGAATTATTACCAACAAATTACGGTAGGTATAGATTTTACGGCTCGTGATTTGCAACAACAGCAAAAAGAAAAAGGGCTCCCTTGGGAGATTGCTAAAGCTTTTGATGGATCGGCCATTGTAGGCGATTTCATTCCCCTACCTGAGCAAGCAGCGGCTATTCATTTTTCGCTTTTAAAAAACAGCGAACAAGTACAAGTGGGTTATAGCAAGGATATGCTGTTTTCATTTGATACGCTTATTGCCTATGTATCTCAATACTTTACGCTCCATACTGGTGATTTACTATTTACGGGTACACCCGCAGGTGTAGGTCCTGTGGCTATTGGCGATCAGCTACAAGGATTTATTGCCGATCAACCCTTATTTGATATCCAAATTAAGTGATACGCTATTTCCCAAATAACGATTGGTTGCCCTTTTTGAAAGACGAATTTTCAAAAGACTACTTTACTGCCCTGAATACCTACTTAAATCAGCACTCCTTTTTTCCCGCAAAAGATGCCTTGTTTAAAGCATTTGAATTGTGTACTTTTTCTAATTGTAAAGTGGTGATTTTGGGTCAAGATCCTTATCATGGCGAAGGACAAGCGCAAGGGCTAGCTTTTTCGGTACCCAATGCTTGTAAACTACCGCCCTCCCTTTACAATATTTTTAATGAATTGGAATTTGAATATGGACAAAAAAGAACCGGTGGTGATTTAAGTAATTGGGCGCAACAAGGCGTGCTCTTGTTAAATGCCCATCTTTCTGTTGCCCCTCATCAAGCGCTCTCTCATAAAGATTTGGGTTGGGAACATTTTACCGATAAGGTTATCCAAGCCCTATCAGATAAGAAAGAGCAACTTGTATTTCTCTTATGGGGCAATTCGGCTCAAGCAAAATCAAGGCTCATAGACCAACATAAACATCTCGTAATAAAAACGCCACACCCCTCGCCGCTTTCGGCCTACCGTGGATTTTTGGGAAGCAATCAATTTAAATTGACTAATTTGCATCTTGTCAAAAATCAATATGCTGCAATAGATTGGTTTAAATAACGAATAATTTATGAAACGAATTTTAGGTCATATCTATTTTGTATATGCATTAAGTGTATTTGCCCTTACCTTGTGCATGGTCTTTATTATTACGCTACTTTTCTATTGGGTAAGTGAGCCTAAGAGATCCTTAATACTTCATCCTGTATTTAAAACCTGGATGCGGGTATATATGCCGCTTGTATTCTGTAGGGTACATGTAAAGGGTAAAAAGCATTTTCGTAAAAATGAAAATTATGTAATTATCTGTAATCATAATTCACTTGCCGATCCGCCCATTTCAACCCCTTTTATACCCTTTGCCAATAAAACGCTGGCTAAAATTGAATTATCAAAAATTCCGATTTTTGGTTTGGTTTACAAATCGGGCTCTATATTAGTAGATCGTAAAAATGAGAAATCTAGAAAAGATAGTGTTATACAAATGCAGCGCGTTTTGGATATGGGCTTGAATTTGTGTTTATATCCCGAAGGAACAAGAAATAAAACAGGCATAGGCATACAACCCTTCTTTAATGGTGCGTTTATAACGGCTATTAAAGCCAAAAAGAATATTGTGCCTGCATTAATTTTTAATTCAGGGGCTTTGTTTCCGGGCAAACCAGCATTTTGGGCTTGGCCGCAACGCTTACATATCGACTTTCTTGAACCCATCTCCATTGATGCATATGAAATAGCAACGGTTAATGATTTAAAAGACAAGGCCTATTCGATAATGAGTACTTATTATGCTGCCCATGAACAAGAACGAAACTAAGACCTTTATCGTTATAGGAGCTGGCAATATGGCAAGCTATTTGCTTAGTCATCAGCCTCCAGCATTTACTTGTTTAGGTATCTATAGCAGAACAGCAGCTAAGGCTACATTGTTAAGTCAACAATTTGGAGTACCTCATCTAAATTCCCTAAGCGATATTGCAGCTACTCCGGTAGATTATATCTTTTTGGCAGTAAGCGATACGGCAATTCCTTCTTTACTACATTCGGTAGCTACTACTGCATTATTTATTAGTTTTTCTGGCATGGTAGATGAACAGCAATTAGCTGTTGCATCCAATAAATCCATCGCTAGCTTATGGCCGCTCTATTCTATAAACAATGCAATAAAGCGCCCCACTACTACTATTCCCTTTGTGATTAACAGGGAGGATAAGAAGCATGTAAAGGCACTCCATCAATTAGCACTATTTTATACTACACAGGTTATCGAATTGAGCTACGAACAGCGTAAAGCTGCTCATTTGGCGGCTGTGGTGCTCAATAACTTTGTGAATCATTTGTATGCTGTAACGCAGGCTTTTTGTGAAGAGCACCAAATTGATCCTTTAATTTTAAACCCATTAGTGCAGCAAACGGCTGCGCAATATGAAACCTTGAATGCAGCTCATATGCAAACGGGTCCGGCAATACGAGGCGATCAAGACAGCATACAAAAGCATCTCGAAATTCTTCAAAATAGCCATTTGGAAAGTATCTATACCCTATTGACTGAATCTATTAAAAAATCTAGCTAAGTTTTTAGTATAAGAGTATATTTAAAACTACTTTTGTAAGCATTAATACCAATCTATGTATCAGATAAATTTTAATTTTGAACAAACTGGCATAAGCCCCGTTCAATTGAATAATGTAGCGTCCGGACAAAGCATTTTAGAAATAGCACTAGAAAACAATATTGAGTTGCATCATAATTGCGGCATGGTTTGTGGCTGCAGCACCTGTCACTTATACGTAAATAGTGGCGATCAATATTTGGAAGAGATTAGCGACCGAGAAGAAGATTTTATAGATCGTGCAAGAAATCCTAAAATTAACTCTCGCCTTGGTTGTCAATGTATTTTATTAGAACAACAGGAAGGGGTAATTAACGTAACCATACCTGATCAATCTATTATTCACGGAGAATAAACTTATTATGAGCCAATTTGAATTACCAATTTATTGGAACGACTACGAAGATATCGCTATAAAATTATACGAACGTTTTGGCGATGATTTTACGGAAGCTAAAATATACCGATTACGCTTTACCGAACTCATCGAATGGGTTTTAGAAATTCCTGAATTTAAAGGTAAACGCGAAGATTGTAATGAAGGTCATTTAGAGATGATTCAAAGTACATGGGTTTACGAATGGCGCGATAATCAAAATTAAATGAATACAAGAGCACTTTTTGAACCGATCAAGGTTTTCGTTTTTGATGTAGATGGCGTTTTAACAAACGGCACCTTACTCGTTACAGAAGAAGGTCATTTGTTGAGAACCATGAATATCAAAGATGGTTATGCCTTGCAATTAGCAATTAAAAAGGGTTATCAGATATGGATCATATCTGGTGGCACTTCTAATGCAGTGGTGAAACGCCTTAGCAAATTAGGCTTGGAAGAAGTGCATATTGCGGTAAAAGATAAGGCTCAACTATTAAAAACATTATTAGCTAAATATGGTATTGCACCATCGGCGCTATTATATATGGGCGATGATATGCCCGATAGAGAAGTTATGCAACTGTGCGGATTAAAAACTTGTCCAGCAGATGCTATCAATGAGATAAAAGCAGTTGCCGATTATATATCACCCATTAAAGGTGGCGAAGGCTGTGTGCGAGAAGTCATTGAATTTGTTTTGAAACTCAATAACCATTGGGAATAAAAAAAGCTTGAAGTAATCTTCAAGCTTTTTTTTTATGCCTACTATTTCTTTAACCTTTTCTCAAGTATTTGGTAAGAATGACAATGGTTTGTCCTTCTATTTTTCCCTCAATTTGCTCGGTATTATCTTTTACTAAGCGGATATGTTTTACTATGGTGCCTAAGCGTGCATTGAGCGTACTGCCTTTCACATCTAAAGATTTAGTAAGCACTACGGTATCTCCATCTTCTAAAACAGCCCCATTACAATCTCTATGCAAATCTACTTCGCTAGAATTTTCATGATCGCCACTCGCTTTAGCCCAAGCCATGGTTTCGTCATCAAAGTACATCATATCAATAGCTTCCGCAGCCCATGATTCATTTCTTAGCCTATTGAGCATTCTCCATGCCACCACCTGAACGGCAGGCACTTCCGACCACATACTTTCATTAAGGCAATTCCAATGTTGAGCGTCTAAATCTTCTTTTTTATCTAGTTGTTTTTTACATTTTTCGCATATATAAAGGCTGTCTTCTGCTCTTCCGGTGCTGTGCGGTGGAATTTCATAAATGCTAAGTCCTTGTGTGGCTTTGCAAAGCTCACATTGTTTTTGGCTTCAGTCTTGTAGTACTTTTTCTGTGCTCACTTATTTTTTTAAGTTAAATTGAAAATTAGAATTTTTCGTAAATAGCTCTCAATCGTTTGCGATCCATTTTAGTTTGCCAATCTTTACCCAGGGCATTCTCCCATAGCGGAGCCATGCCTAGAGAAACATCAATCATGGTATCAAATTGTTCATCCGTTAGTCCTTTGCAAATACCGGTTGGAATATCAATATTGTTTTTAATAACCATTTGTTTAAATTCTGCTACGCCTGCTGGATAGAATTCTTCTAAATGATTAAAAACAATACAATTGCCAATGCCATGTTTGGTGCCTAATAAATAACTTAAACCATAGCTTATAGCATGGGCAACACCTACTTGAGAATATGCTATGCTCATGCCACCTGCGTAAGAGGCCATCATTAGTTGCTCATCCGATTCGTCGTCCCATTTATCTTTATGTAAATAAATCTCTTGACAAAGTGCTAATGCCTTCTCGCCAAATGATCTGCTAAATTCATTGATATAGGTGCCTTCTAAAGATTCTATACAATGGATATAACAATCCATACCCGTATAAAAATTCTGATTTCTAGGAACACTTTTAATGAGCGCTGGATCTAAAACGATTTGATCGAATGGGGTAAAATCTGAGTTCATACCTAATTTTCTGGTAGGACCTGTAAGTACGCATGTTCTAGAAACTTCAGCGCCTGTTCCTGAAATAGTAGGTATACCTACTTTATATACAGCTTTGTTTTTTACCAAATCCCACCCTTGATATTCGTGTGCTAAGCCAGGATTGGTCATCATTATAGCTACCGCTGCTGCTAAATCTAAAACCGAACCACCACCAATACCAATAATACCCGAAACCGTTTCATAATTGCTTTTTAGTTCTGCAGCAATAGCATCAACGGTAGTTGTTTTGGGTTCGTAACTTACATCGGCAAATAGTAAATGATCATGCGCTTGCTTTGGAATACTTGCAATAAAGGCTGCATTATTTTCAAAGTAATGATCCACGATAAATACCATAGGGGCATTGCCGATTCTTCTTGGTGCTAATATTGCATCGAGTTGACTAAAACATCCTCTTCCGTAAACAACATAGTCTACCATTTTAAGGTTCTTAAACTGCATATCTTTTATTTTAAATTGTGTTTGTTCATAAATTCAATAGCTCTATCGATATCTTGAGGCGTATCAATTTCTATGCCCATATAATTAGTAATCGCCATAGCGATAGGCATATCATTTTCTAAAAAGCGAAGACATTCTATCTTTTCAATTTTCTCGAGTGGGCTCATGTCCCATTGAGTGAATTGTGCTAGGGCTTCTTTTTTAAAGCCATACACACCTATATGCTCATAATAATGAACGGGAGCCTGTGTATCTCTAATATAAGGAATGGGGTTTCGAGAAAAAAGCAATGCTTTATGGGAAAGCGACAAAGCTACTTTTACAAAATTTGGATCTTGAATATCTTCGCTGCGTTTCAATTCTTGAACTAATGAACCAACTTGAGTAGATGGATTATGAAAAAGGTCTAATAATTGTTCTAAAGGTTGTTTTTGCACAAAGGGTTCATCACCTTGGATATTGATAAAAATATCGGCATCTAAATGGAGCGCTACTTCAGCAATACGGTCGGTACCACTTTCATAAGTGCCTTTACTTTTAATTGCTTTACCTCCATTATTAATAATCTCGTTGATCAAATCATCATGATCGGCAACTACTACAACATCATCAAATAAACCCGTTTGGAGAGCACTCTCATACGTTCTCAACAAAACACTCTTTCCTAATATCGGGGTCAATAATTTTTTTGGAAATCGACTTGCTTCCAATCGAGCTGGAATAAGGGCAATGGCTTTCATAGTTGTGTAAAGGTAAAAAAAATGCTTCTTTTACAAGAAGCATTCGATTATTATTATTTTTTAATTCCCATATTGCGCAAATGGTTTACATGAGCATGTATGGCCAATTTCATTTTTGGATATTCAATATACTTTACATTAAAGTCTTGGCAAGTTGCTTTTACGATATTGCTTATGACTGGGTAATGGATATGCGATATTTTTGGAAATAAATGGTGTTCAATTTGATAATTTAAACCTCCAAACAACCAGGTGTAAATTTTGTTTTTAGTAGCAAAATTAGCCGTTGTTTGCAATTGATGAATAGCCCAATCCTCTTCAATTTTATTAGCAGGTTGTACCGGAACAGGAAATTCAGCTTCGTCAACCGTATGGGCCAATTGAAATACGATACTCAATACATATCCGCTTATTAATCCACCTAACAAATAGCCTATGATCCAAGGCGTAAAGCCAACAAAAGCAATAGGTATAATAATGAATAAGCTTACATATAACAATTTGAAACCCCAAAAAATAATGTGGTCACTTACTTTTAATTTCTTTACAGGCATTGAACCAATCATGCCAGAGAAATACTTTTTATAGTCGGTAAAAAATACCCAATATAGATACAATAAACTATAAAGCATCCAATAATAACGATGTTGGTATTTATGCATTTCTTTGTATTCTTGGGTATCACACATTCTTAAAAATGGTTTTGCATCGATATCATCATCCACACCGTCGATATTCGTGAAGGTATGATGAATTAAATTGTGCTTGATATTCCACATATAGCTACTTGCTCCCAAAAAATTAAGCGTATAAGCAGCGGTAGTGTTAAGCCAATTGAACTTACTAAAACTTCCGTGGGCTCCGTCATGCATGATATTAAATCCAATAGCAGCGGTAAGCAAACCAATTAAAACAGCTTCTGCTAAATGAATATACCACATATTGGGATTGTAGAAAAAAACTACATGTATATAAGTTGCAATAAATGCGCTTACCAATATGATAGCTTTAAGATACAACGCAAAATTACCTGTTTGAGCAATGTTGTTTTGTTCAAAATAGGCATTGATTCTTTTCTTCAATTCTTGCTGAAAAGATATATTATTAGAGGAAAATCTAGGAGGTGTCATTGATTTTTTTTGAGTTGAGTAAAGGTAAAGATTATTTTCTATTTAGCGCTAATTTCTTTGTATTTATAAGCTTCTATAAATAGTAAAATCCAAGCTAGAATAAGTAATATACCGCCTATAGGGGTAATAATTCCTATTCCACGCAAACCAATTATGTGATAAGACTTAAGAAAAATCAAAAGGTATATAGATCCGGAGAAACAAAGTATTCCACTTACCAATAAGCTGAATATTCGTTTAATGCTTTTAGCAGATATCCATGATTTGGATGAACAAAGTGCCAATAATACGAGAGTGTGATACATTTGATAACGAACAGCTGTTTCTATAGTTTGTAAGGCTTCTGCAGGTAATATTTTTTTTAGTGCGTGTGCGGCAAATGCGCCAATAATTACTGCGGTAGATCCGAAAATACTTGCTGCTATTAGTGATGGTTTATGCATGGTTGAATATGTTGAAGGAGATTTTCGAGGGTTAATTGTTCTTCATTTATTATGATATTTGCTTCTTGGTATATAGGCAATCGTTTTATTAATAATTCTTCATAAAACGTTTCAACTTCTTGAATAGTTTTATTTAAAAATTGTGGTCGATGTGATTTTGCGTGTATTCTTTGTAGGATGGAAGCTTTATTTGGGTTAATGAAAATGACTAATCCAAAACGTTTCATCCATGCCAAATTATCTTCATAAATGGGGGTACCGCCTCCACAAGCAATTATTTGCAGTGGTGATTGAAAACATAGATTTTGTAACTCCTTTTGTTCTATTTTTCTAAATGCATCTTCTCCACTATCGGTAAAGAGTTCATTAATTGTTTTTCCATAGGCATGCGAAATCTTAGCATCTAAATCTACGTAAGGCACATGCAAATAGGCGCTAAGTTGTTTAGCCCAATAACTCTTACCAGCACCAGGCATACCAATTATAAAAACATGTTTAGCTAAGCTAGTTCTTTCTGTATAATTTTCCATATCAATAATAAAGCAGCTTGTGCAGCTACTTCTTTGTTGCGCTCTCTATCGTATAGCGATAGTATTTTTTGATGAATTTGATGTTTATTTGTCACGACGGATATAAAAATTGTACCCGTTGCAATTTCTGATTGAATAGGATCTTCGCTTAATTTACCACTTATTCCAATGCCAATAGAAGCACCCAAAAGTTCTTTAGCAGCATATGCCATTTTAGTAGCAATGGTTTCACTATAGACGCCGTATGTATTGATATCTTCTGCACTTATTCCAAGAATACGTTGTTTAATTTCATTTTGATAACATACCAAACTTCCTTTCAACAACTGAGAGGCACCTACATGTTGTGTCAATAGATGGGCAATATAACCACCCGTGCAACTTTCTGCCAGTCCAATAGTCAGATGATTATTGCTTAAAGATTCAGAAACAATTTTATCTAAGGTTTTATCTTCCAATGCAACAATACTATCTTTAAGCAGGTAAATTAATTCTTCTTTAAAAGTTAGTATCTTTTGCTGTAAAGCAGCTTGATTAGTAGATTGACCGGTTAACCTTAATTTAACTATACCTGGACTAGGTAAATAAGCCAATTTAATATCAGTAGGTATTTTGTTTTCAAAAGCAATAAGTTTTTCTGCTAAAAAACTTTCTCCTTGTCCAGCAGTAATAACTGTTTCATGAATGATAAAATGATCAGTAACAAGTTTTTTTAGTTTTGGCAGAACTTCATTGGTTACAATACCCATCATCTCAAAAGGCACACCGGGTAATGCAATGATGATGGAATGATCTTTCTCAAACCACATACCAGGAGCGGTTCCTAATTGATTGAACAATACCTTGCAATTATCGGGTACATCAGCTTGTTTTAAATTGCGTTCTAAAATGGGCCTGTTACGTTTTGTAAAAATTGCAGTAATATGCTCTTCTACTTCTTTATTTCTAATTAATGAACCTTTAAAATAGTTGCATAATAAAGGCTTCGTAATATCATCTGCGGTTGGACCTAATCCACCGGTTATAAAAACAAACTTTGCTTTTGCAATGGCAGCATCTAATGCTTCTTGAATAGCCTGCGATTCGTCACCTACAGCAATTCGTTGTAAGACAGCTATACCAATTTTATTTAAGGCTTGTGCAATCCATGCAGAATTGGTATCGATGGTTTGACCAATAAGCAGTTCGTCGCCAATTGTAATGAGTACAGCTTTATTATTTTTATTTATCATTTTCAAAAAAGGGCGCTAATTTGTTGCTCAATATTGAGGGCATTGCTACGGTAGTTTTCAGTTGCGTATCATAAAAAACTAATTGCGTAGTGGAGCTATTCAATAATTTATTTTGTTCATTAAATAATTCGCAATAGAAACTTATTTTATTATCCACATCAAGTGCTAAAACAGCTGTTTTAATGGTAATCAGATCATCGTATTTTGCTGGTCGTAAGTATTTAGCATGAAGTTCTACTACAGGCATAATAATACCCATTGCTTCTAATTCTTTATAACTGATTCCTAAATTCCTAATGGCTTCATTGCGTCCCATTTCGTAATACAAACCATAGTTACCATAATATAAAAAACCCATTTGATCGGTTTCTCCATATAATACTCTTCGGGTAGTAGCAAAACTATACATGACTAAAGTATATCTGCGTTTTTTTGAACATATATTCCATTGGCTTGATTTAAACAAGTAATGGTTAGGTCATTAATGCAGACATGTTTCGGTAGGTTTGCGCAATACGCAATGGCATCTGCAATATCATTTGCTTGAAGAGGCGCTGTATCTTTATAAACCTGCTTTGATTTTTCTTCATCGCCATCAAATCTAACTAGAGAAAATTCTGTTTCTGCCATACCTGGACTGATACAGGTTACTTTGATGCCATAAGGCAATAAATCTATTCGCATTGCTTGAGATAAGGCATCAACAGCATGTTTGGTAGCGCAATATACATTGCCATTTTTATATACAATTTTACCCGCTGTTGAACTAATATTGAATACATGCCCCTGACGTTGACCTTTTAAGATGGGCAATATTTTTCTACTGATATACAACAATCCTTTGAAGTTGGTATCAATCATTCTTTCCCAATCATCTAATTCTCCATCTTCAATGCTTGATAAGCCTGCCGCAAGCCCTGCATTATTGACTAGTATATCTACTTTTGGCATTGTTGCCAACCAGGTATTGAGCGCTTCGTCTATTTGATTTTTATCTTGAATATCGAAATTGAAGAGGAGCACTGCTACCCCATGTGTAGCTTCGATATCATTTTTAATTGCAATTAAGCGATCCATTCTTCGACCACATAAAATCAAATGATCTTTTTGTGCTGCAAATTTATAGGCAATTGCCTTTCCAAAACCCGAAGTGGCACCAGTGATAAATATTTGTCTATTCATTGTTATCTAAGTAAAATAAAGTCACCCTTATAATTATCTATTTTGTTATTTCTGTCGGTAACAGATATGGTATAAAAATAGGTCCCCATTTCACATTTTTGATCTTTATAGGTTCCATCCCAACTATCGTTAATATTTTTAGAGTTGAATAAGAGTTCACCCCATCTATTATAAATAGAGAAATAATTAAGTTTGGTATAACCTATTAGAATAGGTCTTATTCTATCATTATTTCCATCATTGTTGGGCGTAAATCCACTGGGCATGAAATAAGAACCTTGTTTTACTATTCTAACTACGATGTCGTCTGCTCCTATACATCCATTTGATGAGGTAATATTTACCGTGTATAGTATGGTATCAATTAATGGGTAGAAGCCCACGGGATCAGCAATATTAGCAACGTTTAAATAAAAATTAGGTGTCCAAGAATACAGAGACCCTCCACTTGCATTAAATTGAATTTGTTCGCCTACCACTATTGTAGTATCATTACCTGCAAAAGGAATAAAATTATCAATTACATATTCTTTGTTAATGGAGTCTTTACACCCTTTGCTATTTCCAGCAACCAGGGTTATAAAATTTTTACCACTTGTTGTATAGCTTGTTGTTGTATTTGCATCATTACTTATTAAGTTGCCATTACTATACCAATTATAAAAAGTAGTAGGTGGTGCTGTATTTGTAATTTGAGAGTTTAGATTGATAATAGTGTTTGGACATGGGTTTCCACTTATATTAAAATCTGTTTTAAAGCTAGGATATACTTTTACATATCTTGTAATACTATCACTACAGGTAGATTTTGGATTTACTATTAGCTTTACTTTATAAGTGCCTGTATCTGGATAAGTAAACGTAGGTTCAAATAAATTAGATGTATCGGATTGTAAATTAGCTACACCAAAATCCCAATGATACGTTAACCCACCAATACTTGTATTCTTAAAATTAATTTCTTTTGTTTTGCAGGTGAAAATATAGGTATTGAAATCAGTGCTGTATTGAGGGATATTAGCAATAGTTGTTTTATAACAATTGGTTATCACAAATTGAAATTCTCTTTTAGAGGTATTAATAATGATTCCATTTCTCCACTCATTACAACAAACTGTTACTACATATCTACCCTGTATGTTTGGCGTAAAATTCATCAACCCACTTACCGCATCAATTTGAATTCCTGGATTGCCCTGAATAGGATTATCGAAGGTATAGGGTACGCTATAATTCACTGGGAAAAGTGAAATCGAATTAGGCAATGGGGATGAGTTGGACTGTGATCCACCTATATAAGCTTCACATAAATTGTAACTTAAAGAATCACCATCGGCATCTGTTGCACTATGGTCGTATACAAAGGGAACGTTTAAACATATGATTTGGGGTGGATCTACTTTGAAGATGGCACTATTATTTACACCTATTGTTGCTAAAGGTGGAATGTCACAATAATAGGATGCACCTGTTGTACCTGGATTGTCGATATTTAAAATAGTAGCATTTCTACAACAGCGTTGGTATAAAATTCTATACCCTAAAGTATTGGTTGGAAGCACATAATCTTTTACAAATACAGTTTTACGTAAGCATGTATTTGGCACATTAGTTATGCAGGAGTTACTAAAATTACTAGGTATTAACACGGAAGATACGGCCACTAAAGTGGCATCTTGCAAATAGATATTTCCATCACCTTCAAAAATGGTTACTTTAGCAGGATTATCTTGTTGAATAGCAGAAGGATTGCCCGTTAAACAATCTTGATAAATACTTAAGGTAACTCTATAGACATTGTTGCCTTGGTATGTATACGTAAATTCACCACCTATTATATGAGATGCATAACTATTTAACCCCCATAAAAGGGAAAGAAGTATAATATAAAAGCTATTTTTGATTTGTTTTTGCATAACAGTAATTTGTAAATTCAACGATGTCCTTTTCAAATTGTGAACTGTTTTCAATCATACACATATGCCCACAATTTGGATATAAAGATACAAAGGAATTATCCGATTGAAGTGCTTGTGTAATTAAATCTTTAGGGTCTAATAACTGATCCTGCTCACCAACAATCCATTGCATAGGAAATCGGTCCCAGTTAATTTCAGTGGAGTCTTTTCTTTGCATTATAGCTTCGTATAATGCTATTAGACTAGCAGGCGAAACCGATTGATATCGATGATATAAAGTTTCCCATTCTGTCTTATATATTAATCGTTTATTGGCAGCAAATAAACTTGGAAAGAGTTCTCTTAAAAAAGCCTTTACACCACCCTTATTTATTAAATCAATGATTTTCAAGCGAATCGATATCTTTTCTTCAGTGTCTGCCCTTAAAGTACTATGTACTAAACTAAGGCCACTTACCATTTCGCTATATAGATTACTAAATGCAAGAGCTACATATCCACCCATAGAGTGACCAACAAAAACTGTTTTCTCTATATTTTCATAAAGTAATAAATCATGTATCTGATCGGCTATTGCTTCAAAGGAATTTGATTTGCTTGGACTCGAATTGCCTAATCCAGGAATATCTATTGCAATAACCTTATAGGCTCTAGAAAGAACAGCTATCATGTCCATCCAACTGTTTTTGTCCATAGGATAGCCATGCAATAAAACAACTGCATCGCCTAATCCTTCTTTGTAGTAGGCTATTCCATTATAAGATAATTCATTGGGCATTTGTTTTCAATTTCGTTATCAAAATGAATAGTAATCCAAGAATAAATGGCATGATTTCTAAAGGTAATTTTTGAATGCCAATACTATGTAAAATAAAGGAAATAGCTATAAGCACTAATGCCAAATACACATACTTGCTTTTATTTTTAGGTTTTATTACCAACCAAAAATTAGTGGGTAGAGCCCATAAAACATTGTAATTATCATGCATCGAAACATGAGATGACCAAAACCACATTGTTAGAAATACGATTCCTAATAGGCTACTCAACATTAAATAGATACTGCTCATTATTTTGTATATAATAAATGTAGAAGGATTATAGTAGCAAAATACCAATACAATTAATAAACAAATAAGGAGTAGTAAAGGTTGATTGAATTGCTTTTTTAAAATTGACGGTTCTTCAAATTGTAGAACCTTTTGCTCGGCAACAACCAATTGTTTATTATTTAATGATGTTGATTGTAGACCTAAGTATAAATATTTAGGTATAAAAAAAGACTGCAAAGTGTTTATGGGCTGATCAACTCTTTTTCCCAACATTAAATTAATGCCTAATCTTGTCCAGTCTTGTTTTTCCAACATTTCATTTAAAATACTTCTGTGTGTTTTTTGAAGCTTTATATTATGACAATTTAAATTTTGAGTAAACAATTGATCAAAAACTTGGTAAACCCGTGTTGCACAATTGTCATTAACGAAATCGTATTTATAGTATTTATATTGCTCTAATAAATTTTCATTTAAATAAGATACAATTTGATTTTGCTCATTGGAATCAACAGCCAGCACTTGTTCTGTTACAGATCGATGTTCATATGCATACATCATAATAAAACTATTGTAATCACAAGCTTCAATAAAATACAACAAATCCCCCTTCACAAATTTCACGTAAAAATTAGGGTCATTAAAATTGAAGGTGCCATAATTATAAACAATATCCGAATGATGAACCGAGTCGGTAACACGTATCGCACTATGACCAAAGGTTGCGTATAAATCTTCCCCTTGAGCACAAGTTAAAATACTAATTCTATAAGTATTTGCTTTTACTGTTGATGCACTTGCAATCAGTATAATACTACAAAAGAAGATTTGAAAAAGATTTTTCATACTACAAATTACTAAAAAAATAGACGCCCTAAAGCGTCTATTTATTGATTTAAAATTAAATTTTATTTATCTCCTGCAAACATAGCACCGATATATTCTCTGTTCAATCGAGCGATGTTTTCTAATGATATTCCTTTAGGACATTCCGCTTCGCAAGCACCAATATTGGTACAGCTTCCAAAACCTTCTTTATCCATTTGAGCAACCATATTTAATGCTCTTTCTTTACGCTCTGGCGCACCTTGTGGTAATAAAGCGAGATGAGATACTTTAGCCGATACAAAAAGCATTGCAGATGCATTTGGACAAGCCGCTACGCATGCACCACATCCAATACAAGCAGCTGCTGCGAATGAATCATCTGCTTTTTGTTTTTCAATAGGTAAAGAGTTTGCATCTTGTGCATTACCAGTATTGATAGATACATATCCACCTGCTTGTATAATTCTATCAAAAGAAGAACGATCTACAGCTAAGTCTTTGATTACCGGAAATGCTGCTGCTCTCCATGGTTCAATAACGATGGTATCACCATCTTTGTATTGACGCATGTGTAATTGACAAGTAGTGGTTTGTGCCCAAGGGCCATGCGCTCTACCATCAATGTGCATAGAGCACATGCCGCAAATACCTTCTCTACAATCGTGGTCGAAAGCAATAGGTTCTTTTCCTTCTACAATTAATTGCTCATTTAAAACATCTATCATTTCGAGGAAAGACATTTCTGATGAAATTCCTTTTACTTGGTATGTTTCAAAAGAACCTTTTTCGTTGTTATTTTTTTGACGCCAAACTTTTAGCGTTAAATTCATAGTATAATGTTCCATAATTAGAAAAGTATTAATTATTTATAAGAGCGTTGGCTAGGGTGAACAATTTCGTAGTTTAAATCTTCTTTATGCAATTCGAATTGACTATCGCCTTTATATTCCCATGTAGCTACATAGTTATATTGATCGTCTTGGCGAAGTGCTTCCCCTTCTTCAGTTTGGAATTCTTCTCTAAAGTGACCTCCACAGCTTTCATTTCTGTTTAATGCATCTACACACATCAACTCACCTAATTCAATAAAATCTGCTACTCTACCCGCTTTATCTAATTCTGTATTGAACTCATTGATAGATCCAGGAATGCGAACATTTGACCAGAATTCTTTTTTCAACTGTTGAATTTCTGCTATGGCTTCTTTTAATCCTTTTTCATTTCTAGCCATACCACATTTATCCCACATTATTTTTCCTAAACGTTTGTGGAAAGATTCAACTGTTTCAGCTCCTTTAATGTTCAATAATTTCTCCATTCTAGATTGAACATTTTGTTCAGCCTGCACAAAAGCAGCATGATCGGTAGCAATAGCACCTGTTCTAATTTCGTCTGCTAGGTAATTACCGATAGTGTATGGAATAACAAAATAACCATCCGCTAAACCTTGCATCAAAGCAGATGCACCAAGACGATTAGCGCCATGATCAGAGAAATTAGCTTCGCCTAAAGCATACAAACCAGGAATTGTAGTCATTAATTCATAATCTACCCATAGTCCACCCATAGTGTAGTGTACTGCTGGATAAATACGCATTGGCACTTCATATGGATTTTCGCCTGTAATCTTTTCATACATTTCAAAAAGATTACCATATTGTGCTTTAATTACTTCTTTACCAAGTGCATATAATGTAGCATCATCTGGGTGAGCTATACCTTGTTTAGTAGCTTCTGCTTTACCATACTTATGCATGATATTGTACTTGAAGTCTAAATATACAGCCATTTTAGAAGCACCAACGCCATAACCAGCATCGCAACGTTCTTTAGCTGCTCTACTAGCTACATCTCTTGGTACTAAATTACCAAACGCAGGATATCTTCTTTCTAAATAGTAATCTCTTTCTTCTTCTGGAATTTCATTTGGACTTCTAGTATCACCTTGTTTTTTAGGCACCCAAATTCTACCATCATTTCTTAATGATTCCGACATTAAGGTTAGTTTAGATTGGTGGTCGCCACTTACAGGGATACAAGTAGGGTGTATTTGAGTAAAGCAAGGATTGCCAAAATATGCACCGCTTTTATGTGCTTTCCAAGCTGCAGTTACATTACTACCCATAGCATTGGTAGATAAATAGAATACATTACCATAACCACCAGAACAGATTAATACCGCATGTGCACTATGTCTTTCTAAGGCTCCTGTAACTAAATTTTTTGCAATGATACCTCTAGCTTTTCCATCGATAGTTACTAATTCTTGCATCTCGTGACGAGCATACATTTCTACATTACCCAAGGCAACTTGACGCTCAAGAGATTGATAAGCACCAATTAATAATTGTTGACCTGTTTGGCCAGCAGCATAAAAAGTACGTTGTACTTGCGTACCACCAAAAGAACGATTGCTTAACAAGCCACCATATTCACGAGCAAAAGGAACACCTTGCGCTACGCATTGATCAATAATATTTGAGCTTACTTCTGCCAAACGATAAACATTAGCTTCTCTTGCACGATAATCTCCACCTTTGATAGTATCATAAAATAATCTGTATACGCTATCGCCATCATTTTGATAGTTTTTAGCTGCATTTATACCGCCTTGTGCAGCAATAGAGTGTGCACGACGTGGACTATCTTGAAAACAAAATGCTTTTACTTTGTAGCCCAACTCACCAAGAGAGGCAGCAGCAGAAGCACCAGCAAGACCAGTACCAACTACAATAATTTCAATTTTACGTTTGTTTGCTGGATTTACAAGTTTACAAGTTGACTTGTAGGTAGTCCATTTATCTTGGATAGAACCAGCAGGTATTTTAGAATTAATTGACATATGATAAAAATTACTTTATTATTTAATTAAATCAAGGAAAAATGCAATTGGCATAGCTGCAAAAAGCAATGGAATTAAAACAGAAAATGCGATTCCAACAGTTTTTATGAGCGACTTATATTTAAATGAAGCTAATCCTAAAGTTTGGAATGCACTATAAAATCCGTGCATTAAATGCCATGCAAGGGATATACAGCCTAAAGTGTAAATAGTTACCACCATAGCATCTTTAAATTGCAATTGCATTTTAGCATATAAATTATGGTATTCAACACCATTGAATGTATACGTTTCTAAACCCGTAATTCTTGACGGCACCCAAAAATGATTTAAGTGCATAACCAAGAATAATAAGATTAAAGTACCTAGTATGGCCATAGAACGACTATACCATTTGCTAGTAGCATTTCCTGCGCTTACCTTATAAGATTGCGTACGTTTAGATTTGTTTTTGAAATACAAACTCAATCCTTGTACAGTATGCAGTATTAAAAAGGCAAACAAACCTAATTCAGAGATTCTAATCAATGGATTATTAGCCATGAAATGAGCAGCTTCATTAAATTTCTGTCCGCCATCATTCCAAAAGATTTGAGCATTGATATAGCAATGCACTAATAGAAATAGAATTAAGAAAATTCCTGTTAATCCCATTTGTAATTTTTTCCCAATTGAACTTGAGAAAAGAGTGTTCCAATTCATAATTAGTAATTATTTTAGGTTATAAAATTACAATATGATAACATAATTATCAAGTAGTTGTTGCTTTCTTTAGTCAGAAACTAACAAAAATCATATTTGTAAATTATTCCTCCGTATTTTGTTGAATTCTCAATAATTTCTGTTCGATAAAATTCATCAAAATTAGGGGCTGAAGAGTCCGCCATTGTTCAATATCCATAAAAAAGGCATAGCGATGTATGGAGATTTGCATAAATTCTGCTTTCGTAGCAGCTGGCATGTTTAAAAATAGGATCCAACCACCCTCTTCCTCTATATCTTGATACCATTCCTCGTAATAACTATCATCGCTCGAATGAAAATTGAGTACATTTTCAGTAATCAAGATAAATTTATAGATCCCTTTTTGAAGAAGACAGTCAATTAAGTCTCGTTTCAGCAACATGCAATCATTCTCAATGGCATCATTCCATTCTCCAATAAATTCTAGAATGGCGATGTTTTGTTCATAATCAACAAAAAGGGCTTTTACGTATAAAGTAGTAGATCCAAAACTATCCCACTGCGGATGGATATAATAATTATAGATTGTATTGGAGTATTGAAATTCACTATTGGCATGCCCCCAAAAGGGAGAATGCTCATCTTCATTGGCTACGTATATATGGCGCCAATTATAAAATGGTTCAATATCTTGCATGCTTTTTTATTTAGGAAGAGCATCCCAAGCAATAATACCGCCTTCTAGATTACTTAAATCAGAAAAACCAGCAGACTCGAGCATCATACACGCTTGCATACTCCTCATACCCGATCGGCAATGCACAATTACTTCTTTATTTCTCCAATCTTCAATATCATCAATCTCTAATTGAGCAATTTTTCCTAAGGGTAACAAAACGCCACCCATATTATTTTCAGCAAATTCATGGGGTTCTCTTACATCTAAAATATAAAGTTCATCGCCGTTATCCAAACGATTTTTTAGTTCTAAAGCGCTAATAGTTTTCATATTATTCAATAATTAGTTTTGTAAAGTTAGACCAATTTCTTCCATTATTACAACGCACAAAGTACATACCAGGTTGAAAGGTAGGTATTGGTATAATTGAATTGGAACCCTCTAATGTTGTTGTATATAATAAGGTTCCATGCATAGCATAAATTTCCATTATCGTATTATTATAATCGGATTGAATGGAAATATAATCATGTGCTGGATTGGGGCTGATACTTATAGAAAAATTAGAAGGTTGAGGTGTTGCAACAGATGCAGTTGCTATTGCTTTGCCTAGTAATGGTCGGATCATCAGCGCACCATCAATTTGAGAAGATTGCCAAGAATTTAAAACATTATAATACTGATGATTGGCTAGCGTTCTATTGGCGTCTAATCCAAAATAAAGACTATCGCTTCCGCTTAATGCGGGTTGAATAGTGCTTATGTAAAATGAACCTACAGGCAAAATAACCGGACTTGAAAAGGTATACATCCAAAAACCATTAATACTATCTCTAAATCGAGGAAAGAAAAAATCTTCTTTATAAATAATAGAATCTTTTACAGCACCATTAATACCCGCTAAGGTTTTCATAATGGCTATGGAAAAATACTTATTTGCATTGGTAGGAATTTGACGACCAAATTGAATAGCAATTCCTCTAAGGGTATCTTTAGTATACAATTGATGCTCAACAGCAATTTTTCCAGGTAAGGTGTTGAATAAATTTAAATAATAACTTTTCTCTGCCGATCCATCGTCATAGGCTAAATAATTGTCAAAAACCTGTTTCGTAACTACCGTATCATTAATCGTATTTTGATTTGCAATGGGAGCGGTATAATAGGTTTGTTCAAATACTACTTTATCCTGATTAGCAGCTGCTGTGTATGTAGGTGTGTATGTGAGGAGCGCTAAATTAGCCGTGGTATTCGTAGGTATACTCGTAGTGAAATTACTAAAACCAGCAAAAACCAAACCGGTACTTAATTCTTTTGCCGTATAATTAAATGAATTAGTAATGGTATTTAAAGTGTTATTTCTGAGGTATACTTTATGTTCAGAAAGCCAATTAGAATTAATAGCCGCCTGAAATTGATTATAAGGCATATGGATATAATCACTCAACAGAAAATCGGGATTTTTTGCAAAAGCTAAATCGTTGATTAAAGTATCTGATTGAGATCTACTGCTATTAATTTTTATGTAATCTAAATTCCAATGGTCATCATTAGTCAACATAGTTACCTTATTGATAAATCGAAATTGGAAATTACTAGTTAAATAAATGGGATTAGTAATTGGAAGTAATACTTGTTTAAAATCAGTAGAACTTGCACCTTCTTTTGACCAAACTTTATTCCATAAGCCGTTACTTAATTTGAAAAAAAGCATTAAAGAATCATTCAAATCAGGCTCAAATCCATTACCACCCGGTTGATAATAAAAACTTAAATAAATACTATCATTTGGCAAGTAATTACTTAAATCTATAGGCTGAGCCGTTAGAGAATCTGCATAAATTGATGCATATTTATTAACAGAATCATAGGGAACACCATAGGCATTCAAACCATCAAAAGTAGCTACACCTCTACTAATAGGATTTATTGGAAAGGTATTATTAATATAAACCAAAGCGTCTTTCCATTTTAAAGGATTGGGATAGGTTTCATAATTGGTGAAATCCTCAAAAAAAGGCAATGAAAGCGCCGTTGTTTTGGAATATGCGGCTTTATCTATATTTATTTTATCATTTATTCTATAAAAGGTTGCTACCGACTCTTGTGCATATATATTAGAAACAAAAATGAAAGTAGCTATAAATAATAAGATAAATTTGTTCATTGTGTTTTTATTGATTTACTTCAACGCTTGGAGTAGCTATTTTATTGTATTGCATTTCTTGCAAAGTAGGGTTTTGTTTTACTTTAATTTGCATAATAGCCCCTTCGCCAATCATATTAGCGGCTCCTAATTCATTTAGTGTTTTGGGAAATTGATCATATACAATAGCCGTTGTAGAATCGGTAATATCAGTACTCCAATCTATTGAATATTGCAATCCAGAGGTACTTAACAAAGCTAGAGCCTCTGAATATTGCAATGAAATTAAATCGGGAACTTCAAATTGCTCTCCTCCAAAACCTGCACCTACATATAGTGTAATTTTACTGCCTTGCTGTATCATTTGACCTGGGCGAATAGCTTGTCCATTATACAACTGCTCCAATATAGCGCCTTTTAATGCATTAGGTTTAAGTATGGTATCTTGCAATAAGAGACGATTACTCTTCAAAATTAAACATGCGCTGGAGTAGGATAAATTAACCAAATTAGGCATGGGTACTATAGGTGCTTGTGTTTTGTTTACGGTTATAAAAATAGTTCTTCCATATTTCACAATGGAGTGCTCTTTAGGAAACTGCGACAAAACCAACAATGCTGGTTTATCGGCTTCATAAGACGAATCTACTTCTACATCAAATCCTGCTTTCTCTAAAGTGGTAATTGCATCTTTCGCACTTTTATTGGTTACATTCATTACGGGTAGTTCTTCACCATGATGCGTAAAAAAACCAATGCTTAAAAAAAACAAGAAATAAAGTACTATGCAAATTCCAAATATTACTAGTAAATGAAATCTAAATTTCGAAGTAAATGATTCATTCATGTTCTTAATATTTATTATTAGTTATGCAATCTTCAATAAGGTCGCTATAAAACTTACCTAAATCCAAACCCGCTGCTCTAACTTGTTGAGGAATGATACTATTTTCGCTTTGTCCTGGCATCGTATTTACTTCTAAGAAATAAAGTTGATTTGTTTTATCTTGAAGAATGAAGTCCATTCTAACTACTCCTCTGCAATTGAGGTGTTGATATACCTGCATCGCTTTGCGCTCTAATTGATTTTTAACATCATCGGGTATTAGAGCAGGAGTAATTTCATTAGTTTTTCCTGTTGTATATTTGGCTTCGTAATCAAAAAATTCGTTCTGACTTTTAATTTCAGTAGCTGGCAATACCCTCAAATCATTATTTATCATATACACGCCAATTGTCAGTTCTCTACCAGCAATAAATTCTTCAATCAAAACTTGATTATCTTCGCTAAAGGCCTTATCAATGGCAGGTAATAATTGCTCTACCGTTTTCACTTTGCTAATTCCGATACTTGAACCACATTCATTTGGCTTAACAAATACGGGTAATTTTAATTGTTCTAAAATGGTGCCTACAGAAAAACGATTGCCTTTTATTAGATGTACAGAATTTGCAATGGCCACTTTATCCAACGCTTTAACTACCTTATTGCAATAACTTTTGTTAAAAGTTACGGCAGAAACAATGGCACTACATGTAGTGTATGGTATTGCTAACATATCTAAGTATCCTTGTATTTTACCATCTTCTCCTGGAGTACCATGAATGGCTATAAAAACAGCATCAAATTTTATTTTCTCCTTATTAACTAATAAAGTGAAATCATTCTTATCAATTATTATTTCTTGCCCATCAGTAGACGTATAAAGCCAAGAATCTTTGGTAACGATTATTTTATATACACTGTATAAATTTGCATCTAAATTAGAAGCAATGGTAACCGCTGTTTTAATAGATATTTCATATTCTCCTGAATATCCGCCAGCTAAAAGTGCAATATTTTTTTTCATTAAGGTAGTTTAAATTATAAAAGATTTTTCTTGAGAGAATGTATTACCAAAGATAATTGAATTCAATCATATTTAAAATTGAATTTTGACTATTGAACCGCAGTTTCTGAGTCCGTATCACTCATTAAATGATTCGGGATAGTTTTTTTGTTTTTAATACCTAATTTTTGAATAGTGGCAATTTGTTTTACAATATTGTCATTACCAGTAGTCAATTGTTTATGTGCATCGGTATATCGCTCTTTTGCTTTGTCTAAGAAACTCCCAACTTGTTCTAGATTTTCAATAAAACCAACAAATTTATCATGTAGTTTTGCGCCTCTTTCAGCTATTTCATAGGCGTTCTTATTTTGATATTCACGTTTCCATAAATCATGAATAAGCTTTAGGGAAGTGATTAAATTCGTTGGACTCAATAACAATATTCGCTTATCATAGGCATAATTCCACAAATCAGGTTCTGCCTTGAGTGCTGCTACATAGGCTGCTTCTGACGGAACAAATAACATTACAAAGTCTAAAGCCAATTGATAGTCATCATAACCTCTTTCACTTAATGTGCTAATATGGGTTTTAATAGCATCTACATGGGCTTTTAATTCTTTATTTTGCTCTTCTATATCATCAGTCGCCAAGTAGCGTGTAAAGGCATTTAAAGAAACTTTTGAATCTATAATAACGCTTCTTTCATCTGGGTATTTTATTACAGCATCTGGTCGCATCTTTTTTCCTTCCGACTCAGAAATTAGTGGTTTCCCTTGGGCATCTAATAATTGATGCTCCATGAAATATTCTCTACCCTTTACCAATCCAGATTTTTCTAATATAGATTCTAAGATCATCTCTCCCCATCTGCCTTGTGTTTTTGCTTCCCCTTTTAATGCATTGGTTAAATTCTTAGCTTCTTCACTCATTTTAATATTTAGTTCGGCTAACTTTTTCACTTCATTACCTAAAGAAAAACGTTCTTTACTTTCATTGCTATATACTTCTTCTATCTTAGTTTTAAATTCTACAATATATTTACCAAGAGGATCTAAAATTTCTCTTAGATTGGTTTTGTTGAGTGCTGTAAATTTTTCTGTTTTTGTTTCTAATATTTTATTAGCAATTAATTCAAATTCTTTTTGGTAGCGTTCATTCAATTGCTCTAGTTCTTGTTTATAACGCTCATTATTTTGAGCAAGCATTGTTTGTGTAGCTTCTGTTTGTGCTAATTTTCGCTCTTGTTGATTTAATAAATTTTGCAATGCAGTTACTTCTTGTTTGAACTGCTCAAGCTGAATACTTTTATCATTTAATTGAGCACTAAAAAGTGTTTTACTACTATCTAATTGTGACTGTAGTTGAATCAATTTTATCTCTTGTTCTTTATATTCAGCTGCTGTATGATTACCATTCTTTTGTTTATAATACAGAAAAGCAATAAGGCTTCCTACTAATAAGCCAATCAATAAAATAAGTATTAATTCCATAGTTAAATATATTGTACAAAGGTAAGTCCAATTGCTGATTTATTATAAAAGAATACTATAAGGAAATAAAAAAGGTCATCTATTAAGACGACCTTTTATTGTTTACCAAGCTAAAGCGCTGGCGCCTAATATGGCTGCATCAGAATCGGGCAATTCTGAGTGCAAAATGCTTATTTTATTTTTATAAATCTTTAATAAATTTTGTTCTAGATATTTTCTAATAGGGTCCATAAGGAATGCTCCAGAAAAAGATAGTCCGCCAAAAAACACAATAGCTTGAGGCGAGGTAATTGTAACAGCATCAGCTAAAGTTTGTCCTAGGATTTTTGCCGTAAATTCAAATATTTCAAGCGCTAAGGCATCTCCGTCATTAGCTGCATAATAGATATCACGAGAAGTTAAATTTCCTTTTTTGGCTAATAGTAAACTGTTTACCCCTTCTCTTTCTAGCCATTCATTAGCTGTTCTTACTATACCCGTAGCAGAAGCATAGGTTTCTAAGCACCCTTTTCGGCCACAGCCACACATTCTTCCATCTCTTACCGCAATCATATGTCCAAGCTCACCAGCAAATCCATCATGACCATAAATAAGTTTGCCATTTGCAACAATACCGCTACCCACCCCTGTACCAAGGGTTACCATGAAGAAATCATTTAATCCTTTAGCCGCACCATAGGTCATTTCACCAATGGCTGCTGCATTAGCATCATTTGTGATAACCACATTCATATTTAGGGCATCTTTCAATAATTTACTTAATGGAATAATGCCCTCCCAAGGTAAATTTGGTGCAAAAGCAATTTCGCCAGTGTAAAAATTGGCATTTGGTGCACCTACGCCTGCGCCAACTACTGATCTATGACCAACTTGCTTAATAACAGGCTCAATAGCAGCACATAAAGCTTCTATATAGAGTCCTATACTAAGATGACCTTTTGTAGGTATAGTACCTTTATGGGTAATTTGACCTCTACGATCTACAAAACCAAAAGCGGTATTAGTACCGCCAATATCAATGCCCAGCGCTAATGTTGGATTCATTTGTATGTCCTTGTTTAATTAATATTCTTTTTACTAAAACAGCAAATAAGCCTAAGTAAGCAAAGCAAACTACAGCTACCCAATATGATTGATGTATGCCTATTGCTGGCATATCGGCTAATTTGCCCTGAATTGGAGGTATAATAGCACCACCTAAAATCATCATAATTAAGAATGCAGAACCTTGTGAGGTGTATTTTCCCAAACCCGTAATAGATAGCGCAAAAATGCAAGGCCACATAATAGAACATGCTAAACCACCACTTATAAAAGCATAAACAGCAATTTCACCTGTAGTAAATAAGCCAATAAGCATTGCTATAATACCTATCATGGAGAATACTAACAATGTTTTGGAAGGGTTTTGATTGCCTACAAAAAAACCAATAACTAATATAAAAATACAAGATGCATATGGATACATAGAAGATACATCGGTACCTCTAACTTGATTTACAAATAGTATTACAGCAAAGGCTATAAATGGAACCACAATCGTTAAAACCTTAAAAATAGCATCCGAAATTTTAAAAGCACTAATTGCACCAGTCCATCTACCTATCATCAAACTACCCCAGTAGAGCGAAATAAAAGGGGCAATCATCGATTCATTTAGTCCACCCATTGCTGGTTCTTTTAATAAAGCTCCCATGTTAGATTGTATTGAAACTTCTACACCTACGTAAGTGAAAATAGCCAACATACCCAATACTAATTGTGGGTATTTTAATGCTCCTGCACCTGGTTCAAATGCTTCATCTGACTTGATATTAGGTAGTTTTTTAGAGAAATAAAGAAACGCTGCAACTAACACAAAAACAGCAGCTAAAATTAGATATAGGGTTTTGATAGCATCAATAGAAGTGCCAGAGCCATCATTATTTTTAAGCGAACCGAATAAGAAATAACTAACGATAATTGGCCCTAATGTTGTTCCTAAGGAATTGATACCACCAGTAAAATTTAATCTATGCGCACCTGATTCGCTCGGACCTAATGCAACCACAAATGGATTGGCACAGGTTTGCTGCAACGAAAAACCCAAAGCAACAATGAAAAATGCAGATAGTATAAAGTTAAAAGAACCACTATTTACGGCAGGAATAATTGCTAATGCACCTACTACAGATAATAATAAGCCAATTACAATCCCATTTTTATACCCTATTCTATTAAGGATATCAATTTTTAAAACTTGTGATGCTATATACAACAATACAGATCCCATAAAATAGCCACCATAAAAGGTAAAGTCAATCAATTGCGATTGAAATTGGGACAATTGGAAATGCGATTTACAAAAAGGAATAAAAATCCCATTGGAAGCCGCAACAAATCCCCAAAAGAAAAATACGGTTATAATGGTACCTAATGCACCGGTGTTAGTTTTAGTTTGTTCCATATAAATTGTAATTTTTTGTAAGATATAAAATCAAATTAATAAATAAAACTCTTTGTGCATAAAAAAAGCGCATCTAAAGATGCGCTTTTTTTATATGCTACTTCAATATATTTATCCAGGAATACGAGACATATATTTCCCCATTTCATTTAATTGATCAACTACTTGTTTGTTAGTAGGTTTGCTAGATTTAGCTTTTGCATAGTACATTTTAGCACTTTTAAATTCTCTTCTTTGTACGGCTATACTTGCTAATTGAATATATGCTGTGGCTGTATTGTCTGCATCTGGCAAACCTAATTTTACAGCTCTTTTTAAATGCTCAACGGCTTCTTTGGTATTTCCTTTTTTATAGGCAATAGAACCTAATTGTAGGTATGCCGTACCTTCAAACCCTTTTTCTGTAATCCCAGCATTAATACTTTTCTTAAGATCTCTTTCAGCTTGATCTAAATTATCAGACATTGTTGAGAAATTAGCCTGAAGCATATAGTAAGACGAACGGACAGGCTTATACAACCATTCCGGTTTTTTAACTTTATCTAATAGCGCTTTAGCTCCTTCCATGTCGCCATCTTCTACAAATTTCTGAATCAAAGACATTGGTCCAATGAGATAATGCGCAGCTATCATTAAAATACCTACCAAAAGGAAAATCCATGCAATCCACCAAGTGACAGCAAAACCAATATAAAAACCAAGAACTAACAAAAGAATTGCTAATGGGATTCTATTAAAAACTAAAAACTTACGCATGACCAGATCAATTACTTTAATGAATCACAAATATATAGTTATAAACGATAGTTTACAAGAATCAAGCATTCAAAATATATATAAATACTACCTTTGCCTAGCATGACGAATAAAACACCTAATGACAATTGGTTTGAAACCTGGTTTGCATCTCCCTATTATGCTTTATTATACGCTCATAGAGACGATAAGGAGGCCGAGCTTTTTATGGATAATATATTAAAGTATTTACCCCTAAAGGAACATGCAAAAATTTTGGACATTGCCTGCGGCGAAGGCAGACATGCTGCCTATATCGCTAGTAAAGGCTATGAAGTGTTCGGAATTGACTTATCTGCTAGAAGTATTACTTTAGCTAAAACCAAAGAACATCAACTGCTAAAATTTGCAGTTGAAGATATGCGAACAGTTATTAAAGCTAATCATTTTGATGTTGTATTTAATTGCTTTACAAGTTTTGGCTATTTTGAAAAACATTCTAAAAATCAATTGGTTGCCAATGCTTTTGCTACTCAGTTAAAGGAAGGTGGTTATTTAATTTTTGACTTTTTAAACATTCACAAAACCATCAAAAATTTAGTAGCTAATGAAACTAAAACTATCCACTCCTCTATTTTTAATATCTCTAGAAAAATAGAAAATGGTTTTATTGTTAAACATATTGAGGTAATCGATCCTGTTCAAGGGAAATTTGAATTTCAAGAAAGGGTTGCTGCATTAAATAAAATAGAGATAAACCAATTTTTTGTAAAGGCAGGACTTCAACAAGTAGCTGTTTTTGGAAATTATTTATTAGAAGAATATAATGAAGAAAAAAGCGACCGCTTAATATACATATTTAAGAAATAATTATGAATATAATAGATAAGTTACTTAAACTAGACCATAGCATTTGGGTTAAACTCAATAATGAATGGCATTTTCGCATACTAGATGAAATAATGCCTGTTTTGAGAAATCAATATACATGGGCACCTGTTTATGCCTTTTTGTTGTTTTTCTCTATATGGAAATTTGGGAAAAAGGGGTTATTATGGAGCTTAGCTTATTTTATTTGCTTTGCATTATGTGATTATATTAGTGCTGGAATAATCAAAGAAGCCGTTATGCGTTTAAGACCTTGCAATGATCCTATTAATGCTTTACATGGGAGATTGTTAGTTGAATGTGGTAGCGGTTATAGCTTCCCATCTTCACATGCTACCAATCATTTTGGAATGTCTTTGTTTTTATATTTTACCTTCGGATCCTTTTACAAATGGATAAAGCCTGTTGTAATTTTATGGGCTGCACTTGTAGCTTATGCACAAGTATATGTAGGCGTTCATTACCCAATTGATGTTGTTACAGGAGCATGTATAGGTAGCATAATCGGCTATATAGTAGCTAGGCTTTTTAATAAGCTGGTCATGCTAAAAAGCTATTAAAATTAAAGTGCTTCTAATGCCTCTTTAGAGCTATCCAACTCAAAATAACTTTTTAGTACTTTTATATTTTCCTTATCTACTATTTGACTATTTATACTTTTAATATAGTCTAGACGCGTGCTTTCAAACAAAAACAACTTAATAATTTCCTCCACTTGTACCGTGTTTAATTGTTTGAAATTACTAAGTGCTTGTGCCTTTTTAAGTTTCTCTATATCAGCACTTTGTTCATTAATACTAAGTTTGATTTGATTTAGTTCTGAGGAACTTAGTAAGGCATAATTTTTATTACCTTGTTTTTCCGCGTTCATTGCATTCTGTCCAGAATAGGAATAAAATACTTCAGATGCTTCTTTCTCTTTTACATCCATAGAATTTATGAAAGGATCTATTGTACAATTATATTGAATTGCATCATAGGTTCTTATAGTGCCATTATATATTTCCGTTAATTTTTCACCTGGTCGAGTAGAAAATGGCTCAGCCATATAAACCTGAACAATGTGCTTGCCCTCAGGTATTTCTGCAACAGTAACTGTTCTTGCAATCTTATTGAAAAATCGATTATCAATTTTCAATTTCAATAAGCAATTGTCAGAGGAATGAAAACGCATAATACTACCCTCTTTTTTCTGCTGAGCGAAAGTTGATATTAGACTCAATAAACAGATTAATAATAAAGACGATTTCATAAATAAGATGTTAAGATGTTAAAAAAGCAGCAATAATGCCCGTTGCAACTCCTGCATTCAGTGATTCTGCACCACCAATTTTTGGAATAGTAATGGGGTGAGTTGCAAAAGGAAGCAAATCAGATGCAATTCCTTTAGATTCATTGCCAATTAGAATAATGCCCGTTTTTTTGTGATTAAGTTTAAACAAATTTTCACCAGTCAATAAGGCCGCATATACAGGCAGTTTATGCTTACTTAAAAAAATACGTAAATCTTGGTATTCGATTGCTACTCTGAGATGAGCACCCATTCCTGATTGAATAACTTTATGATTAAAAATATCAACGCATTGAGGGGAACAAATTATATGCTTAATTCCAAACCAGTCTGCAATTCTTAATATAGTACCCATATTGCCCGGATCTTGTATGGCATCAAGCGCCAGAATCCATTCGTTATCTGTTGAATGAATTTGATCTACAACATACCCTACAACCAATAATACTTGATTCGGAGTATGTAATTGAGACATTCTAGCTAACGTTTGTTCGTCTACCTCGAATACTTGTGCAGATGGATGCTTGGAAATAATTAATTGATTTTTACTTATCCATAAGGAAGTGGCAATAATCATTTGTACATTTGCACTAGATTGCAACCACTCAATTGCCAATTTTTCACCTTCAGCAATATATAAGTTATGTTGCTCTCGGTTTTTGGCTTGAGCAAGTGATTTGATAAATTTTATTTGTGCATTTGTAATCATCACATACAAATCTACATAAATAGCTATATGCTTTATGAATTTTAGGCTTACTATTTTTAATATTTTAACGTTTTCGCTATTAATAGTGCTATTTTTTAGCAGTTGTAACAGCACAAAACATCTATCTGAAAATCAGTATTTACTCAGAAAGAATAGTATCTATATCAATACCAATAATAGATTTCTTAAAAAAAGTGATTTATTAGATCAATTGCAATCATATATTATTCAAAAACCAAATAGTTATTTCCCAAGTATAGGATTTGGCATATCTTTCCCTATTAAACTATACTTATATAATTTAAAATACAAAAAATACACTATCGACTCAAACAGCTTGTTTATCAAAAATAAAATAGTTGAAAAACCAGTTATTTATGATAGTAGTCTGAAAAACAAGTCAAAAAGTAACATTGCAAAGTATTTATATAACAACGGCTATTTTTATGCAAATGTATCTGACAGCACCATTTTTATTAATAAAAAAGCCTACATACATTATAATATTGAAACTGGTAAGAAATATCAAATCAATCAATTTGCATTTGATATAGATGATACGAGCATTGCTAAAATTATTGCAAACAATGTAAACACTTTTCCTATACAACCGAACAAAGAGTTTTCCATGTCTTTACTGGATGAACAACGAAGTTTTGTCACAAATTTATTAAGGAATAATGGTTATTTCTTTTTTACCAATAGTAATATCTCCTTTTTATTAGACACCTTACAAATTGATATTAAAGCTAAAAAAAGAGAAAATTTACTATTTAAGAGTTTGAATATTAATACAAATGATAAAAACAACCCTATAAATATTTCTTTAAAAATCAGAAACAATGATGATCCTAGATCTTATACAACTTATTCCATAGGAGACATTAAGGTGTATATGGATTTTGAATCAAATGCAGATTTTACAGATACTTCTTTATATCATTTAGAATATGAAAAGATCCATTTTTACTATCATGATTACTATGTAAATAAAAATGTAATTCATAAGCATTTATTTCTCGACAAGGGCACTTTTTTTAAACAAGACAATTACGATCAAACAATTAATAAATTAAATGATCTTGGAATTTTTAAATACATACGAATATTTATAGATGCAGACACCTCAATTAATAATAGAAATTTAAACTGCACTATAGTTTTAAGTCCAACGCAGAAATATGATCTTTCTTTTAATGTAGAATTATCCAATGCTACAACCTATAGTTTAGGTTCTGCTTTGAATTTTAATATTAAAAATAGAAATGTACTTAAAGGCGCCAATCTTTTGTCTGCAAACCTAACCGGTGGTTATGAATACAGTTACAACAATAATTTGAGTCCTAATTTTTTGGAGAAGTTTTATCTACTTTCTAGAAATATTAGTGGTAATATAAATTTTATTTTACCTAAGTTTATTTTGCCATTCCCAATCAAAGGTGCAACTAAAAGCAACCAACCAACAACTACATTAACTGTCGGTTCTAGTTTACAAGATAGGATCAACTATTTTAAACTGATCAATACGGTTTTTAGTATCAATTACAATTGGCATGAAACGGAGAAAAAACAATGGAATGTTGTTCCAGCTTTTATGAACTTTGTATCCTTACCTTACACTTCCGATTCGTTTAAAAACAGACTTGCTTCTAATTCCTTTCTCGAAAAAAGTTACCAAGAAGCATTTATTGAAGGCGAAAGAATTAATTTTATTTATTCTAACCAAATAAGAAATAAAAAAACGGACTTATTTTACCTCAAAATTGGTATTGAAGAGGCTGGAGGATTAGTGTCAGGACTTAATAAAATTGGCATTCTAAACAAAAATCTCCAATATGCTCAATACGTTAAATTTGACTTAGAAGCTATAAAGTATATCAATTATAAACAATCCATGTGGGCATTTAGAACACTTATAGGAGTTGGTATGCCTTATGGAAATTCTAGTACCCTTCCCTATATTAAACAGTATTTTGTTGGTGGACCATATAGCTTAAGAGGATGGCGGGCCCGACAATTGGGACCCGGAGCTTATGTAAGCAATGATTCTTCAAATGTTCAATTTATAGATAGAACAGGAGATATTAAATTGGAGTGTAATGCCGAATATCGTTATAATATTCTTCAATTATTTGGAGGTACCATTAAGATGAATGGTGCCATTTTTACGGATGCCGGAAATATATGGATGAGCAAAAGTTCCGACAAACCCAATACACAATTTTTATTTAGTCAGGCTTTTAATAATTTAGCCATCTCATCAGGAACCGGTATTCGTTTAGATTTTGCTGGCTTTGTAATTTTACGATTTGATGCTGCCTTTCCTATTAAACAAGCGAGTGCTAATTCAGAAAATACATGGCAAATTAAGAACATAGACCTTTTCAACCCAACTTGGAGAGCTAATAACCTTATTTTTAATTTTGCAATTGGCTATCCTTTCTAAACCTTTCCTTATATTGCATTAAAA
>CAMBYG010000014.1 GCA_945872085.1 Chitinophaga pinensis | reverse complement strand
GCAGACCCCGCGGCTATAGCAAGTGGAACGAGTAGATATGTAGAAGAATGCAGCTCTACAAAAACCATACAATTACGCTCTAGTGGCTATGCCAATTTTCAACCCTTGTTAACACCATTGGGCAAAGGAAAAATTACGGGTATTTTCACCTTGTATAATAACTCAGCTCAGTTAGTAATTCGCGATACTACGGATGTTAAATTTGCTGGATTGCGCTGCAATGGAAGCACGGGCGTCATTCCATTAGTTAGCATTGACAGTATCCGAAAATTAGGAATTGGCATCAAATTAGGAGAGTATAAAATTAAAGGTGTAGTGATTTCTAGTGCAGATAGTGGTAATTTATCAAAAGGTAATATGGTTATTCAAGATGGCAATAAAGGTATTACCATTTATTTTGGCTCTACAGTAGTGGTTCCATATAAGCCCGGCGATTCTGTAATCGTTGATATTACAAGCGATTCTTTAATAAACTACAGAGGCACTATTGAAATAAAAGGTGCTGCTTTAAGTTCAGTAACAAAAGTAGGCACGGGTACCATAATTCCTAAATTACTAACCATTGCTCAATTAAATGCTAATTTTGCTAATTATGAAGGCACCTTAGTGCAAGTGGTTAATGCATCGATAACAGGTGGTGGCACTTATAGCGGAAGCAAAACCTTTACCGATGCTTCTGGTACTATGATACTTTATACTGCTACGGCAGCAAGTTTTGCATCGCAAAGCGTACCTACTACACCTAAATCTTTTACAGGAATCGCTTCCTATTATTTTACAACAACCCAATTACAAATAAGATATCCATCTCTTGATGTTCAATAAAAAAATAAATTAAAATATAAATTAACTATTATGAAAAATCTACTTCTTGCATTTACAATGCTACTTGGCCTAATAGCCAATGCTCAAACCTTTTCGTTGACAGGGACCAATCCCGTATATACGCAAAACTTTAATACACTTGATACAATTACAGCTACTTCAAGCTCCAACCTACCGACAGGATGGTCTATAATTGAAATTGGGTCAAGTAGTGCGGTTAATAATCAATATAAATGCACCAGTGGAAATACTATGACAGGAGACACTTATAGTTTAGGCTCAGCCAATTCCTCTGACAGAGCAATCGGTTCATTAGCCTCTAGCACCATAGTATCTCATTATGGAATTAAGTTTACCAACAATACAGGCGCTCCTATTACTTCAATTAGCATTACGTATAAAGGTGAACAATGGAGAATTGGCAATGTTAATCAACATATTGACAGTTTACTTTTTGCATACAGTACTACGGCAAGCAATGTAAATGATACTGCAGCAGCAACAACTTGGAATACGGTGAACGCTCTATTATTCCAATCTATAATACAAACAGCAAGCGCCGCTGGCGCATTAGATGGCAATCTAACAGCCAATAACACCACTATTTCGGGTACTATTCCAGTATCTATTCCTGCAGGGGGCTCCATTGTTATAAAATGGATTGATAAAAGAGTTGCGTCATCAAATGATATTTTATCAGTAGACGATCTAAGCATCAATTTCACTACATCTGGCAGTGGAACAGCTGTTTACAATCCAATTGCAACAGCATTTTCACCAAACAATGGCGCAACAAATGTGGCAACTTCAGCTAACCTAAGCGTAACGTTTGATAGAAATATAACAGCTAATGCATCGGGCAATATCTATATCAAAAACTTAACTGATAATACATCGTTAACTAAAGCAGCTACTTCTAGTGATGTAACTATTAGCGGTAAAACAGTTACTATTGCTAACGCGGGCTTATTGCAATCAAAAACGTATGCTATCCAAATAGATAGTGCAGCTTTTGATACCGCAGGTTATAAGTATGCTGGCATTTATGATACCACTACTTGGAAATTTAAAACTGCAGTACCGGTAAACTATGCCCCAACTATTACTACCTATATGCCTGCTAATAACACTATCAATGTTGCTCCTGGTAGTATTCTTAGCTTCACTATGAGTCGTGTTGTAACACCCGGAGCTGGCTCAATCAAAATTAAAGAATTGGCAAGTGGCACTATTCAAACCATTGCAGCTAACACAACTAACATTGTAAATAAAACCATATTCATAACCAATGCTAATATTGCTTTTGGGAAAAGTTATGCTATTCAAATGGATGCAAATGCATTTGATACCGCTGGATATGCCTTTGCTGGTATAGCAAATGATTCCACTTGGAAGTTTACAGCAAACAATCAAGCAAGCTTAACTGCTTTAAATGAAACTTTTGACAATTCGTGCGTGCCTGATGGCTGGATGAAATACAGTGCAACAGGTAATCAAGAATGGTATTGTGTAGGTACCACTAATAAAGCAATGACAATAAATGGTTTTGCTAATAGCACTAACAATGTAAACGAAGATTGGTTAATTTCACCTGCTATCACGTTCCCAACGAATACCTCCACAGCGCAATTGATTTTCCGTTCTAAATCAGATTTCATTGGAGATAACTATTCCGTATGGGTATCCAACAATTATAGCAATGGCAATCCTTCATCTTCAACATGGACCGATTTAGGAATCGTTCATAATACTACAGACTCGGGAGTATATGTTACAAAATTAGCAAACTTGCCAAGCGCTTCTATTGCTAGTGCCGTAAGAATTGCATTTAAATATTCAGCTACGGCTAGTTCAGGTAAAAGAGTAGCATTAGATAGTGTTGTTACCAATACAACAACTAATATACAAATGCTTACTTCCAATACTGATGATTTACATGTTGTTGGCATAGCACAACAAACCCAAGTACAAGTCTTATTTAATGCACCTGCTGAAAATGAATACCACGTGCATATTATGGATATGATGGGACGCACAGTGTACAATAAAGAAACATATTGTAATCAAGGTGCCAATAAATTTTCAATCAATATAGATTTGAATAATGGTGTATATATCATCAGAGTCAATAACAACAACTATCAAGCGCACAGTAAATTTATTATAGAATAATAAAACAACAAATAAAAAAGCCCACTTCTTAGAAGTGGGCTTTTTTATTTTAAAAAATTCATTAAGCACTAAGTACTTTAATCATTTGCAACATGTCTTTATTGATTTTACTATTTTCTTTAACTGCTTGGGCAAAAGGAGTGAATACAATCTCATCATTTATTATACCCACCATTACTTGTGATGTTCCTTTTAATAAAGCCTCTATAGCAGCATAGCCTAATCTACTACTCAGTACTCGATCTGCACAAGAAGGCGAACCACCTCTTTGTATATGCCCTAATACTGTTGCTCTTACATCTAATTCAGGAAAACGATTTTGTATCGTACGCAACAAAGCACTACTTCCACCGTATTCATCACCCTCTGCTACCACAATAATACGAACCGTTTTCTTTCGTCTATTATCTCGATCTATATTATTAAGTATATCTTCAATATCTGTTTTTGTTTCTGGAATTAAAATTTCTTCAGCCCCACAAGCAATACCGCTATGCAAAGCAATATATCCTGCATCTCTTCCCATAACCTCAACAATAAATAATCGATCATGTGCTTCTGCGGTATCTCTAATTTTATCAATAGCTTCTACAGCAGTATTTACAGCGGTATCAAATCCAATGGTAAGATCCGTACCTGCAAGATCTTTGTCGATAGTACCAGGCAATCCTATCGCTGGAATCGTAAATTCATTAAAAAAAGTAACTGCCCCGCTAAACGTACCGTCTCCACCTATCAATGCTAAAGCATCAATACCATGTTGTTGCAATTGCGCAAAGGCTTTTTTACGTCCTTCTGGTGTTCGAAATTCTTTACTTCGAGCTGTTTTTAGAATAGTACCCCCACGTTGCATAATATTAGCAACATCAGTTGTTTTCATTTGAAATATATCGCCTTCTATCAATCCTTGATACCCGCGTCTTACTCCATACACCTCTATTCCATGATACAGTGCTGTTCTAGCTAGCGCTCTAACTGCAGCATTCATTCCGGGCGCATCTCCACCAGAAGTTAAAATGGCTATTTTTTTGATTTCCTTTCCCATAAGTACATTGAATTACCGTTAAAATTAAGCAACTAAAAAGATAATTGCTAAAAAATGAAAAAGGAATTTTAGATTTGTTTATTCAATTAGTTAAAATGCATAAAATCTATTGCTTACTTTTCATATTAACCGGCTTTTGGGGCAATACCAATTATGCTCAGCAGACTCAAAATAATACCGATCAATTGCTGCTGCAAGCACGAGAAGCATTTCAATTTAAGCAATATGGAGCAAGCGAAAAAATACTCCAAACGGCTATAAAAAATTATCCCGAGCATATTCACTATCGCATAGAACTAGCTCAAGAATACCGGGCCCAAAACAAGTTAAACGAATCTTCGGAAGTACTACAAAAAACCTTACACGATCGACTAGAAAATAAAGATGTATTTTTATTACTCACAGATAATTATTACCGAATAGGCGCCTACAAGAAAGCGCTAAAAACAATAAATAAAGGGCTTGCCCACTATACCAACAATGGACTACTTTTTGAAAAGAAAGGCGGGGTATATAAAGCGCTCCAGAAATCAAAAAAAGCAACGGAAGCCTATGCAACAGGCATAAATAAAGATCCAGCATTTTTAGAAAATTATTTAAACCTTGCAAGATTAACAGTAAGGGCAGATAACCCTGAAAAAGCATGCGTTTTAGCCGAAATTTACATTTTAAAAAATCCAAATTCCAAAAATATTATAGACGCAAAAAAAATACTAAGGGCAAGTTATAGAAATTTATATTTGAATTTTAATGAAAATCTATACTTAAATAACAAGGATTCTTGCATGTCTTTATTTATTGATCTTTATAAGCGGAATGCAGAAAATTTAGCCCTTGGAATAGATGCTATCTCTTTATGCAAATTACGCTCGAAAATTGCTATGCAAGCAATATCAACAGGTGCCTTACCCTACCATTTAGAAACGGTATGGAATACGCTAATGCGAGAAGGTTATTTTGAAGCATACCATTATTGGCTATTTGCTGCTATTGAAGACCCTAACACTTACACAGCTTGGTTGCAGTATCATAAAGGGGCCGAAAAGGAATTAATCCGAAAAATCAATAGCCTTGAGTTTTAAAAGCTGTGCTTATCGCAATAGTTAAAATACTATTAAACCATCAAAATAGGCGATAAAAAACCTATTTTTGTAGACATTCTAAAATTCATTCACGCATGATGGCGTTCTATAAAAAATTGCTTTTTACTTTATTAGCTTTTATTTCATTGAGTATTCCAAGCAATGGTCAAGAAACTCTTGATAAAATCATTGCCGTTATAGGTAAAAATAGAATCATTCTACAATCTGATATGGAATTGCAACTGATGCAAATGAAGGAGCAGAAAATAACTGTAACAGATTCTATAAAATGTTCCATTTTACAACAAATGATATTGCAAAAAATGTTTGCAGAGCAAGCAGATAGAGATAGCCTTATCGTAAGTGATGAAGAAGTAGAAAGCAAATTAGAAAATAGAATTCGCTATTTTGTAAATATGTATGGCTCTAAAGAGAAATTAGAAGAGGCCCTAGGCAAAACCACCTATCAGTTAAAAGATGAAAATAGAGATCTAATTAAAGAGCAAATGATGGCAGAGCGCATGCAAGGCAAAGTTATGGGCAATATCTCTGTTACGCCTTCTGAAGTAAGAGCTTTTTTTAATCAAATCCCTAAAGATAGCTTACCTTTTTTCCCAGCAACGGTAGAGCTTGGTCAAATTATCATAGCGCCATACACCAGCAAAGAATTGGATCAATATGCTAAAGAAAAATTAAGCGGAATTCGCAATCAAATTGTCAATGATGGTAAATCATTCGAGATCCTAGCGGGCATTTATAGCGATGACCCCGGAAGCAGAGACAACGGTGGTGAATTAACAATCAATAGAACAGAGTTTGATCCAGCTTTTGTAACTGCAGCTTATAAATTAAAGGATGGTGAAATTTCACCTTTAGTAAAATCTAACTTTGGATATCATATCATTCAAATGATCAGACGCCAAGGCGAATTAGCTAAAGTGCGTCACATATTGGTAAAAATAGATCACTCTTCTAGCGATTATAAAAAATCCATATCAAAACTTGATAGTGTACGAGCTGAATTAATAAGTGGCAAAATCAAGTTTGAAGAAGCCGTTAGTAAATATACTACTGATGAAAATTCAAAACAAACAGGAGGCATGCTCACCAACCAAAGAGACAATAGCATACAAATTGAAATTGCCCAATTGGATCCTAGCATAGCTTTAATTGTTGACAGTTTAAGTGTAGGCTCCTTCTCTCAACCGCATAATTTCACCACACCAATGGGCGAAGTTTCTTGCCGTATTGTATATTTAAAAAACAGATCACAACCTCATAAAGCCAATTTAAAAGACGACTACAGTAAAATTCAACAAGTAGCCTTAGAACAAAAGAAAGGTAAAAAACTGTCGCAATGGATGAATGAGAAAATGAGCGATTTTTATTTGAAAGTAAACGATGACTACGCCAATTGTGAAGAAATAAAGAAAATTAAACAATAAATAAAAAAAGTCGGACAATGTCCGACTTTTTTATTTATTAACTTAGTAAGAATAGTAAATCATCTTTGGTCAATCGTTTTATAATAGCCCCATCATCAGCCACTAGATCATTGGCAAGTGCTCTTTTTCGCTCTTGCAATTGTATCATTTTCTCTTCTATGGTATTTTTACAAATTAAACGATAAGCAAAAATATTCTTAGTTTGTCCAATACGGTGTGTTCTATCAATTGCTTGCTGCTCTACCGCAGGATTCCACCAAGGATCTACAATATATACATAATCTGCAGCAGTAAGATTGAGACCTGTATTACCTGCTTTTAAAGAAATTAAAAACACACGACAATCTTCTTGTTCTTGAAATAAATTTATGGCTTTCTGACGCTCTGTAGAAGTGCTACTACCATCAAAATAAGCATAAGGTATATTTGCTTTATCCAATTCTTTTTTAATAAGGCTTAGCATACCTATGAACTGAGAAAAGACCAGCGCTTTGTGATTACCAACATTTTCTGACAATTCCCTTACCAATTCTTCTACTTTTATAGAAGAATTATCGAAAGCTACATCTTCGTTGAGGATCGCTGGAGAATCACATATTTGTCGCAACTTAGTAAGCCCTTGCAAAATGTGCATTTGAGAACGTTCTATACCGCGCTCTTCAATAACTTCCAGCAATTCTTCTTTATAGGTATTACGATACGACTCATAGATCTTACGTTGATCTTTGCCCATTTCACACCACAAGATAGTTTCTGTTTTATCTGGTAAATCTTTAGCTACTTGTTCTTTTGTTCTTCTCAATAAGAAAGGATAAATCAATTTTCTTAATTGCAACTTGGCCTCATCTTCTTGAAACTTATCAATAGGCGTTGCAAATTCATTCAAGAAAAATTCCCTGCTTCCCAACATGCCTGGGTTAAGGAAATTCATCTGAGAATATAAATCAAAGGTATTGTTCTGCACTGGCGTACCACTCAATGCTAATCTGTTTTTAGCATTTAATAATAAAGATGCCTTAGCTATTTGCGATTGAGGGTTTTTTATGGCCTGTGATTCATCTAATATGATATAATCAAACGCTATTTCTTTGAGATGGATGATATCACTTCGCATAGTACCATACGTAGTAATAATAATATCGATATCTTTCAATTTCTCAATATTAATATTTCGTTTAGATCCATGATGGATAAACAAACTCAAATTGGGTGTGAACTTTTTAATTTCACTCTCCCAGTTATACATCAGTGTAGTAGGACAAACAACCAAGTATTTGGAAGTAGCATTCGTATTTTTATAATGCTGCAAGAAACTTAATGTTTGCACGGTTTTACCCAAACCCATATCATCGGCCAATATACCACCCCACCCTGCTTCATTTAAAAATAGCAGCCACTGAAACCCCGACAACTGATATGGCCTTAAGGATGCTTCCAATTGCTTAGGTGCTTCAAAAGTGTTGAAGTCTTGAGTTAGAATAGATTGAAGTTTTTGTTTCTTAAGTTCTAACTCTTTAAGAATAGCTACATCATCAATATCTTCTAACAACTCATCTAAAACACTAAAGTAGATTTTCTTAACTCTAATTTTATTGCCTTTTGCCTCACCCATTTTAACGAGCAATGCATATTTTTTCAACCACTCTTCCGGTAGCATACCAATGCTTCCATCATTCAATTTCACATAATTCATTTTCTTTGCCAATGCTTTTTTTACATCAGCAATAGAAGCCACCTGATCTCCAAATACAACTTCTATTTGCGCATCAAACCAATCTATACCACTATTTATTTGAACACGGGTATCGGGGCTATTTTTATTGATGCGAAGGTTTTTTAATTTATCAAAACCTAACAATTCAATATCCTTATCGCGCATTTTCTCCGCAAACTTCAAAAACCAACTGTTGTTTAATACCGCTTGAGAACTTAAATAGAAATAATGCTGCTTAGCATGCTCTTGAATATCTTTATGTGCAGCACGAACTAATGCTACTGTACTTAATTCTAAATCCTCTTGTTTTTTTACAATGGTTACAATGCCCTCTTGAGCATGTATGATATCTCCTTTATGCCCCCACTCTACAACCGTGCCGTTATAATCAAATACTGGTTTAAAATGTAAAGATTGATCTTTTTCTATCAATAGTATTTTACAAATTGGTTTTAAATCTGTAGCGACTGCTACCAATTTCTTATCAAAATCTACGGGTGTAAATCCACTCCAAGGAATTAATTGATCTGCTAAAAAGCTATTCCAATTTTCTGCACTTATTTTAGTAACTGGATTATATTCCAATGTATCTAGAATACGTATTGCTTGCTCATCAATCATAGAAAACAAACGACCCTGATAAGTAAATAGGGCATTGTTTATAAAATTGATTGCTGTAGCCGGTATTTCTTCCAATCCAATATCAACATACAAAGAAATATGATACTCTTTCTTTACTTTAGCTACTTTTAATCGGGGTTTAATCAACTGAGGATCAAACAATACTTCTGTAAGACTTTTCTTACTCAGCGTTTTACCATTAGGAAGCAAATAGCATCTTGGTTGTGAAGCAAAACGCTCTAAAAGTTTATGATATTTAGGTAATAAATATTCCCAAACCAAAGTCTTAATCTCATCACTCGGCTGATCCTTTAATACTGTTCTATAATCATCATCCATGAAATCGCCAAAGGGTATATTCTTTTTGATATACTTTAGTAATTCATCTGGCAATAATTTTCTTAATGCCGGAATGAGTTCTCTATCATGCTCATGATAACCCGCAGCATTAATATATTGAATTAAGGGCATGCGTTCAATTTCACTAATAAAGGCCGTTAAGGATTCATTACAAACACCGGCAATTAAATCCCATGACACACCCGGAAACCAATCTACATTTGGATCTATAACGATAGCTAGTCGCTTTTCTTCTACTTCTTGCTTTACCTTGTCTGCTTTAGGTGCGATTTGGTTTTGAATGGCGCTTACTGCTAAATTGCTTTTACTAACACTGTTAGTTTGCACTACAATTTTTTGAATACTCGTATCTAAAACACGTAAGAATATTTTTCCATCTTGATGTACAAATTCAAACTTGCCCGTTAAGTCATCATTTAAGCTATAACCATATTGTTTTAAAAGTAAATTCTTTTGAGAATCCCAATTACGCATACTAGCAAAATATTGGGTACCATGGGTAAACAACACTTGCATAAACAAAGCTGCCTTGTGCACACATAAAGGATGATCTACTTCTTCGCAAGGACAACTAGTGTCAAAAAACCGTTCTTCATTTTGCTTCAATACCACCGGAAAAACCTGCCCATTCACTTGAACATTAGCTGCTAATGTATCCCCTTCTTTTATACTGATGTCGCATTGTTTTTTATGAGCAATTTCTTCTGCCGATCTCATAATCTGTTCAGAAGTAAATAAACGCATCATTTGTTTGGTAACCTGACGCATGCGCACTACAGAATGCGCTTGATTGAATTTAGTTTGAGTATTTTCAAAAAAACCACTCAACATAAGATCATTCATCTGAAATAATGCAGCCACTTCATGCCTACAAATTTCTCCCATATTATAGGGGCACTGGCAACGAACTTTTAATTCATCAGGATGATTATATCTAGAAATAGTAACGGTATAAAAATTCTGATACATATCGTTTTTCACACGAAAACGAACTTGTTCAATAATAGCATCTACATCTAACAAGGTAACACCTTGTGTGAAAAATATTTTTTTTCCTCTTTTTACAACTTCTTCAGTTCCAAAGTTGTAAACGTGTTTTAATAATGGTGGTAATGACATGTAGATAGAGCTAATTCGAAAAATGCAAGATGTAAAGGTACACTATTTTTTTCTTATTTTATCTTGTAAAATATCAACATAAAAGTGCCCCCTGAGATTGTTAGGAATGCTTGATACGGGGGTCTAACTGGGCATACAAAAGCTCGGTAAGCATACTAATAACTATGAAAATAAAAGCTGTCAATAAAACCGCCCCCATTACTACAGGGAAATCGAAATTATTTAGAGCATCAACGGTAATTTTTCCTATGCCCTTCCAAGCAAAAATGTATTCGATAAAGAAAGAACCGGCTAACAACTCTGCCAACCAACCACTCACTGCAGTAAGCACTGGATTTAAAGCATTACGAAGTGCGTGTCTAATGACTACCTTATAGGTACTGAGCCCTTTTGCATAAGCTGTTCTAATATAATCTTGGCTCATTACTTCCAACATAGCATTACGGGTAAGCTGGGTTATAACTGCAAGTGGACGAATGCCTAAAGCCATTGCAGGTAAAATTAAATTCTTGAGTTGCACATGTGGCAATCCGGTAATGGGATCATAAATAAGAAGACTACCCATCATTTCCAAGCCGGTTAAAGCATGCCATACATAACCAAATAAATAAGCTATTAAAAGTGCAACAAAAAAAGAAGGCATAGAAATTCCAAAAACAGTAAACATAACAATGCTTTTATCGACCCAAGTCTGCACACGCAAGGCTGCCCAAACGCCTAAGGCAATACCAGTAAAGCAAGCAAACAGCAAAGCCGCAAAAGCAAGCACTAGAGTGCCTGGCAAAGCACTTAAAAGCATATCACTAACTTTCTTCTTGGTAATATAAGAGCGGCCTAAATAAGGAAATTTCAATACCCAAACTGTATTTTCACCTTTATAAAGTGGATAATATTCATAATTCCCAGATTTGACATCAGACGAGCTGATAAGGGCAATGGGAGATAAATTATTTAAATACAAACCATAGCGTTTCCAAACTGGCTCATCTAGATGCAAGGCTTTTTTGGCCTGTTCTAAAGAGGCCGCATTGGTTCTTTGTCCAACTAATAATTTGGAAGGATCGCTAGACAGTGCATTAAATAATACAAAAACAATACTTACTACCCCAAAAAGGATAATCAATTGATAGGCTATTTTCTTAAGTATAAAAAACAACTAATCTTAATTAGATATCGATGATATAGTAATCGTACTATCTTTAATGGTGCAAGAAGATGGCAAATCGGCGTAGCCCCATTTCCCAATTATTGTCCCTTTTTGTAATACCATTAAGCCTGGATTGCTACGCATAGCCGTTTTACTCTCCGTGCCATCAAATTGCATCATTTGTATGGCTTCTAAACCCCATTTCTTTTGGAATGACAAGGTAGCTTCTTTGCTTCCTGAACTAAAAATATAACAAGCTGCACCTTGTTGTGTGGCACTTTTTAACAAACTAGCCACTTCATTCATCTTATCTTCATGTGCAGTAGCAGGATCTTTTACAAATAGGATAAGAGTAGGAGCAACTTCTTGTAAAATGGCTGTAGTATAATCATTTCCATCTGCATCATTTACTGCAAATCCTTTTATCTCTGGCTCCGCATTTCCTTTTTTAACTAATTGGGTTTTGCTATCTACAAATTTCCAAGTAGTGTCTTGCCATGGATAATTTTGCATAGTAAAAGTTTGCTGTTTCCCATTTTTCTCATATATCATAACCGTTTCAAACTGATCAGGAATAGCCCCTGGAGGCACTTTCATTTTTTCTTCAATATTATTGCCCACTTTATAGGCTAAACAATCTTTAAAAGGCAAATGTTTTAAAACATAAAACTGAACTCCGAACGAAGCAACACTAACCACAACTAATAAAAAAATACTCCATTGCTTACTAAACAAGGAAGTCACTTTTTTTCTGTAAACAAACAAAACAACAATAAATACAAATAGTGCCACATCTTTTACAAAGGTCTCTGTATTACTTATCTTGATACAATCTCCAAAACAACCACATTCTTTGATATTGCCTGTAAATAAAGCGTATGCCGTAAGAAACGTAAACAGCGCAATAAGCAATAGCAATAAGAATGAAAATAATTCATAAGCATAACCCAGTATCACCGCTACGCCTGCTATAATTTCAAAGGCGATCATGCAAATAGAAAAAACCAAGGCCATGGGTATGAATGCCGTCATGTGTAAGACCTCGAAAAACTCCGTCATCTTATAGCTTAAGCCCAATGGATCGTTAGCTTTTATTAAACCGGAGAAAATAAACAAAACCCCAACAAGAATGCGTAATAGAATTAAAAAATATTTCATAATTGAATTTTATTTAGATAAATAGTTTGTGTTAATTAAAGCGAAAATGGCATAATTGATAATGTCTGCAAAATTTGCATCTATACCCTCTGAAACTTGAGTTTTGCCATCATTAGCTAAGATCTGTTTGATACGAAGTAGTTTTACTAAAATAAGATCTACAAAAGATGCTTGATTCATTTCTCGCCAAGCTTCTCCATAATCGTGATTTTTTTGCATCATTAAATCCTCAACATGCTGTGCTTGAGTTTGATAATGGGCAATTGCCTCATCAATTGACAGATCTACAGGGGTATCTTCCGTTAATTCTCCTTGAATTAATGCAATGATACCATAATTCACAATTCCCACAAATTCGCTCTCTATGGAATCGCCAATTTTCTGCGTTCCCGTCTCTTGAATTTGTCGAATTCGACTGGCTTTAATGTATATTTGATCTACAATTGATATGGGTCGTAGCATTCTCCAAGAAGTACCATAATCACGAGTTTTTTTCTCAAATAATTCGTGACAATGCGTAATTACTTCTCGATATTGCTTTAAAGTTTGATTCATGGACTAAAAATACTGCTTTAAATTTAAAAATTATGCTCAAAAATACACAATTACCCATACAAAATACCTTGCAATCTAAAGGGTCAATATTAGATCTCGGCAAACCTGTAGTTATGGGTATTATCAATATAAATGAGGCTTCCTTTTACGCTGATAGTCGTATTACCAAGGTAGAGCAGGTTTTAGCAAAAGCTACACAAATGTTGAATGACGGAGCAAAAATTATTGATTTGGGGGCAGCATCAAGCAAACCTGGCGAACCGATTTCATCTCCTGACCAAGAAATTGAAGTACTTATTCCAGCTATTGAACGCATTAAAAAACACCATCCTTCTTGTTGGATATCGGTAGATACCTACCATAGTAAAGTTGCAAAGGCAAGTATAAATGCTGGCGCAGATATGATCAACGACATTAGCGCTGGATTAATTGATGAAAGCATGCTGCCATGCATTGCTGATTTACAAGTACCCTACTGCATGATGCACTTGATAGGCACTCCGGAGACCATGCAATCCAATTGCCACTACGACGATCTTGAAGCAGCCGTATTAGCTTATTTTATGGAACGAATTAAAACCGCCGAAGAATTTGGTATTAAGGATATCATCGTAGATCCTGGGTTTGGATTTTCTAAGGATACAAAGCAAAATTTTGAACTACTAAAAGAATTACGATTTCTTGAACTACTTGGCAAACCTATTTTAGTTGGGCTTTCTAGAAAGTCTATGATATACAAATCGCTAGCTTGCACTGCAGCAGAAGCACTCAACGGCACTACCGCATTACATGTAATAGCTTTGCAACAAGGCGCAAAAATATTACGCGTTCATGATGTAAAAGAAGCTGTAGAAGTAATTCGTTTAATGGAACTTTTGTAAAGCTTATTTGATATAACCAAATTTCAAACCGAACTGCACCAAAGGTTCTCGATCTGAAGCTTCAGCATTTAATGAATTTAAATACGTATAACCTAATCCAAATTCAACACCGAAATAGAAATTATTGGTAGGACGTACATTTAATGAATTGGTAATAAGCATGCCAAATTTAAAAGCATTTAAATTTTTGGATGTTTTATAATCAAACAGATAATTATACGGATTTAAAGTGTCCGCTTTGTAATACGTTGTTGTTTCATTCTCTTTACCTAAAGCCATTACCAAAGAAGCACCTACAGCATAAGAAACACGTTTATTAGACCCCCCGGGATATACTTTTATACCTGGATAAGCATTGAAATAAGTTAAATTTCTGCTATTGGTATACTGCGTAGAATAATACGTATTATAATAATTGTTGCTCGCTACTTCTGGGAAGGCAATTGAAATAGGCAAATACAAACTAAAAATACCTTTACTATCTAAAAAATGTTCATAAGAAAAGGCAATACCAATATTCTCTTCCGATACATGAAACGGATTAAATCCATAAATACTAACAGGCTTTTTTTCTTGAGCCCAGGTTAACGAAGTCGTTAATAATACGAAAGCAAAAATTACTTTTTTCATGTTTAAATAGTTTTATGTCTTACAAATGGTTTAGCGCTATCAAATAAAAAGCGATAGGTACTTAGTTTTCTACTCCTATGCGTACCCAAACTCTCCGCAATATTAATCATTTTTGGATTAAAATCGCCTATCCATTGCATCTCAAAATCGGTATAGTTTTTAGCATGCTGTTTTATAAATTCAGCTCCTTCTACAATCATAAATGCATCAATTCCTTTTCCTTGATATGCCGGAACAATACCAAACACTAAGCCAACAAATCGATTATTAGTAGCGAACATTTTTAAGAATAAGAAATACAATTTATAGAGCAATGAAAAATGACCATTCATTTTTTTAAACCATTGGTTTAAATCGGGTAAGTTAATCCAAAAAGCAATGGGCGCTCCATTATGATAAACAAACCAATTGAGCCGTTCGTCCATAACAGGTTTCATGGTTTTGAATAATTTGATTACTTGCTTTTCCTCTAATTCTTTACCACCACCATGGCTTGCCCAGGCTTTATTATAAATAATCGTGAAGTCCTTTGCATACTTCTCCAAATCCCGCTTTTTCATGTGGATGGCTTTAAATTCTTTATCTAAAGAAATCTCCGAATGGCGTTGATAAAATTTATCCTGCAATCTATTATCTACGGACAAGGCATAACAATGCTGATGAAAATAGGCTTGAAACCCATATGATTCAAACAAGTCTTTATAATAAGGCGGATTGTAATTCATACCATAAAGCGGTTCATGAAATCCATCTACCAACAAACCCCACCATTTATCTCGTTCACCAAAATTAATAGGACCATCCATGGCTTCCATACCTTGCTCCTGCAACCAAATTTTACAATGATCAAATATAAAATGTGCCGCCTTTTGATCATTTATACACTCAAAAAATCCAATACCCCCCGTTGGTTGCGCTTCTTTGTATTGGCGATTTACAAATGCTGCTACTCTACCTATGCATTCTTCAGCGTCGTTTAATAATAACCATCGCTTTGCTACACCCCGTTTAAAAAACTTATTTTTTTGTTCATCAAAAACCTCTTCAATATCCTTATCTAATGGACGTATCCATTGCGAGTCTTGGGCATTAATAGTAATCGCTATATTTAAAAAGTATTTTTTATCCTTGCTGGTTTGCACTTCGTGCATTCTCATAACATCTGATTTTAATCAAAAATACAAATAAGCACTCAAGAATTTGTAAATAAGTACCATAAAACTAGTGGCTACTCTATAAAAATAATTGATTAGTTTGCACTGCAAATGAACTGGATCATATTTCTATTAGGACTAGCTATATGCTGCTGGATGGCATGGATGGTATATAAAAAAGATATCCATAGCGATGTGCCATACCCATTAATAACAGCAGGGTTGAGGATGGGTAGTTTTATATTGCTACTCATTTTATTGGCTGCACCAAAGATTACCTTTCATTCCAAAGTGCAAATTAAACCAAAAGTAATTTTGTTAGATGATCGATCTTCATCGATATTAAACATATTACATAAGGATACCATTTTGATAAATGAAGAAATAAATAATTTAAAAGAACGTCTAGGCACCGATTATGAATTTCAACACTATTACTTCAACGAGGAACTCACTACTAATCAAATACCGTATCTAGGCGAAGCAACAAATATTAGCAACGCCCTTCAAGAAGTAAGCACTAAAAATACGGATCAAAATGTAGCCGCTATGCTACTTATTAGCGATGGGCAGTATAATCTAGGAAGCGCACCAAGCACCATAACCGTATTGAATACTACACCTATTTATTGCATTGCAATTGGTGATACCAATAAGATTATAGATGTTGCTATCACAAAGTTATATTTCAATAAAACTGCGCTACTCAATAATCTATTTGAAATAAAAGCAGATATAAAATTTCAACAGGTCGGCAATCAAACATTTACATTAGCATTAAAGGAAAACAATGTGGTGATTCAAACAAAAACCATCTCCACTAGTTTACAAGAACAAGTAAAAACAATTGCCTTTCTGCAAAAAGCAACGCAAGAAGGCTTGCATAATTATAGTATTGAAGTATCAAAAGCTCAGCAGGAAGTTAATATTCAAAACAACCAGCAAATAGCTACCATTCATGTAAAGGCAGAAAAGAAACAGATTGCAATTATTGGCGATGCTCCACATCCAGACATGCAAGCCATCGTTGCGGCACTTGATAAAAATAAAAGTATCCAATTTCAATCTTTTATAGGAAAATCACCTAGCGAGTCTGACCTAAACAAACTTGATGCCGCTATCTATTTTTATCCCAAACAGGAAGATTGGAAAGTAATAGCTCAAAAAATACCTACCTGGTTGTTTGTGGCAGGCAATGAAGCTGGATTTGTTGGCACAGAAAAAAATAAGATTAATCCTACGAGTAGTATACTATTCAATAAACAATTTTCATTATTTGAAATAAACACCAATACACAAATTTTAGCTGCTCAGTTACCGCCACTACAACAACATTTCAACACCTTACCCTCCATTGCCAATGCAGAACCACTAGCTTATCAGGGCACAAATTCGATTTGGCTATTCGAACCTAGCAGACCATTCAGAATCACCACCCTTGGAGAAGGCATTTGGAAGTGGCGCATGTATGAATACAAAAACACTCATAATCATGCCCTAATCGACGAGCTGATTCAAAATACAATTACATTACTTACGCAACAAGAACGAAATAAAAAATTATCGGTACATCCAATCAAAGATGCATTTAATAATAATGAAGTTGTTTCTTTTGTCGGCAGCCTTGAAGATGAGCTCCATAACGGAGAGCAAGCAGCAGTTAAATTAACTGTTCAATGTAAAAACAAGCCTATCACTTCAGTACTTATGCAACACAATAGTGCAAGTCTGCAGGCTTCTATTGGGAGATTAGAAAATGGATCATATACGTATAGCGCAATTGCCAAGGTAAACGGTATTACTTATGAAGACAAAGGAGCATTTGTTGTCAACAAAAAAAGTATGGAGGATTTGACAAATACCGCCAACTGGAATGAATTACAAGCACTAGCGAACAACAATAATGGATTTGCTACAACTTTAGGCAACACAACGAGAATTATCGATAGCATTAAAAACAATAAGTACAAAGCCATCCTTAAAAGTCAAGAGAAAAGTATAGATATCATAGACTTTAAGTGGCTATTTATCATAGCATTTGCACTTCTTGTAGCCGAATGGATTTTACGAAAATATTGGATGGCGCAATAATATTTTATCGATGATAAAACTCAACTGCCTTTCTAGTTATTTTATTAAATATACCTAATTGAATAATAGCCGTATCTGCATCCTTATTAAAAACAGCATAGCATCTATCTCCATCATAGGGTAATGGGTCTTTACCATTTTCTTTATAAACATTTTTACTTCTCTTATTCATAAACATCCAAAACAAACGAACATGCTGTATAGAATTGTCTGTCAATTCTAAATAAATATCTCCTTTAGGTGGCACGGAGGCAATAATGGAATCTAATTTAGGTAATCCATTTAAGTAGCCCTCACAGTTTATAAACTTGAAAAAATCTAAATAGCTTTTTGCTTTCCCTTGAATTAATGGAGTTGTTGCAATAACTTTTTTAGTTATCGGTTTTAATAAAAAAGTATCTTTTGTATGTTCTAATTTAAAAGAAGCCATAGAATCGGAAGCATCTATTACAGTCACCGACTTTATTTGATGTGGTAAGGCATCAAAAACAATACGTGAACGCCAATCTTCAATCATAGTGCTATAATAAGGTGTTAGGTAGCCATTAAAGCCTAACATATTAACTACATAAACATGTTGAGCTCCTTCTAACAACATATAAGAACCCTGATTATCATCGGCAACGCCACCCATATAAAATACGCGCAATTGCTCGCCATGCTCGTTATAGAGTTCTACTTTAATACCCGATCCAGCCAAGCCTTTAACAATATCATTGTGCTTAATTGTAGGAACAGGATACATAGCTTTTTGCGTAGCAATAACTCTTAAAATATCATTTACATTAGGCGCCATTGCTTGGTATTTTTCATTTACAGTCCAGATATTACCAGCACGTTGCAAATGAATTTTATTTCCTTTTCTATCCGCTAAGAATATACTATAAATAGATGCTGTATCCGTGTAAGAAAATTGATCTTCCTTATTCCCAAAAACACTTTCGCTAGGGTTTCTAAAATAAACCCCATAAATGCCCAATAGAATTGCCAACAAAGCTACTACGTACCAAATATTCTTACGCATAATTAATTACTTTTTACTTCAAATTTTCTTTTTCTAATAAAGGTATAGGCAGATGCGAAAATCAAAATTAGCAAAATAGGAATTACTATATTAACCAATTGCCATTGCATTTTTTCATCACTTACTCTACCGGCATCTAATAAACGTAAGCGCGATTCTTTCGTTCTTGCTTCCATCAATTTGCTTTGATCTACTAGATATTCAATACAATTGAGCACAAATGTTTTATTGGCATAGCGCGTATCGCTATAACGCCAATAGCCCATCTCCATTGGACCACGCGCTTTCGAAAAGTCATTCTCAGCAATATCACCATCCGATACTACAATCATACTAGTCGCTTTATCTGTAGCGCTTTTAAATGTTCTATGCAACGAATCTTGATATATATGTAAGAAACTCGCAGCTAATCGATTAGCAAATAAGGAATTAAAATTACCTTCTAACAAAACAGCAATAGGCTGATTAGGCTGATTAAATAAGGCTGTACGCTGAGGATATTTAAGCATAGTTAAACTTACACGCATAGGTGAGGCAGCCACTCTGCTATATTTGGAAGAGCTTAATAAAACGGTTTTAGCAATAGCGCTGTTTTCAACCGTATCGATACTATTTACAAACATTCCCATAATAGCATCCATGTTGTTAACAATAGGATGTTTGCTTTCCGGAATCATCACGGGGAAGTAAATCCAATTACGCAATTCAATTTGGGGTTGATCCCCATTCATACCTACAGTAACCGGTATCTGATTGCATTGCATATCTTCAATTAAGTTAGCATTAATTCTAAAACCAAATTTGAAAAATAAATCATCTAAGTTTAAGGGATAATCGATGGTAACAAACTGCTGTGTTTTCTGTAAGCTATCCATCGGTGTCTGCAACATATCTACCATCCAAAGCACATGACCTCCATGCATAACATACTGATCGATCTTAAATTTATCCTTGTCTTCAAATGCCGTTTTAGGTTTATTTATCACAATGGCATCATATGAATTAGGAATAAAATAAGTACTCGTTATATCAAGCGTATCTAAATTATAATTAGCTTCTAAGGAATGTAACAAATCTAAAGTTTGCAAGCCCAGAGATTCCTCATGACCAACGATATAGGCAACAGATGGCACATCTGGTAATTCTAGGGTATGAATAGCTTTTACAAATTTATATTCTAATTGTGATTCTGAATAATTAAGAACCTCCAATGGACTCATACCTAAATGAGATTCTAATAGCTTAACAGAGAAACTCTTACCGTTATAGGAAACTAAAGCATAAGGGAAAATAATTTTTTCAGAATACCCTTCCGCACCTTTACCATTTACTTGCAAATTAACCCCATTAATGCCTTTGTCGGCTAATTGTTTAAAAATTGCTTCTTTCTCCGATTCTGCTTTACCTTCAAATGGATTTATAAATCGATATACAACTTTAGTGCCTGCTACATCTTGGAAGGAATTCAATTTTTCTTTTGTTGCTTCGCTTAACTTTTTAAATCCTGATGGAAAATCGCCTTTTAAGTATACATCAACCACCACTACATCTTTTAGATTTTTAAGTAAGCGAACAGATGCACTTGATAAGGTAAATTTTTTATCGGCAGTCAAATCTATACCAACATGAAATTGACTAGCTAATATATTGCAGCCTATTAAAATGGCAAATAACATCCATAAGCGCATATACGCTTGACGATGTTTGTTTTGTTTATTGTGCTTAGCTATTTTAGACATACGATACAATTATTGAGCTTTGTCCCAAGTTCTTTTAGTTAAAGAATAAGTACTCAACGATAAAAAGAAAATGATAATAGATAGAAAATATAAAACATCTCTACTATCTATAATACCTCTACTAATTGAATTATAGTGATAAGACATTCCAATCATGCTTAAGTAATAATCAAACCCAACCGGCAATTCCGTAATGGAACTCAAAGATTCAAAACCATAAAAAAGAATATAACAAGAAAAAAGTGCGATTAAGAACCCTACAATTTGATTAGCCGCCAAGGTGGAGCAAAAAATTCCAACAGCATTAAAGCCAGCTACTAAAAACAACAATCCAAAATAAGATCCAATTATAGACCCATAATCTATAGAATCTTCTATAGCCGACAAATTAGCTATGGAGTATACATAAATTAAAGTTGGCAAAAGTGCAGCAGCAACCAAAACAACCGAAGCAAAATATTTACCTAAAACAATATTTGTAGTAGCAATTGGCTTTGTTGATAGCCACTCGATAGTACCCGTTCTAAATTCTTCTGCAAAAGCACGCATAGTTACCGAAGGAATTAGCAACAATAAAAACCAGGGTGCCAATTCAAAAAAACGGTCCATTGATGCGTACCCAAAGTCTAAAATACTAGAACTAGGAACAACCCATAAAAAAAGACCACAAGCAATGATAAAAATAAGCATAGCTAAATAGCCAACAATGGAACTAAAAAAAGAATGTATCTCTTTTTTAAAAATACTAAGCATGAATATAGGTTGTTTTGAAGCAAGGCAAAAATAATAAATAAGCTGCCAATAATATCATCTAATTGCAAATGCTTCCTTAATTTTAGGAAATCATTTTTAAGATCTAAGTTTTACTAGTACTTTTACACCTAATTCGCCCATATTGAGAAATATAAAAAAATACTACTTTGACACCACCACTAATACCTTTGAGCGCTTTGTGGTGCCGCTTAGAAAAAAAATCATACGCATTTTTGGTTTTATTTCTGGGTCTGTAGTTTTGGCAATAATAATGGCAGCAATTGCCTTTAAATATTTAGATTCTCCTAAAGCAAAAATTACCCGTACTGAAATTGGTATCATGAATGAAAAATACCAATTATATCAGGCAGAAATAGATGCGTTAAACAAATCTATAAAAGAGCTAGAGGCAAGAGATAATAAAATATACAGAACTATATTTGAAGCTACCCCTTTACCAGACAGTATTCGTTTTGGCAAAAACTATTCGGAGATCGATTTTAGTAAGTATAAATATAAAAGCGTTGATGAAATCATAGAATCGATGGAAGAGAAAATTGCAGCTATAAAGAATCGAATACAAACGCAAAAGAAATCATATGATTCGCTACAAGTATATGCTGCTACAAAGGAAGTAATGCTAAAGAGAATCCCAGCCATTCAGCCAGTCTCTAATAAAGACCTATCCAGAGTAGCATCTGGTTTTGGATACCGAATAGACCCGGTATACAAAACACCTAAAATGCATACAGGCTTAGATTTTGCAGCTCCAATCGGAACTCCAATTTATGCTACTGCAGACGGCGTTGTTCGAGATGCAAGTTTTGATGCAGGAGGATACGGCAATCATGTTATAATTAACCATGGCTATGGATACCAAACCCTTTATGGCCATATGATTAGAATTAAAACCCGTGGAGGCGAACAAGTAAAACGAGGACAAGTAATAGGCTATGTAGGCAGTACGGGTAAAAGTACCGGCCCTCATTGCCACTATGAAGTCATAAAAAACAATACTAAAATCGATCCTATTCATTACTTCTTCAACGACTTATCGCCTACCGATTATGAGCGTATGATAAAAATATCTGCTGCTAACAACCAATCATTCGACTAATTTTATTTTATGCTAAACAAATACACTTTACTATTCGTTTTACTTTCTACCAGCATTTTTTATGCTTGCGATAATGCACGTGTTCATGACAAAAAAGAATGGAAACAACAATTTGATAAATATCAAATCAAGGATGCCTGTATTATTATAAAAGATCAAACACATGAAATTGTAGATTACTATAATTTAAATCGCTGCAGACAACGTTTTACGCCTGCATCTACGTTTAAAATATTAAATTCGTTGGTTGCCTTAGAAACCAATACTATACCCGACGAAACTTATACCATTCTGTGGGATGGCGTTAAAAGAAGAGCAGAATGGGATACTAGTATGAATATGCGAAAAGCTTTTGAGGTAAGTAATCTCTTCTACTATCAACAAATTGCTAAAAAAATTGGCCAAGTAAAGCTTCAAACATATTTAGATACTTGCCAATATGGGAATAAAAAAATAGAAGGAGCTGTTGATAGTTTCTGGATCGATGGATCACTAACAATCAGTGCCGATGAGCAATTAGGTTTTATTAAAAAACTCTATTTTAATCAACTTCCATTTTCTGAGCGCACGCAGCGCATTGTAAGAAGCATGATGCTGCGCGAGCAAACAAAGCATTCCAAACTTTCCTTCAAAACCGGTTGGGGCTATCATGACGACAAAGAAATTTTGTGGGTAGTAGGTTATGCAGAATATATTATGAACGTGAAGGAACATCCTAATGCTATGAACAAAAGCAATGAACGCAACTATCCTTATTTCTTTGCTATGAATTTTGATATCCCTAAGGGCGATACTACTAAAGACTGGAGATCAATACGAATAGAGCTAGTTAAAGCATTTATTGATAATTATTTCAAAAAATTGGATAAATAAAAAAGGGGCAAAAGCCCCTTTTTTATTTAGAATAATTGCTCTAATACTTTCTTAACGATATGAGGTTTACCTAACGTATAGAAATGTAATATCGGTGTATTTTGTTTTAATAAATCTTTGCATTGAGCCAATAGCCATTCTGCTCCGATCTGATCGGACGCAGCTTCTGTTTTAGCTTTCATAATCTCTGTTGAAAGTTCAATAGGCACCTCTACTTTAAAGATACTTGGTATAATGGTCAATTGTTTTTTTGTAGTTAATGGTTTTAAACCAGGAATAATTGGCACTTGAATACCATTTTGCTTACACTGCTCTTGAAAATTATAAAAGTGTTTGTTTTCAAAAAACATTTGTGTTGTTATATATTCAGCACCCTTATCAATTTTCTTTTTTAAAAAATATAAGTCCGAATCCATATTAGGCGCTTCGAAATGCTTTTCTGGATAACCAGCCACACCAATACAAAAATTAGTTTCTACCCCATCTAAAATATCGTCTTCTTGATATTTACCTTTGTTTAAATCCGCTATTTGCTGCACTAAATCATCGGCATAATGATGACCATGTGGATGAGGGGTAAAAAACTTTTCGTTAGAAGGGGCATCTCCTCTTAATGCCAGCACATTATTTACCCCAAGAAAATGTAAATCAATAAGCGCGTTTTCTGTTTCCTCTTTAGAAAAGCCTCCACATATTAAATGCGGAACAGCATCTACTCCATAACGGTTCATTATAGCCGCGCAAATACCCACCGTACCCGGTCTTTTTCTAATATCTACCCGCTCAAAAGTTCCGTCTGTTCGCTTCTTAAAAACCTGCTCCGCTCTATGATAGGTAACATTAATAAAGGAAGGCTTAAATTCCATAAACGCATCTAATTGCGAAAAAATAGAATCAATACTTTTTCCTTTCGTTGGAGGTAATATTTCTAATGAAATAATCGGCTTTTGTGCTTGCTTTAAGTGATCAGTTACTTTCATACTTCTTTATTGGCGCTAGTTAGCAAAAATACAATAAATCATCCTATAAATCAGGCAAACAGCACTTATATCAGTAAATTTTGTAATTTTAACAAGCGATTATAAGCCATTATTGTAAATTTGCAGATAAACCTTCACTTTGAAAATACATACTAGAAATCTAATTAAGCGTTATGGACAACGAACCGTTGTTAATAACGTTTCCTTTGAAGTAAATCAAGGTGAAATTGTAGGTCTTTTAGGCCCTAATGGCGCTGGCAAAACCACCTCTTTTTATATGGTAGTTGGTATTGTAAAGCCAGATGAAGGTGCTGTCTTTTTAGACGATATAGATATTACCAAATTACCCATGTACAAACGTGCTCAAATGGGCATTGGTTATCTACCACAGGAAGCCTCTATTTTTAGAAAAATGACCGTAGAGGATAATATCTTATCCGTATTAGAAATGACTAAATTGACCAAGGCGGAGCAATTGCATAAAAGAGATGCTTTACTAGACGAATTTAGATTGAACCACGTGAGAAAAAATATGGGTGATGTATTGAGTGGTGGCGAGCGAAGAAGAACAGAGATTGCCAGAGCACTAGCGGTAGATCCTAAATTTATTTTATTAGATGAGCCCTTTGCAGGCATAGACCCCATTGCCGTAGAAGACATACAAAGTATTGTAGCTAAATTAAAATATAAGAACATAGGCATTTTGATAACCGATCATAATGTTCAAGAAACACTATCTATTACCGACAGCGCCTATTTATTGTTTGAAGGCAAGATTCTTAAATCGGGTGTAGCAGAAGATTTAGCAGCCGATGAGCAAGTACGTAAAGTATATTTAGGAAAGCATTTTGAATTGAAGAGAAAGGTATACGCTGTTGAATAAATTATTAATTCATAGCATTCACTTTGAACTTAAGTATTACTAAGTTATATTTACTTGAATAAGCAATTATGAGTTTTATTAGTCCAGCTTTAAAAGGTATAATTAAATTACGCAAAAGCGTAATGGACAATTTTTTGCTTAATCCTATCGATACGCAGAAGCAAGTTTTTAATAAATTAATAAGCAGTGCGCAATTTACAGAGTATGGCAAAGACCATAACTTTGAAAAAATCAACGCTATACAAGACTTCCAACAACAAGTACCCATCAACGACTACGAATCTTTAAAGAAGTATATAGAATCAACTATTGAAGGGCAACAAAATATTCTATGGCCTTCTGAAATTAATTGGTTTGCAAAAAGCAGTGGCACTACGAGTGATAAAAGTAAATTCATACCCGTATCGCCCGAGTCTTTAAAAGAAAATCATTTCAAATCTGGAAAAGATATTCTATCTCTATATATCCAACAATTTCCTGATTCTAATATAACCGATGGTAAATGTTTGGTAATTGGCGGTAGTCATCAAATAAATCAAATGACAGAAGATTCTTTTTACGGAGATCTTTCTGCTGTTATGATTCAAAATATGCCAAGCACTTGGCAATTATTAAGAACTCCCGAAATGGCAACGGCCTTAATGAGCGAATGGGAAGAGAAGATTGAACGTATAGCACAAGAAACCATTCATGAAAATGTAACCTTCATTGCTGGAGTACCTACATGGACGGTAGTGCTTATAAAACGTATTTTTGAAATTACCGGCAAAGACAATTTACTTGATGTATGGCCAAACTTGGAACTGTACATTCATGGCGGCGTTAGTTTCACTCCCTATAGAGCGCAATTTCAATCGATGATTAGAGGAGAACAAATGCATTATTTAGAAACCTACAATGCATCGGAAGGATTTTTTGCAGCTCAAGATAATTTGAATGAAGAAGGCATGGCCTTGTTTTTAAACCATGGTATTTTTTATGAATTTTTACCCATTGAGCAAATTGGCGAGACCAATCCAAGCACCTGCTTACTGCATGAAGTAGAACTCGGAAAAAATTACGCCCTAATTATATCAACTAATGGAGGATTATGGCGCTACAATGTAGGCGACACCGTTCAATTTACTTCCTTAGATCCGTTTAGAATTAAAGTAAGCGGAAGGGTGAAATTTTTCATTAATGCCTTTGGAGAAGAAGTGATTGTTGACAATGCCGATCAAGCCATTGCAAGTGCATGTGCTATAACTGGTGCTTCAGTAAGCGACTATACCGCTGCACCCATCTTTATGGACACCAACTCCAACGGAGCTCATGAATGGCTGATTGAATTTGATAAGACCCCTTCAGATTTAAACGTTTTTATTGAAACACTTGATCAAACTTTACAAAAAATAAATTCGGACTACGAAGCGAAACGCTATAAAAATATTGCCTTAAGAATACCTGTTGTACACGCTATTCCAAAGGGTTCTTTCCACGAATGGCTAAAATCTAAAGGAAAATTGGGAGGTCAGCATAAAATACCAAGACTAAGCAATGATAGAAATTGGATAGAAGAAATGAAACAATTTATGAAGCTCTAAAGCTCTTCTGCTTCAGGGTTATGCCAATCAAAAATCATTTCGTCTAAATAGCCCAACAATTCTTTTTTCCCTAAATGTTTTACCGTACTCGTTATAAAACTCCTAGGAATAAATTGCCACTCTTGGCGCATGGTTTCTATAAACTGTTTTGCATTTTTAGATGCTTCTCGTTGGGTAATTTTATCTGCTTTAGTAAATACGATATTGAAAGGAACTTTCCACTCCCCCAATTGTGCTAAAAAATCTAAATCGTTTTTTTGTGGTTTTAAGCGCACATCAATCAATACAAATACCGTAACTAAGTTTTCTCTTTTTTGCAAATAGTTAGCTATAATTTTTTGCCAAGCCGCTCTTTGCGTTTGCGATACTTTTGCATAACCATAACCTGGCAAATCTACGAGATACCAATTTTTATTGATTATAAAATGATTGATGGTTTGTGTTTTACCTGGATTGGAAGATACTTTGGCTAACTTAGTAGAGCTCGTTAGCATGTTGATCAAAGATGACTTACCTACATTACTTCGCCCAATAAAGGCAAATTCAGGCATATCAGGCGTCGGACAAGCGTCGACTCGAACATTACTAATTAAATATGTGGCAGATTTTATGTCCATTGATAAATGTAGCTTATTTTTGCACACCATGCAACCTAATTCAAATCAAAATAGAAAAGTTGTAGTTCCAGATGCGAGCTCAAATTTAAGCAAGAAAAATCAAGTAGCAGACATGTTTAACAACATTGCTAAAAAATATGATTTCTTAAACCGTATTTTATCGGTTGGCATCGATAAAATTTGGCGTAAAAAAGCAATTGCTTCTATACAGTCTTGTCATCCTCAAAGAATTTTAGATGTAGCCACCGGCACTGCCGATTTAGCCTTACAAGCCGCTACCCTAAACCCACAGCATATTATTGGTATTGATATTGCAGAACAAATGTTGGCTGTTGGTAGAATTAAAATTGAAACGGTTAAAAAAACAGAACAAATACAATTATTATTGGGTGATAGTGAGGCTATTCAATTTCAAGAAAATTATTTTGATGCGGTAACGTGTGCCTATGGAGTAAGAAATTTTGAAAACTTAGAGGCCGGCCTAAAAGAAATGAATCGTGTGCTTAGATCTGGCGGCCGCTTAGCTATTCTAGAATTTTCGCATCCTCAAAAAACACCTATAAAACAATTGTATCAATTTTATTTTAAGTATATCTTGCCCGGCATTGGCAAACTTGGATCTAAAGATAATAAGGCGTATACTTATTTACCGGCTAGCGTACAAGCATTTCCCGAAGGGGCAACTTTTTGTGCCATATTAGAAGAAGCTGGCTTTAAAGATGTCCAAGCAAAACCCTTAAGTTTTGGCATCACTACTTTGTATACGGCTACAAAATAAACGTTTTAAAATCACGTTAATTATTTGTAAATTCACCTTAAGATTCAACGTCATAATGGCTCTAGTTAAAAAAATAATAATTCTTTGCTGTTTACTTATTGCAAGTCAACAAGAACTTCGCGCGCAACGATTTATTTTAAACTTGCCCGATCATGATCAAAAGAAATATTATTTTGGGCTTACCTTTGGTTTGAATTTTGCTACCTATCAGGCATCCTACACATCGAGCTTTGTAAATACCGATACATTTATGCGCATATTACCTTCTTGGTCTCCTGGTTTTAACCTTGGGCTCATGGGTAATCTTAAGCTCACTAAATTTATCGACTTACGATTAGTTCCTTCTTTGAGTTTTTCTGAAAAGCGATTAGATTTTAATAAAATTGGCTATGACACAATCGTAACAAAATCAATTGAATCTATTTACGTTCACATTCCCTTACAATTAAAATTCAAAAGTGAGCGTATTCGCAATTTTAGATTCTATGTGTTGTTAGGTGCCAAATATGATTATGATATGGCTGCCAATGCGCGATCAAAAAGAAATGACGAATATATTAAAGTAAAACCAAATGATTTGGGCTATGAGTTTGGAATGGGTTTTGAATTTTATAACCCTAATTTTATATTTGCTCCTGAGATCAAATTAAGTCAAGGCTTGATGAATCAAATATATAAAGATAAAAATATTCCGCTTACCAATGCTATAGACCAGCTAAACACGCGTAGCATAGTAATTAGTATACACTTACAAGGATAATATAAAGCACTTCAAATAAAAAGGGCTTCAACATTGTTGAAGCCCTTTTCGTTTATGCTTATTCGATCTATGCAATTTTCTCTACTTGCATGTAATTTAATTCTACTGGAGTAGCTCTTCCAAAAATTTTCACAACTACTTTTAATTTTTTCTTTTCTTCCTGAACCTCTTCAATACTACCATTAAATTCATTAAATGGACCATCGATGATTTTTACTGTTTCACCAACAATAAACGGCTCAGAGAATCCGATACCATTTTCACTTACTTCGTCTAATTTGCCAAACATTTTACTTACTTCTTGTTTACGTAAAGCAATTGGATTTTCTTTACCTAAGAAGTGAATAACGCCCGTAATATTTTTGATTGTTTGTATGATATCGTCTTTAAGCTTTCCGCCAGATGCTTCCAACATTAAGTATCCAGGATATTGAATTTTTTCGCGAAGTGCTTTTTTACCCCCTACTACTTTAAATATTTTTTCCACTGGGCAAAATACTTGAAGAATTATAGCACTCCATCCACTTAAACGAATTTCTTTATCTAAGTATTCTTTTACTTTCTTTTCTTTACCACTCACCACACGTAGCACATACCACTTGGTATCTTGGGTTTCTACCATTTCACTCATAGTGTTAAATTTTATTTACCTAATATGTTATAAATGAAACGTAAAACTACATCAGAGCTTACATCCATTCCTAGAATCAATACGGTAATCAAAGCTAAAGCAGCTAATACAATCAACGTAGTTTGTTGTAATTCAGACCAAGTAGGCCAGTTTACTTTATGAACTAACTCATCGTAGGCAGCTTGTATATAATTTCCAAATTTACTCATGATACTGTTTTTTTAATTATTTCTATTGTTGTAAATGTACAAAAAAAAGAAATACAAGTTGTAAATGCACGGGAACGCGGATTCGAACCACGATCAAAGGTTTTGGAGACCTCTATTCTACCGTTGAACTATTCCCGTAAGAAAAATAAAAATTCAAAAGTAATTTGAAAATCAAACCACTAATGAATTTCTATTTTATTGAAAATGCATGAGTTACGAATAACTCATGCATTCAGGAATTTATTTGATGATCTCTGTTACTTGACCAGCACCTACTGTACGGCCACCTTCACGAATCGCGAATTTAAGACCTTTATCCATCGCAATTGGAGCGATTAATTTTACAGATAAGTTCACATTGTCACCAGGCATAACCATTTCTACACCTGCAGGTAACATACACTCACCAGTTACGTCCGTAGTACGGAAGTAGAACTGAGGTCGGTATTTATTAAAGAATGGAGTGTGACGTCCACCTTCATCTTTACTTAATACGTAAACTTCACCTTTAAATTCAGTGTGTGGAGTGATTGATTTTGGAGCACAGATAACCATACCACGACGGATTTGAGTTTTCTCAATACCACGTAATAAGATACCAGCGTTATCACCAGCTTCACCTCTGTCCAATAATTTTTTGAACATCTCAACACCTGTACAAGTAGACGTTAAAGCGTCTTCGTTGAAACCAACGATTTCTACGTTATCACCAACTTTAAGCACACCACGCTCGATACGACCTGTAGCAACAGTACCACGACCAGTGATCGTAAATACGTCCTCAACAGACATCAAGAATGGTTGATCTACTGGACGAGGAGGTAATGGGATATATGCATCTACTGCATCCATTAACTCATCGATAGCAGCAACCCATTGTGGATCGCCAGCTAAAGCGCCAGTTGCAGAACCTTTAATGATTGGGGTATTATCACCGTCAAAACCATTTTTAGTTAACAACTCACGAATTTCCATTTCTACTAATTCTAAAATCTCTAAATCATCAACAAGATCTACTTTGTTCATGAATACAACGATTTTAGGAACACCTACTTGTTTAGCAAGTAAGATATGCTCTCTTGTTTGTGGCATAGGACCATCTGTAGAAGCAACTACAAGAATAGCACCGTCCATTTGAGCAGCACCAGTAATCATGTTTTTTACATAGTCAGCGTGACCAGGACAATCTACGTGCGCGTAGTGACGGCTAACTGTTTCATACTCAACGTGTGCAGTGTTGATAGTAATACCACGCTCTTTTTCTTCTGGAGCGGCATCAATCTCATCATAACCTCTTTTTTCTGCCAAACCTTTGTTTGCCAAAATAGAGGTGATTGCTGCAGTTAAAGTTGTTTTACCATGGTCTACGTGTCCGATGGTTCCGATGTTTACGTGAGGTTTCTCCCTCTTGAAGGTCTCTTTTGCCATGTTATTTGTTTTTAAGAAATTATTTTTAAAAAATTTACAATTTATAAATCTGCCTTGCGGCACTGATTCCAATTTTAATAGTTCACAGTTGCTAATTGTATGCTTAGTGAGCTGTTGAGCAGGATTGAACTGCCGACCTCTTCCTTACCAAGGAAGTGCTCTACCACTGAGCTACAACAGCTGCTATGTAAAGAACTTCTAATACGCTCAAAATTTCGGCATAGCACCCTTAAGGTGAGCCGAAAAATTAAATCGTGAGCGGGAGACGAGGCTCGAACCCGCGACCTACAGCTTGGAAGGCTGTCGCTCTACCAACTGAGCTACTCCCGCAATTTAAAAACAACATTTAAAGTTTAAATGTTGGAAAATTGCTGCTTCCCAATTCAGCAATTTTGTGGGCACAGGAGGATTCGAACCTCCGAAGTCGAAAGACGGCAGATTTACAGTCTGCTCACGTTGGCCGCTTGTGGAATGTGCCCAGCCTTGTAAAAAGTCAAAAATTCCCATCCAAAAGTGTGAATTTAAGAAACTTAAAACGAGCCACTTGCCGGAATCGAACCAGCGACCTACTGATTACAAATCAGTTGCTCTACCATCTGAGCTAAAGTGGCTAATCACTTATTTAAAAGAACTCTTAATTCAATTTTGGACTGCAAAAGTAGTTAAGAAATTGAAAATTGCAAAATAATTAGTGTTTTTTTTTAATAAATATCTCCTATCCTTGCGCTATCATACCTATACTTTACACTTATAATAGTAGATTTGCACCCTATGCATTACGTTTCAGTCGAAAACTTAAGTAAATCTTTTGGTACAAAGCCTTTATTTAAAGAAATTTCATTTCATATTAGTGAAGGTGATAAAATTGCTTTTATAGCAAAAAATGGAAGTGGGAAATCAACCCTACTAAAAATATTAGCTAATAAAGAACACGCTGATAGCGGCACGGTTTGGATTCATAAAGATGTGAGCATCGCCTTATTTGAACAAGAACCAATTTTTGACGAGTCTAAATCAATCATCGATAATATTTTTAATTTCAATCACCCTAGCATTGAAATTATTAAAGCATACGAACTGGCTTGCGAGGCAGAAGATGCAGATGCCATTAGTAACGCCATTGAAAAAATGGACGAACTAAATGCTTGGGACTTTGACACCAAAGTGAAACAAATACTTGGCAAATTAAGGATTCATCATTATGATCAATTGGTAAGCACCTTATCGGGTGGTCAGCGCAAACGCGTAGCGCTCGCACAAACCCTTATTAATATAGGATTTGAACACAAACATGTACTGCTCATCATGGATGAGCCCACAAATCATTTAGACGTAGAAATGATTGAATGGTTAGAACATTACTTAAATCAAGAAAAAGTTACCCTTTTACTCGTTTCTCATGATCGTTATTTTCTAGATGCTGTTTGTGAGGAAATATGGGAATTGGACGAATCGGATTTGTTCGTTTACAAAGGAGATTATGAAAACTATATAGAGAAGAAAGCGGCACGCATCGAAAACCAAGCAGCGAGCATCGATAAAGCTAAAAATACGTACCGTAAAGAGCTAGAATGGATGCGCAAACAACCCAAAGCGCGTACCACAAAATCTAAAAGCAGAGAAGATAATTTTTATGAAGTAGAAGCGAAAGCTAAACAAAAAATTATAGATGAAAAGGTGCAGCTTGAAATGAAGATGAGCAGACTTGGCGGCAAAGTAGCTGAGTTTAAAAAGGTTTATAAAAGTTTTGGCGAGAAAAAAATTCTGACCGGCTTTGATTACACCTTCAAAAGAGGTGAACGAGTGGGCATTGTTGGTCAAAATGGGACTGGTAAATCTACCTTTCTTCAAATGCTTCAAAATTTAGAACCTGCAGATAGTGGCAAAATAAACATAGGCGAAACCATTGTATTTGGAAATTTCTCGCAACAAGGTTTGGAAATTAAAGAAGATATGCGGGTAATAGAATATGTGAAAAATATTGCCGAGAACTTCCCATTAGCTAAAGGCGGTTCCTTGAGCGCTGCTCAATTTTTGCAACTCTTCTTATTTAGTCCAGACCAACAATATACCTATATTTCAAAACTAAGTGGAGGCGAAAAAAAACGCCTTCAATTATTAGCGGTACTATTTAAAAATCCTAATTTTCTAATCTTAGACGAACCAACGAATGATTTAGATTTGGCAACTTTAAATGTGCTTGAAAATTTCTTAATGGATTATCAAGGATGTTTATTACTGGTTAGTCACGATCGCTATTTTATGGATAAACTAGTAGATCATTTATTTGTTTTTGAAGGCGAAGGGGTTGTTAATGATTTCCCTGGAAATTATACTA
>CAMBYG010000013.1 GCA_945872085.1 Chitinophaga pinensis | reverse complement strand
TTTCGTCGATTACGAAATATTCTTGTTCCCAACCTAAAGTAGTGGATACTTTAGAAACATTTTTATCGAAATAATGACATACTTCTACCGCTGCTTTATCTAATGCAGAAATTGATTTTAATAAAGGTGCTTTATTATCTAAAGATTCTCCGTTATAGGCGATAAAAATAGTTGGAATACACAAGGTTTTACCATGACCTGTTTCCATAATGAATGCAGGTGATGATGGATCCCAAGCGGTATATCCACGCGCTTCAAAAGTTGCTCTAATACCACCGTTAGGAAAACTAGACGCATCCGGTTCTTGTTGGATTAAGGCATCACCATCAAACGTTTCAATAGCTGTGCCATCGCCTTTTATAGTAAAGAATGAATCATGTTTTTCTGCCGTAGTACCCGTTAATGGTTGAAACCAGTGTGTATAGTGGGTAACCCCTTTCGATTCTGCCCAATTGCGCATACCAGAAGCAATTTGATCTGCTACTTTGCGCTCAATTTTCACACCATTTTTGATTGAATTTTGTAAACTCTTATAAGCTTCGTCGCTTAAATACTCTCTAATAACCTTTCCAACAAATACATTACTGTTGAAAATATCGGTAATACGTTTTCCTTCATAGTGACCAATTTTTACTTCATTGGTTTGCACCATTTCTTGAACAGCTGAAAATCTAGATGATGACATAAAAAGTATATTTTTTTCAAAATTACATATTTATTCTATCTATAGAGTTGTTTTTACTAAAATTGATCAATAATTTTAATATATAATTATTTATAATTTATTTTTAAATTGCCTTATGATCTACATAGCTAAAAGCAAAATCATTGAAAATCAATGATTTAATAAATATTTGTATGGAATCATTATTTGTATTATGATTAATTATAATATATATATTTTCATTGATTACAGAAAAAGTTGATATTGGCAAATCTTGAATAAAATCGACTCCTTGTTTATTTAAATATTTAAACGCCGCTTCTTTGGCTGTCCATGCAAGAAGCAAACCTTGTGGATGTGCCTTGCAAAGTTCCATTTCAGATAAACTTAAAAATTTTCCTTTTATCTTTTCCACTTTGGGCGTCCAGCACTGTAAATCTATTCCTTGCTCATGGGCATGATGCAAACATGCTGCCACATAATTACCGGAGTGGGAAATAGAAAACTGCAATGGGTGGTCCGCCAAGTAGGGTTTGCCAAATGCATTTGGTCTTATTTCATGAATAGGAAATGAAGGATGCAAATAATGTAAAACAAATCGTCCGGCTACATGTTCTTTTCTTTTTTGCGCATTACTAATAGCAGAATGGTATTGTGTTGCTGTTTCAAAAAAATCCAAGGACTCTTCTACTTGCCAAATAGCAATATGCTGATCAGATTCGGTCTTGAATTCATGAAATAAAGGCATTCGGAAATATTTGATCAAATATCTAACAATTTTTTTATTTTTGTTTATGATTTTATCAGATGCTCGAATACTAGAAGAAATAGAAAAAGGAACTATAAAAATTACTCCTTTCAACGCTGCATGCTTAGGTTCTAATTCCTATGATGTGCATCTAGGTAGTACCTTGGCTACCTACAAAAATCACATCTTAGATGCCAAACAGCATAATGAAATCGAGTATTTTGAAATACCCGAAGAAGGTTTTGTTTTGTATCCTCATGTGTTTTATTTGGGTGTTACTTTAGAATATACAGAAACCCATGCGCATGTTCCATTCTTGGAGGGTAAATCATCTACTGGTCGACTAGGCATTGACATTCACGCTACGGCTGGTAAAGGTGATGTTGGTTTTTGTGGCAACTGGACCTTAGAAATTTCAGTAAAACAACCTGTAAAAATATACAAAGGCATGCCCATTGGTCAAGTTATCTATTTCCCTGTAGAAGGAGAGATTATAACACCGTACAATAAAAAAGGTAATGCAAAATATAATGCACAACCCGATCGTCCGATTGAAAGTATGATGTGGAAGAATAAATTCTAGCGATTAATAACCTAAATAAAAAAGCCGATTGTTTTCAATCGGCTTTTTTTATTTATCTCAATCGATCTAAGGACTTTACAAGTTTTTCATCTTTTCGAATTCCAAACCAAGCTAATAGTATAAATATAATAGCAAAATAAGGCGTGATGCTTGCTAAGCCAAAAGAATAATTGCTAACCATGTTATTGTTTGCGAAAATTACTTTAATACGCATCCAGTTGATGAAACAATAGGCTATGGTTGCTAATAAAGTAAGCAGGCTCATCTTCATTTGTAACGGGCGCTTTCTAAATAGAAAAATAGCAATAAGCGATAATGCAATAGCTGCTACTATAAAAAGGGTAGATGGTAAATGTTGTAATACTGAATAGGTATTTGTTTGTAACACATTTTGAATGCGCGTCTCTATAGTAAAATTAACGCCTAAAAACACAGCGCTATTCAATAGGGCTGCAAGTAGCAACCAGATACTTTGTTTTCGTTGAATCATGCTTATTGAATTTTAAAATTAGCTCCTAAATAAGGCACCAATACTGCTGGCAATTCAATGCCATTTGGTGTCTGTTTGTTTTCTAATAAGCAAGCTAAGATCCTTGGCAATGCTAAAGAAGAACCATTTAAAGAATGTAAGGGTTGGATTTTCCCTTGCGCATCTTTATAGCGTGCTTTTAATCTATTTGTTTGGAAATTTTCGAAATTACTCACAGAACTTACTTCTAACCATCTTTCTTGTGCAGCACTATATACTTCAAAATCGTACGTTAACGCAGATGCAAAACTCATATCACCCCCACACAAGCGTAAAATTCTATACGGCAATTCGAGCGATTGTAATAAGCCCTCTACATGTGCTACCATTTCTTCTAATACTTGGTATGATTGAGCAGTAGGCACCAATTGTACAATTTCAACTTTATCAAATTGATGTAAACGGTTTAGGCCACGAACATCTTTACCATACGACCCCGCTTCTCTTCTAAAACAAGGTGTGTAGCCCGTAATTTTAATAGGTAATTCTTGTTCCGTTAAAATAACGTCTCTAAAAATATTAGTTAGCGGCACTTCTGCCGTAGGTATCATATAAAAATTATCTTCTGGCATATGATACATTTGTCCTTCTTTATCGGGCAATTGACCAGTGGCGTAGGCACTGTCGGCATTCACCATATGCGGCGGATAATATTCTTTATAACCTTTACTTGTGTTGTAGTCAAGAAAATAGCTAATCAAGGCACGTTGTAATTTTGCTCCTTTGTCAATATAAACAGGGAAGCCACTGCCCGTAATTTTATTGCCTAATTCAAAATCAATCAAGTGGTATTGCTCCGTCAACTCCCAATGTGGTGCTTTTTGTGCACTTAGATCTGGTATAGCACCAGCTTGTTTTACCACCTCATTTTCTTCAGGGGTTTTCCCAACCGGTACCGAGCTGTGTGGTAAATTAGGAAGGCTAATTAAGAGTTCTTGCAGTTTTGTATCTAATTCGCTCAGCTTAGCTTGCAATGCTTTTGCTTGATCTTTATGTTGAGCAACTTGTTGTTTCAAAGTTTCTGCCGCTTCTTTCTCCCCTTTGCCCATTAAAGCACCAATCTCTTTCGATGCAGCATTTACAATAGCCGCTAGCGCGTCATTCTCTTGCTGCGCTATTCTTCTTAATTCATCTACTTCGATAATAGTATCTACAAGGGCTATATTACTAAAGTTCTTTTTTTGTAAGCCCGCTAATACCAATTCTTTCTCTTGTCTAAATAATTGTATAGATAACATTGCTTCTATTTTGCTACAAATATACAGTAGTAGGGGCATATTCTAAAAAGGAGTTTTAGGATGAGATGCCCCTTTCTTTTTGTATTTTTGAAAATTCTTTTCCAAACGCATGAAGCACCTTATACCCCTTGTATTGCTTGTTTTGTTTTTTGTAGGAGCAGGTCAATTTTTTTTGCCATCTGCTGCAACATCAAAAAAACAGGTATTACAACAACAGCATTCTTTTGAGCACTTAAAAACAGGCGACCTTATTTGCCGTTATGGAAGCGATATTATAAGTTATATGATTCAACAATACAATCCAAGAAAGAAATGGTATTCGCATTGTGGACTCCTTATAGATAGCAATAAAAAATATTGGGTAATTCATATTATGGGAAATGGAGGGCTAAGAATGGAGCCTATTGAATCTTTTTGTGACCAATCGGTAGCCAAAGAAGTTGGTATCTTCAGATACACCATAGCAGATAGTATACGAAATCAAATGGCAGATAAAGCGCGTGCTCTCCTGCATCAGTCGATCCAGTTTGATTATGATTTCAATTTACAAACTAGTAATCAATTATATTGTAGCGAACTCGTATGGACCTTACTTCCCTCTTCCATTAAACAAACAGTTGTTATCGATTCCTACCAACACAAACCCATTTGCTTTATCGATGCCTTACACGATTCTTTGATTGCAAAGCCAATATGGAAACTTAAAAATTAATTGATTAATTTTAACACCTAATTCACCCCCTATGAAAAAACACGTTTTTATAAGTCTACTCGTTATACTTTTTGCAAGTTGCAACACCACAACGCCCCAAAAAAGTGCTGAGAAATTTCTTACCGGACTTATTAACAACGACTCAAGCGCCATGCTTTCAAGCGCTACAGACCAAACAAAAGAGTTGGTTCGTTTTTATTTTATGATCCGATTGGATAGTATACAATTTGACAAGAAGATTAGTGTTAGTCCCAATTTAATTTCACAAAAAAAGGATACCGCAATTGTAGGATATCGCCTCCAAGATCAAGAAAAAGAATTGCCACTGATGCTTATCAAAGAGCATGGCGATTGGAAAGTAGCTTGTGCAAAATTGGATTTTAATGATCTAAAAAATCAATTAGACCCTAAGAACAACCCTGCGTTGCTAGATACATTAAGCAATTAGATCTTTTGCAAAAAACAAATAACTAAGTAATACGGCACTTATAATACCTACCAAATCGGCAAGTAACATAGTGCTGATAGCGTAGCGTGTTTTTTTAATGCCTACCGCTCCAAAATATACCGCTACTACATACAACGTAGTATCTGAGGAGCCTTGCAATACACACGACAATTTGCCCGCAAAAGAATCAACACCCACATTCTTCATCGTATCAATCATCATACCTCTAGCACCACTACCGCTCATTGGTTTTATTAAGGCAGTAGGTAGGCCATCTACAAAGTGTGTATCCATGCCAATACTAGCAAAAACATGTTTCATCCCTTGTACACACAAATCAAAAGTGCCACTTGTTCGCAGCATACTGATAGCTACTAACATGCCCACTAAATAGGGAATAATTTTTATAGACGTTTCAAACCCGCCTTTTGCACCTTCTACAAAGGCATCGAAGACATCTATTTTTTTATACCATGCGCCACCGATAATGGCTACAAATAAAAATAAAATGATACCATTACTTAATAAGGATGAAAATTCATTTAATCCAGCTTGAGAAAGGTGCAACATGTACACTACCAAAGAAGCAATTACAATAGATAATCCAAGTATCCAAGCTAGTATAACCGGTTGAAACAATTTGATCTTTTGACGCAGACTCACTATGATCATTGCAGCCATAGTAGCTATAAACGTAGCCAACATGCAAGGCACAAAAATATCTGTGGGATTAGCTGATTTAAGCGCTGCACGCGTAGCTATGATGCTTATAGGAATGAGGGTTAAACCAGATGCGTGCAAACATAAAAACATGATTTGTGCATTGGAGGCTGTTTCTTTATTTGGATTAAGCTCTTGAAGAGACTGCATCGCTTTTAAACCAAAAGGTGTTGCTGCATTATCTAAGCCCAATAAATTTGCAGAAAAATTGAGCATCATATGCCCGATAGATGGATGCCCTTTAGGTATCTCTGGAAAAAGTTTACTAAAAAATGGACCTATTTTTTTTGATAACCACTGTATGCCTCCTGCTACTTCAGCTATGCGCATTAAGCCCATAAAAAGCGCCATAATACCAATTAAACCTAAACAAATTTGAACCGCACTTTTACATGTTTCTATAATACCATCACTCGGTTTTATCCATCGTACTTTCAATTGCTCTATACTTGTTGGCGTTGTTGCAGCTATTACCATTGTAGCGGCATGATCATTGCTAGCTGGAGCATACGCAAAGGTTTTTGCATAATTAAAAAACGAAACAGTGTCTTTAAAACCAGCCTTTATAGGGTTTTGTGCTAAAGTATAATATACCGTATCCACAGGATCGTCTGCTTTACCGATAACCATTTTGCTAAAAATAACGGTTTGCTTATTGGCAATTAATTGATAGCACGCTACCGAAATAGCTATAATTATAAAGGCAGACCATATTTTACCTAATGTCATATTTATGTTTGTTGAGAAGTGATATGAAGATGGGTGGATGGTTTTTTATAGGCATTCATTTTTTTAATCAAAGCCTCAATCGTATTTTCTACAACAATGAGCGCTGCATTTTCTTTTTTTAAAAAACCATATTTTACCATGTGCGCAATTTGCAATAATAAGGCATCGTAAAAACCCTCTGTATTTAATATTCCTATAGGCTTTTGATGCAGCCCTAACTGAGACCAGGTAAGCATTTCAAACAATTCTTCCAAAGTGCCAAAACCACCAGGCAAGGTAATGATAGCATCACTTTTTTCATGCATGATGCGTTTACGCTCATGCATACTCGGCACTTCAATCAATTCTGTTAAGTGCTGATGAGCCACTTCTACGGTCAATAAAAAAGTAGGTATAACACCAATGACTGTTCCCTTGTTTTGCAACACACCATCAGCCACAGCACCCATCAATCCTATCTTAGCGCCACCATACACCAATTGAATTTGATGCTTTGCCAAATAAGTACCCAAGGCATAGGCCTCGGCTTTAAAAATTGAAAGAGTGCCTTCACCAGCCCCACAAAAAACAGCAATTCGGTTCATTCAGTTATAATTCTATTTGATTTCGCAATAAATCATTAAAGACATCATGAGCTCTTAAATAGATGAGCTGTATTATTTTTAAATAGTACTTCAGCAGGTTTTAGTCGCGCATTAAAATTACTACTCATTTCGAAGCCATAGGCTCCTGCATTATGAAAAGGTCTGCAAAAGCAGACCCATTTTTTATTTACGTTTCATACAACGCTCAATTTCTTCAACAGTTATCGGAATGTTTTTAAATAAATCAATATGACTGGTTTTAGTAATCCAAATATTATTCTCTATACGAATACCCATTTGCTCTTCTTCAATATAAATACCTGGCTCTACCGTAAACAACATGCCTTCCTTAATTGGCAAGTGTTTCGTGCCAATATCATGTACATCAATACCTAAATGATGGGTAACGCCATGATAAAAATATTTTCTATATGCAGGATTAGCTGGATCTTGATTTTTAATATCCGTCTTCGAAATCAATCCTAATTTTATAAGCTGCTGCTCCATATATACATTTACCTTAGCAGTATAAGCCAGTATAGAAATGCCTGGCTTTAATATACTCTTTGCATAATTGTGCACGGCTAAACAAGCGTTGTAAACATCTTTTTGTCGTTTTGTGAATTTTCCATTCACAGGTATGGTACGCGTCATGTCGGCACAATAATTACCGTATTCTGCACCAAAGTCCATCAGGATTAATTCGCCATTTTTACATGCTTGATTATTTTCCACATAATGTAAGGTGCGTGCTCGATCACCAGATGCTAATATACAGCCATACGCATGACGAGTAGCTCTGTTGCGTAAAAACTCGTGCGTAATTTCTGCCTCAATTTCATATTCCATCACCCCAGGTTTAATAAACTGCATCACTCTTCTAAATGCTTTTTCAGTGATATCAACCGCTTCTTGAGTAACTGCAATTTCTTCTTTAGTTTTTATAGCTCTTAATTCTCTCGTGATTTTTGCAGCACGTTCATATTGATGTAATGGATATCGATTTTTAATTTCATTTACATACGTTAAATCCAAACGGGGAATACTTAAATCTAAACGATCATTTTCGTTGCTATTTAAATATACCGTATCTGCTTGATGCATCATGACATGCAAAACGGCATCAAAGCTTTCTAACCATTGTACATTTTTAATGCCACTGATAGCTGTAGCTTCTTCTTTTCGTAATTTATGCCCTTCCCATTTTTCTAAATGTTCATTAGGACGAAGCAATACCAGTATTTCTCTTGCATTTACATCTGGATTGTCTGGATATAAAACCACCATGGTTTTTTCTTGACGAATTCCAGATAACCATAAAATATCTGAATTGGGACGAAATGCGTATTGCGCATCACCATTCTCAGGTAAATTGAGATTAGAAGGGAAAATGGCAATACTATTAGGCTTCATTTTTTTAATAAAACGTGCTCTATTTTGATTATACAACTGCTGTGGTAAGGCTAAGTATTTCATACTTTTTATTTAAAGGAATAAGGATAAAGTTAGGATTAATTTTACAATGCTGCGTTATTTTTAATAATAGAAAGCGCATTGGGATGCACTTTAAACACTACTTCTTGTTCACATTCCAAAGAGTCGCCATCGAGGTGAGCCAATTTTAATTGGTCATTACTAATAAGAATCTCTTTAGCACGCACGCGATGCACATAGCTGCTTTTTAATATCGTACCTCGGTAAGCATGCCATGCCAATATTATTCCATATATTTTAGGAAATGGCTTAATCAAAACCACATCTAATAATCCATCTTGAAGATGCGCATCGGGCGCAATTTTAAAATTATAACCAAACTGTTGTCCATTCGCTACATTAATTAAAAAATAGGTTCCGCTATAATCCACTCCATCGATAAGTACTTTATAAAATCTACTTTTGTATAGCCATAAGTATTTGCTAACCAACCATGCATAGACACGAAGTCCACGCTGTTCGCTATGGGCAAACTTTTTAGCAATGAGTGCATCATAACCAATGCCGGCATTACTTAAAAATAAAGCCCCATTAGCCGTTGCTGCATCAATAGCCATAGTTGACCAATTATTAATAAGCGCAATTGCTTGCTCAGCCAATAATGGAATTTTTAAAGTTCTAGCCAATCCATTACCAGATCCTTTTGGTATAATGGCTAAATGCAACTTAGAACCCATAATACTAGATGCGATATCATTAATAGAACCATCGCCACCAACGGCAACAACAGCTGCTGCATTTTTTTCTATGGCTTGCTTAGCAAGTTCTTTACCGTGTTTTGCATATTTTGTATGCCAGATTTCATATTGAAAATCATCAAGGTTAAGCGTTGATAAAATGAGTTGTTTTAACTCTTTTACCCGCTCTACGCCCGACTTCGGATTGATAATAAAAACAACTAACTTTTTATTCATGCAGCACTGCTTTTAAGCTTAAATCCAAACTAGTTGCATGATGTATTACAGCACCAACAGAAATAAAATCTACCCCCGTAGCGGCATAGGCTTCTATAGTATCAAAATTAATACCTCCTGATGCTTCTGTTTCAAATTGCTTATTGATAATAACAAGTGCCGCTTCTATCTCTTGAGGCGTAAAGTTATCTAGCATTATGCGTTGCACGCCACCAACCTTCATTACGCGCTTTACATCTTCTAGCGAACGGGTTTCTACCTCTATGGGCAATTGCATTTGATGTTCTTTTAAATACGCATTAGCCGCTGCAATTGCTTTTTCAATGCCGCCACAATAATCAATATGATTGTCTTTAAGCATAATCATATCATACAAGCCCATGCGATGATTTTTTGCACCACCTAACAGAACCGCTTCTTTTTCGAATGCTCTAAACAAGGGTGTTGTTTTGCGGGTATCTAAAATGGTAGTCGTATAGTTTTCTATTTTTTTAACATACATATGCGTAAGCGTGGCTATACCACTCATGCGCTGCATGGTATTTAATACTAAGCGTTCTGCTTGTAAGATGGCTTGGGCTTTTGCTTTAACGGTAAATGCTATAGTGCCTACTTCTAAGTATTCGCCATCTGTGTGGAATGCTGTAAAAACAGCTTCCTTATCTAGATGCAAAAACACTTCTTTAGCTATTCGAATGCCCGCTATAATGCCCGCTTCTTTTACGATTAACTTAGCCGAACCAATTACCTTATCATCAATACTAGCTAGGGTAGAATGATCTCCACTTCCAATGTCTTCTGCTAATGCAGCTATAATAAATTCTTGTGTATTCAAGGGTTTTGGATTAATTAAACAAAACTACAAAAAGGAATTTAGTTTACTATATGCATTGCCTATTTACTTTTAATTAAAAAAACTACTTTTGCATAGCTTTTATGCGTACTACTTTCATTCTACTTTTATTGTGCATACTTAAAGTAAATTCAATTTTTGCATTTACCGATACTAGCTCAGCTGACAAAAACAACTTAGCAGTATTTCCTATTATCGCACGTTCTATAGAAACTGGTTGGGCCTTTGGCATTGTCAACTCCCTTACCTTCCGACCTTTTAAAAAAGACACCACTACTCGTACCTCTAGCCTTCAGTTAATTGGTTTGTATACTACTAATAAACAATTGATTTGTGTATTGAACGGAACTACTTATTTTAAAAAAGAAAAGTATGTTTTAAACTATCAGGTATCCTACAGTAATTTTCCGGACAAGTTTTGGGGAATGGGAAAATATGCTGAAAACAGCAATATGGAAAAATACAGTTTTAGGCAATTTTATTTTTACAATCATTTGCAAAGAAAAATTTGGAAACAATTTTTTGGCGGTGGTATTCTAGAATATCAACGTGTTATGGATATTCATTATACACCTGGTGGCCTTTTTGACCAACAACAAATAGTTGGAAGAAACGGATATCGCGTTATGGGCATAGGAGCAAGTATAACCTATGACACTAGAAATCATGCTTTTGTACCCAATAAAGGTGCTTATGCTCAAGGAGCTGTAACCCATTTTAATCCCATTTTTGGCTCCGACTATTTGTATACTAATATAGTCGTAGATGCAAAGAAATACATTCAAGTGTATAAACAGCATGTATTAGCATTACGCGCATATGGCTTTATTAATGTTGGCAACGAAATTCCTTTAAGAAGTCAGGCTGCCTTAGGAGGCGCTAACGAAATGCGTGGTTATTACGACGGGAGATACAAAGACAATAATATGATCTTAGCCATGATGGAATATCGCGTACCCATCTATAGACGATTTGGTGCAGCCTTCTTTTGTAGCGGAGGGAATGTTGGTAAAACGCTATCGGATGTAAATTTTGAAGCCTTTAAATTCTGTTATGGAAGTGGGATCCGTTTTGCATTAAATAGGAAGGAAAAATTAAATCTTCGAATCGATTATGGGTTTTCTTTATCCAAGAGTAATGGGCTTTATCTAGAGATTGCCGAAGCCTTTTAACGCTTAAATCCATTTTTTTATTTGATCTATAAATGCTTTTCTTTCTATCAATACTGCTCCAAGACTTTCCAAATGTTCTGTATGCACCTGGCAATCGATTAGTTGTACGCCTTGGTCTTGTAAATAATGTACAGCATTTATAAAGGCGAATTTACTAGCATTCGTTTTTTTAGCAAACATACTTTCTCCAAAAAACACCTTCCCAATTTTAAGTCCATATAAGCCCCCTATCAATTCCTTATCCTGCCAAGTTTCAAAACTATACCCATAGCCCATTTCATGAAGTTCGGCATATGCTGCAATCACCTCCTCTGTAATCCAAGTTCCCTCTTGTCCGGGTCGATGAATAGATTTACATGCTTCCATCACATCTTTAAAACGCTTATTTATTTGAAACAACATACTTGTTCCATTTAGTAAAGGGCGCATGCTTTTCTGTATGACTAATTGCTCTGGATAGAGAACACAACGCGGATTGGGACTCCACCATATAGGCAATTCCCCTTCGTTAAACCAAGGAAAAATGCCTTGTCTGTAAGCACTTAGAATACGCTCGGGATGCAAATCTCCGCCAAAGGCAACAATGCCTTCTTCGCTTGCGAGCTCTACATCTGGGAAATTATAGGAGGCGTTTAAAAACAAGGAGTAAAAAGTTAAAAAATTAAGGCTGGGTAGTGTCTTTTACTAGTGTATCCTTTTTTTGTTGATTAGCCCATATAGAATCGGCTTTTCTACTTGCCATAGCATTTATAATACTATCATTGATGCGCTGTTGTTCATTTTTAAAATTAGTTACAGTGCTTAATACAGCAGAATCAATTTTTTCTTGCATTATGATAGCTGCATCTGTTTTGGCACCTGCACAAGCGTTGAGTAAGATTAATAAGCTAAGCGAACAGCTAAGGAGCCCTACATTTACTTTCATAAGCACAAATATACGGGTATGTAGATCAAATAAAAATTTCAAAATAAACCCGATAAATAGATAAAAGCTTTGGTACAGCCTACAATTTTTTTTACTTTTACTGTATATAAAAATCAACTTATGGGAAATCAATTATTAAAAGGTAAAAAAGGTATTGTATTTGGCGCTTTAGATGAGCGTTCTATTGCTTGGATTACTGCTTTAAAAGCAGTAGAAGAAGGTGCTGAAATTGTATTAACCAATGCGCCAATAGCATTAAGAATGGGGAAAATCAATGAATTAGCAGCGCAATGTAATAATGCCCCAGTAATTGGAGCTGATGCTACTTCTGTAGAAGATCTTGAAAACTTGTTTACCAAAGCTATGGAACATTTTGGCGGTAAGGTTGATTTTGTATTGCACTCTATTGGCATGTCTCCTAATGTTCGTAAAGGATTTGCTTATACCGATACCAACTATGACAATTTTCTAAAAACACTTGATATATCTGCTTTATCTTTTCATAAAGTAATGCAAACAGCGTTTAAGTTAGACGCTATCAATGAATGGGGATCTGTAGTGGCGCTGTCTTATATTGCAGCACAAAGAACCTTCCCTGGTTATAATGATATGGCTGAAGCCAAAGCATTGTTAGAAAGCATTGCACGTAGTTTTGGTTATCACTATGGTGTAAATAAAAAAGTACGTGTAAATACCATTTCTCAATCACCAACCGTTACTACTGCTGGTAGTGGAGTAAGTGGGTTTAATGCCTTTTTAGATTATGCAGAAAAAATGTCGCCATTAGGAAATGCAAGTGCAGAAGCTTGTGCTAACTATTGCCTTACCCTATTTAGTGACTATACCCGTATGGTAACTATGCAAAATTTATTCCATGATGGAGGTTTCTCTTTCACGGGTGTAAGTGATGCTATCATTGCCGATATCCAAAAAGCTAATAGTTAAGCAATTTTATTGCCCACTTAATCGTTTTGTGAACATGCTTTCAAAATTTCGTTTTATACTTTTAGGTATAGCATGTGGTATTACCGTGTATGGTAACGCACAAGTAGTAGGTGGGCAATTTTCTTTTGAATGCTTACGATTATCGAGTGCTGCACATACTACAGCCTTAGGCGGTATTGCTATTGCAGATCCTAGTGAAGACATTGGATTAGTAGATCAGAACCCTTCTCTGATGCGCCCCTCTTTGCATAATCAATTATCCATCAACCGAAATAATTATTACAGCAACATTGCTGTAAATCATTTTCAGTATGGCTATCATAGCGCAACGCTTCAAACTTCCTTTGCTTTAGGCATTCATAGTTTCAACTACGGAAGTACCAATCTTACCGATGATATTGGTAATATATACGCCACTTTTCAACCCAATGCATCAGTAATAAGTTTAACCGCTTCTAGATCGTATGAAACCAAATGGCGTTATGGAGCGCAACTAAAATATGCAAACCTTCAACTCCCTAATGCACATGCTAATGCCGCTTTATTAGATGTAGGCGTAACGTATACCGATACCGCCAAATTATTGAATATTGCATTTGTTGCAAAAAATATGGGTTTTTACTTGGCATCTTTTGAAACAAAAAGTGCATTGCCTTTTGATTTACAAATAGCTATTAGTCAACGCTTAGCTCATCTACCCGTTCGCCTAATGGCAACTATTCATCATTTGTACGAATGGGATATTCGATATAATAATCCAGCAGATATAGTTACGAGTAGTTTTTTAGGAAGTACGAATGTAGTTAGCAATAAATCTTATTTCGCCGATAAATTATTTCGTCATTTTATTTTTGGTGCCAATATATACTTGCATAAAAAGTTTACCGCTAGTGTAGCCTATAATCATTTACGCAGGGGCGAGTTAGGACTAAAAGATGCTGCAGGAATGGCAGGTTTTTCTTTTGGATTTATGTTGGATTTAGAAAAAATTCAATTTAATTATGCAAGAAGCTTTACGGCTACCGGTAACCCCTTCACTGAAATAGGTTTAAATATCAACTTACAAAAATTCACAAAAATAAGCAGCTTATCCAAAATTAATTGGAATACCGCTTATGCAAATGAATACTGGAATCGATAATTATTCTTTCACTAATTGAATACTCTGCTGACTAGCAAAAGCTCCTCGTACTGTCAGCACATACATACCCGGAACAAGGTTTTTTGCTGGAATTTGAATTTCCTCATTAGTTGCTATTTCATTCCACAACAATTTTCCATTCATATCCGTCAATTGCAATTGAGTGCCAACAGAGACATGGGTTAATTGCCAAAAATCCTTAGTGGGATTAGGTGCTACTTCAAGTGCTGGCTTAGATGCAATTGCAATACCTAATGCAGTATTCTTTATAATTGGTCCAGTTTTATTAATTATCCAATTAGAAGGATCAATTTCTACTGAAGAGATTGTTTTAGTAAACGTGTTTGTTGGCCAATTATAGGTAGCTGTTGCAGTATTAAAAGGAAGATACAAAAGGGTATCGCCCTGAGGTGATCTTAATAAAACCGGAAGTGGCAAATTGAAAGCGGCAACCGAAGATGGCATAGAAGTAGTTTGATTTAATTTTATAACAAAGTCGTAATTACTTCCATTGATTTGTTGATTCCACTCTGCACTATAGGTTGGATATCCCTCACCATACACCCATTGATTAAAAAAGGTGTCTAAGTTCTTTTGATACAGCGTGCTTAAAGCAGCTTTTAAATCGCCTGTTGTTGCGGTACTAAATGCGTGATCGTTTAAATAATTTTTAATGCCGGCAAAAAATAAAGAATCTTTAGGTGCTAAATAACGAAGCATATGTAATACAGCAGCACCTTTATCATAGGTCAAACGACTATCATAAATTCTATTCTCATCGGTAGTATCATTACAGAATACTGTGCCACCCGCTTGCTGCATCACTCGATTATGCACCCCCGTTCGATAATTAAAAGCTTTAGCAGGGGTATAAAATTTATTTACGTATAGTTGTTCTACATAAGAAGCAAATCCTTCATTCAACCAAATATCTCCCCAATTTGCACAGGTTACATAATCACCAAACCACTGGTGACCTAATTCATGTACGACTAAGGTGCCACTAAAAAATCCGAGCGTGGTCATAGTTTGATGTTCCATTCCTCCACTTAAAGGCGCCATGCAATGCCCATATTTTTCTTGATAAAAAGGATAGCGCCCAAATAAATTAGAAAGTTGATTGATCATTAATCCCGTACTATCAATAACCGGTTTAAAATTGGGCAAAGTAGCAGGATTGTTATACACATAATTCTGTATCAACATGCTATCGGTGCTATTGTCGAAATACATATAATATGAATAATCTACATAGTTGGCTACGCTTACCGAAATTAGATAGTAATCAATTGGATATTTTGTAGACCACTCGTATCTTTTTAAATTATTAGGAAGGCTCGTAACCTTATTTAGCAAACCATTACTTCCTGCCTTTAAAGTATCGGGTACAATAATCCAAACACTCGAAGAATCAATTTTGTCTTTGAGCGATTGCTTGCAAGGAAACCATTCAAATCCGTGATAAGAAGCACTCATGGTATACGTTACTTTATTTCCCCAAGAAGGCGAAGCTATAGTATTAATACCTGCTGAAAAGAAACCCGTACCGCTTGTAGGCGATCCGTGATATACAATCTTTGTTGTAAAAAATGTTCCAGCCGTCAATGCACTAGAAAGCGGCACTGTAACTACATTACCATTTCGCGTATAAGTACATAATTGATTGTTTACAAAAATTGAATCAATTTGTAAAGTGCTCAACAATTCAAAAACATATTCATTCATAAGCGCATTACTTACCACTGCATTATACACAACCGAACCGGCGATATTGGTATTGGTATTGTTCATGGCAATGGACAACTTGGTATACTTTAAATCGTAATAGTCCTCGCGCGCATCCGCAATCGTTGTTTTTAATAATTTTTTTTTGGTTTTGGCCATCGAGTGTTCACAAGCATAACTTGATGACTGAAAACATAATTGAAGTGCCATTATTGGTAGTAAAAGGCTAAGTAAATAAAAAGCTCTTTTCATGATTGGTTATTAGAATTTAGACCTATAAAACTACGATAATATTGATAATGAAATACATAAAAAATACATTCCTTTTAGTTATTTTTGAGGCTATGAAAAAAATACTAAGCCTTTTATTTTGTATCTATCTGTTATTTATTCAAAATGCTTGTGTGCAGTCGCAAACAGTAGATGTTGAAGCCTTTCAAAAAGGATTGCAAAATAAAAATGCACAATTTTTAGATGTGCGCAGTGCAGAAGAGTATGCTAGTGGCCATATTAAAGGAGCGATGCTTGCTACTATACAAGATGGAGAAGAATTTAATAGACGCATCAATGCTTTAGACAAAAACAAACCTGTGTATGTATATTGCTTAAGTGGCGGTAGAAGTAAGCGAGCTGCAGCTATATTAAGAAAAGAAGGGTTTGCAGAAGTGAACGAATTGGAAGGCGGCATAACGGCTTGGCGTGCAGAAGGGAAAGAGGTAGAGGGCAATAATAATACTGTACAAATTACCCCAGCAGCTTATCAAGAAATGCTAAAAGCTGCTACTTATGTATTAGTTGATATTGGTGCGCCTTGGTGCCCACCTTGTAGAAAAATGGAACCTGTATATAAAAAAATGCAGCAGCAATTTTCCAACAAAATACACTTTATTAAAGTAGATGGTGGCGTTCAAACATTAATTATTCAAGACCAACAAGTGTTGCATATGCCAACATTTATTTTGTATAAAGAGGGTAAAGAAGTGTGGAGAGCAGAAGGAATTTTAGAAGAACAAGAAATGGAAGCTGCTATAAAAAAACAAATCAACTAATGCCTGCTCATTTCACAGACCATATTACGGCAAACAAAAAAAACTTATTTGTAAGTGTGGTTCCCCATTCTCGAGCCGATGGTTTTTATTACGAAATCAACATTCAAGGACTTCCTCGATTTGCTATGCAATATGCAGCCATTGGTCGTTATGATATTGTTCCCGGTGATCATCCACCAATAGATTACGAAATCGTTTTAGCCGTAAGTGATGTTATTGAAAAACATGTAAAATAAAAAATCCGAGTAGCTTTCACTACTCGGATTTTTATATTATTTCTAGCAAGCATTGCTTACATATAAGCTTCTGTTGGCTCACACGTACAAACTAAATTTCTATCGCCATGCGTGTTATTAATTCTAGATACAAAAGGCCAGAATTTATTTTCACTTACGTAAGCTAATGGGAATGCTGCTTGCTCTCTGGTATAAGGTCTATCCCAAGTAGAACTACAAACCAATGCTTGTGTATGTGGTGCGTGCTTCAATACATTATTTGCTTTGTCTGCACTTCCATTTTCAATCGCTTTTATTTCTTCACGAATAGCTAATAATGCATCGCAAAAACGATCTAGCTCTGCTTTATCTTCACTTTCTGTAGGTTCTATCATTATGGTTCCGGCTACAGGGAAACTCATTGTTGGAGCATGGAAACCATAGTCTATTAATCGTTTAGCTATATCTTCCGCTTCTACGCCAACGCTTGCTTTAAACGGACGAAGGTCTACAATAAATTCATGTGCACAAGTACCACTTACGCCTGTATATAAAATATCATATGCTTTATCTAGGCGAGCACGCATATAATTAGCATTTAAAATTGCATACTTAGTAGCATCTGTTACACCTTCTGCACCTAACATGCAGATATAAGCATAAGAAATTAACAAAATAGATGCTGATCCGTAAGGTGCAGCAGAAACAGCTGTTACCGTACTATTATCGTGTACATGCCCTGGAAGGTGAGGAGCAAGATGTGCTTTTACACAAATAGGCCCCATGCCTGGTCCGCCACCACCGTGCGGTATAGCAAATGTTTTATGAAGATTCAAATGGCATACATCTGCACCAATTAAGCCCGGTGCTGTAAGTCCAACTTGCGCATTCATATTGGCACCATCCATGTATACCTGTCCGCCGTATTGATGTATTAAATCTGTAATTTCAATAACTGTTTCCTCATACACTCCATAGGTAGAAGGATAGGTAATCATAATACCTGCTAGATTGGCTGCATGTGCTTGTGCTTTTTCTTTAAGGTCAGCTATATCGATATATCCATTTTCAAGGGCTTTCACCACCACTACTTTATAACCCGCCATAACAGCAGAAGCAGGATTGGTACCATGCGCAGAAATTGGAATCAACATAACATCTCTATGATGCTCGCCTTTACTGATATGATAATTTCTGATGGTTAATAAACCTGCATATTCACCTTGAGCACCACTGTTTGGTTGTAAACTACAAGCATCAAATTTAGTGATCTCACATAAATACGCACTTAATTTATCGGCCATTTCTTGGTATCCCAAAGTTTGATGCGCAGGAGCAAATGGATGTAAAGCACCCCAATTTGGATTGCTCAACGGCATCATTTCACTTGCCGCATTTAATTTCATTGTACAAGAGCCCAATGAAATCATGCTAGTATTTAAGGATAAATCTCTGTTTTCTAATCTTTTTATGTAGCGCATCATTTGTGTTTCACTATGATGACTATTAAAAACCGAATGCGTTAAATATGCGCTGGTTCTTTCTAATGCACTTGGAAGCATAGACGCATCAACGATGCTTGCAGTAGTATTTATTCCTTCGTAAGCTTTCGCAAATAAAGTTATAATTGCATTGATATCTTCTACGCTCGTAGTTTCATCTAATGAAATACCAAGTTGTGTTTCGTTGAAATATCTAAAGTTGATATGTGCCGCATTAGCTAAAGCAGCAATCGTTTTTGTTGCAGGTACACGCACCAATAGGGTATCGAATGCGGTAGCATTTTCTACGTTAATTACATTTGGAGCTATAGCTTTTAATGCTGTAGCAAGCGCTGATGTTAATTGATTGATTCGTGTTGCAATAGTTTTCAAACCTTGTGGACCATGATATACGGCGTACATCGCAGCCATATTTGCTAATAACGCTTGTGCGGTACAAATATTAGATGTTGCTTTTTCTCTTTTGATGTGTTGCTCACGTGTTTGTAAGGCCATACGCAAGGCTCTGTTGCCATTTGCGTCGATACTAATACCGATAATACGACCAGGAATTTGACGTTTAAATTCATCAGACACAGCAAAAAAAGCAGCATGCGGACCACCAAAGCCCATAGGCACACCAAAACGTTGAGCAGAACCTAAAGCAACATCTGCTCCCAATTCTCCTGGACTTTTCAATAAGGTTAATGCCAACAAATCAGTTGCCATAGCAACAAAAGCACCAGCATGATGCACTGCTTGAATAAAATTTGAATAGTCTTCAATGCTCCCTTTTTCATTTGGATATTGCACTAATGCACCAAAATAAGTAGCATCAAGGGTGGCTGTTTTATAATCACCGATTACTAATTCAATGCCAATTGGTAATGCTCTTGTTTTTAATACATCTATAGTTTGAGGGAAACAATGTTGATCTACAAAAAAATTAGGACGCTCTATACTATCCTGATTTTTATTTAACATGTTGAAGAACATCGTCATCGCTTCTGATGCTGCAGTAGCTTCATCTAATAAAGAAGCGTTTGCTATGGGCAATCCGGTTAGATCAGATACCATAGTTTGATAATTCAATAAGCTCTCTAATCGTCCTTGTGCAATCTCTGCTTGGTAAGGCGTGTATTGCGTATACCATCCTGGATTTTCGAATATAGTTCTCAATATCACACTTGGGGTATAAGTACCATAATAGCCTTGACCAATAAAATTTTTGGCTACGATATTTTTACTGCCCATTTCTTGCACATGTTGCAAATATGCAGCTTCATGCATAGGAGCTGGCAAATTCAAAGGCGATTGCATGCGTATAGCATTAGGCACGGTTTTGTCTATCAAGGTATCTAATGAACTTTCACCTATGGTTGTAAGCATAGCTGCAGTAGCTTCTTGATGAGGACCAATGTGTCGGCTTTTAAATTCGTTACGTTGTTGAGCAAATAAAGACATAAAATTAAAAATATATAAGAGCGTTAAATTGTGATTGCAAAGTTAACTTGGTAATAGATTATTTGCAAAAATAAAATGCTATTTAATATCATATTTGTTGGAGCAAGTGCTGGGTTGTGCACAAATGTATCCACAAAAAAACCCACTTGGTAGTGGGTCAATTTTTAAGGTTTGATATAGTAGTTAATAAGGGAGTCGGTATACTTATTTCTATAGAGTCCTAGTGCATTTATGTCTGCTTCATTTCTGATAATACCAATATTTTTAGCAAACCAAATATCTAGAGTACCTAAATCTATATTTAATGCGCCGGCTTTTAAGGTAGAATGTACATGATATACATCTTTATATGTTTTTCCATTTTGGGTTATCGTAAGCCCTGTTTGAACGATAGCGGAAGATATGGTAACAATAACTTTTCCTAAAATAGTACCTGAATTATACTCGCCATCATTAGTCCAGCTGGTTTTCCCTTCATACCAGAAAACATAATTGATATAATTGGTTTCATTGCCATCCAAATCTACAAGGGTTAGGTACTTGCCTTCGTTTTTACCAAAAAACTCCGGAGAAGTAGTGGTAGTAATCGTATCTCTACGCGTATAAAAACTATATTTCAAGCCTAGTTTGGTGGTGTCTTTACCGGTTGCATAGCGTATGAATACGGTATCGTTTCTGTTTCCATACATCCACCAAGAACCTGATTTTGTAGACATTAAATCGAAAACACTTTGGTTGGTAACATCTAAATTTTGATTATCTCCTTCTAATTTTTTGCAAGAAGAAACAGTAAGAATAGATAAGGCTACTACAGCTATGATGACTTGTTTCACGGTAAAATTTTTATAAATATAAGGATTTTAAACTACTCTAAAACATAAACGCCTCAGTAAGCTGAGGCATTTATAGTTAAAACAAAAATTAGAATTGTACTTAAAACGGAAACTTATAGCATCTTTATTCATTCGTATCTGTAGGGTCTACTAATTCCCCATCTTCGGATACGATTAATTTACCTGGAGTATCATCTGGAAGCGCTTCTGTAGCTGCAGTAGGAACTACAATGTCTACATTTGCCAATTCGCTTAATTGCGGCAATTGACTTGGGTCATTGATGCCCAAATAATCCATAAAATTCTTTGAAGTACCATAAATCAATGGCTTTCCAACCATATCTTCATTTCTACCTGATATTACAATAAGTTCTTTTTCTAGAAGTTTCTGAATTGAATAATCTGCACTTACACCTCTTATATATTCAATTTCTGATTTAGTAATAGGTTGCTTGTAAGCTACAATAGCTAAGGTTTCCATAGCTGCAGTAGATAACTTTTTAATGTACTTATCGCCATTTAATTGCAACACTGTTCTGTGGTATTCCTTTTTAGTTAAAAATTGAAATCCACCCCCTATCTCTCTCAACTCAAACGGATAAAAATCTTGTGCATATTTTTCTTTGATAGCCTCTATGCAAATAGAAATACGCTCCATTTCAATTGGAAGCTCTACTGCTTGACTGATCATTTCTGTAATTTCAATTTGTGTAATTGGTCGCTCGCTTGCAAATACAAGTGCTTCTACATGCGGCATTAATTGTTCTATATCCATACCCTACTATTATAATCTTGTGAAGTATAAAAATACTAAGGTATTTGTTAGCTGTCTTAGAAAGAAATGCACAGATGTGGGTAAATTACACCAAAAAGGGCTGCTTAAACGCAGCCCTTTTGAAGATTATCAAAAATCTTATATAATTAAATAGATCCTGTTATTAAGGTTGGGAAAACACCCACAATAAGCAGCATTATAGCACCTATGGTAAGATATAACTTTTCTTCTTTAGTAAAGGCGTCTACCATTGCAGCCTCTCCTTCCTTGAAATACATGGCAATAATTACTTTAAAGTAATAAAAAACACTTACCGCTGCCATTAATAAGGCAAAAATAGCTAACCACATGTAGGTACCCTCAAATAATACTGCTTTTAGCATATAGTATTTAGCCATAAATCCACCGGTTAAAGGAATACCTGCTAACGAAAGCATGTAAATTGTAGCCAAAGCCGCGATAAAAGGTTGTTTTTTAGCCAATCCATTAAACCCATCATAGGTATAATCTTTCATTTTAATTAAAATAGCAAAGAAGCAAATGCTTGCCACTGAATAAGCAACGGTATAAACAAGCATACCTTGACGGCCTATTGCATTTAAAGAAATAATGGCAAAAAGCATAAATCCAGCTTGTGCAATTGACGAATAGGCCAACATGCGTTTTACACTTTGTTGAAATACCGCTGTAATATTTCCTACAAATAAAGTAAGCGCAATAACTACAGATAATACCAATGACCAAGATGAACTAATAGCTGTAAATGAAGTTTGGAACAAACGCATGAACCCTACAAATGCAGCTACTTTTACTAGGGTAGCCATAAATGCCGTAAAGGGTGTAGGCGTACCGTCATATACATCGGGAGTCCATAAATGCATGGGTGCAGCAGAAACTTTAAAGCCAAAAGCAACAATTAGTAGTAGTACGCCGCCCAAAGCTAAGGGGTTGATGCTCGTTGCTTGTAAAAAATTAAATTCACTAACCATAAAATTACCGGTAGCGCCGTAAAGCAAGGTAATACCCATTAATAAAAAGCCTGTTGAAAAAGCGCCCATTAAAAAATACTTTAAAGAAGCTTCTGTACTTTTTAAATTTTCTTTATCACTACCGGCTAATATATACTGAGGGATAGAAACGATTTCTATACCTAGAAACATTACTAGTAAACTATTAAAACTACTCAACATAAATATGCCAACCATTATAAAGGCAATCAAAGCGAAATACTCCGCTTTATATTTGCCAACTGCCGCAATATGTTTCTTCATTAAGAGTATATACAGAAACAAACAGCAGGTAATTAATACATTAAACTGATTGGTAAATCTATCTACTCTGATGGCATCTAAATAAAACGACTGGGTAAGTATAGCTGTTGGTTGCAAAGCCTCCCAAATGGCTACGCCAAACATTGCAGCAAACAAAACAGTTACTAAATGCAGCAAACTACTTGTTTGTTTCAGCAAAAAACTTGCGAAAAGCAATACAACACCAATTATAGAAGCAGTTATTATTAAAATCATGATGAACTAATATATCGTTAATGAAATTTTTATTTTAAAAACTAGTTAAGGTTAATAAGGGTTTAGCATACACCCCTAAGGCTATAATTAAGGAAAGCACAATTGCTAATACACCCCATTCATTTATACTTAAATCTTTTACTGCTTGTGAAGATTTTGTCGTTCCAAAAACCACTTTCTGTAGCATACGCAAAGTATAAGCTGCGCCTAATATCACACCAAGACCTGCCAATACCATATACAGCACATGATTAGGATTTGCACTAGAGAATATACCAGCAAATAACATAAACTCTCCAACAAAACCATTGGTTAGGGGTAATGCAATATTTGCAAAAGAAATAATTACAAAAGCTATAGCTAGTTTAGGCATTGTGCTTGCAATACCGCCAAGCGCATTCATATCTTTTGTATGATATCTATTTTCTATTATACTTACTACCAACCACATGCCGGCAATATTAATACCATGCATAAACATTTGGATTTTAACGCCATGTAATGCAAGATCATTTTGTACAAAAGCAGCTGCACACATTAAACCCATGTGAGCTATAGAAGAGTATGCAATAAAGCGTTTTATATTCGTTTGTTGTAGGGCAATAATGGATGCATAAATAATACCAATGATTGATAAAATGATAACCGTGTTTGACCAATAAGCAATGCCTTCTGGCAATAGAGGCATCAACCAACGAAGTACGGCATATAAACCCATCTTTACCATCAATGCACTTAAGAAAATAGTAACACTGGTAGGTGCTTCGTCGTATGCATCGGGCTGCCAAGTATGAAATGGGAAAATAGGCATTTTAATTGCAAAGGCTAAAAAGAACAATACAAATAAGCTGATTTGCTGTGTATTACTTAAACTATTACCAACAGCTACTAAGGCGTGGTAAGAAAAGGCATCGGCACCTGGTGTTTGTAATCCTAAATAGATTAATCCTGCCAACATCATTAAGCTACCAATAAAAGTATAAATGAAAAATTTGAAGGTAACTTTAATCCTATTTTCTCCACCCCAGATAGAAGAGAGAAAATAAATAGGTATTAGCGCTAATTCCCAAAAGAAATAAAAGAGCATAGCATCTGATGCTAAAAACACACCCATCAAACCAGTTTGTGCAAATAATAACAAGCTGTAAAAGGAAGCTTCTTTTGGAACTTCTTTATTATTAAGGTTAAGAAAAACGAGGAAACTAACCAATGCTGTAAGCAAGCTTAATGAGCAACTCAACCCATCTGCGTGCAAAGCAAATTGAATACCTAAATCGGGCAACCAAGCTTGAGAAACAGCTATAGCACCTTCTGCAATATGCATTGATAGGTATAAGGTAATCAATACAGCCACTGCACTGCTAAGAAGCGCCAATGTTTTTGCTTGTTTTGGCAATATAAAACTCAATAATGCTGCAACAAAGGGAAGTGCCAATAAGGTTATTAAAATCATGACTTATAAAATATGAGAATGTTATAAAATTGTACTTAAAAATCCGATGCTAAGTAATAAAATAATACCAAGTACCATTACAAAAATGTAAGAACCGACAATTCCGCTTTGTAATAAACGAACGCGCGTACTTAACCATTGTATACTTGAACCAATATTATTTACTAAAGCATCAATACCAGATTTTTCTATTATTTGTTGTAAAAAGACACCTAGATGATTCAATGGTGTAAGTATAATGGCTTGATATAACTCATCTACATACCATTTGTTTTCTAATATTTTTCCAAAACCTTTAGCTGCTGTGAACTGTGCTTTCTGAGTGGCTTTATAAGCAAACGCAATCATCACAAGTACTAAACCTACAGAAACGACCATTAATAGCCATTCTGTAGCATGGCTCAATTCATGAAGTTCTTTTTCTGCAACTGCTGTAGAAAGGAAATCATGTAACCAATGTTTTTCTGAAATTACTTTTGGCAATCCTATATAACCACTAATGATGGAGAACAAAGCTAATACCATTAATGGAAGCGTCATTGCTTTTGGACTTTCATGTAAGTGATGCGCTTGCTGTTCGGTGCCTCTAAAAGATCCTGTAAAGGTTAAGAAATATAAACGGAACATATAGAAGGCGGTCATCAAAGCGCCCATTAATAAAGCAACAAATAATAAAGGCTGATGTGCGTATGCATTTGCTAATATTTCATCTTTAGAAAAGAAGCCCGCAAAACCCGGTATGCCGGCAATGGCTAAACACCCTATTAAAAAAGTAATTTTGGTAATCGGCATTTTCTTTCCTAATCCACCCATAAAACGAATATCTTGTTCGCCGCCCATAGCATGGATGACACTTCCTGATCCTAAAAACAATAAAGCTTTAAAAAAGGCATGGGTAATAACATGAAAGACAGCGGTTGTATAAGCGCCCATACCAATGGCAACAAACATGAAGCCTAACTGACTTACGGTAGAATACGCCAATACTTTTTTAATATCATTTTGTTTGATAGCAATAGATGCTGCTAATAATGCCGTTGCTAATCCAATCCACGTAATAAGATCTAAAGCAATTGGTGCAAGATTATATAATACACTACTTCTCGCAATCATATAAATACCTGCGGTAACCATGGTAGCTGCATGTATTAATGCAGAAACAGGCGTTGGTCCGGCCATCGCATCTGGCAACCATGTATATAAAGGAATTTGTGCACTTTTACCCATCGCGCCAATGAAGAAGCAAATGGCAATGGCAGTATATATATTTGTCTGGTCGGCACTTGATTTTATTGTATCAAATAATTCTTGATAACTTAAGGTATGGAAATGATACAAGACCAATAACATACCCACTAAAAATCCAAGGTCACCAATTCTATTCATCACAAATGCCTTTTTAGCTGCATCGGTATATGCGTGGTTTTTAAACCAAAATCCAATTAATAAATAAGAGCACAATCCAACACCTTCCCAACCTATAAACATTATGATGTAGTTGGCACCCATCACCAATAACAACATAGAGAAAACAAAGAGATTGAGGTATGCAAAATATTTCACCATTCCTTCATCATCATGCATATAAGAAGTAGAGTATACATGAATTAAAAATCCAATACCCGTTATAATTAATAAAAAGCTAGCAGACAATGCATCTATCTGAAAAGCAAACGGAATATAAAGTGTTCCGGATTGTATAAAATCAAAATAATGTTGCACGAATGGCCCTTGAAAACTTGGCGAAAGCACCTCAACAAAAACAGCTAAGGAAACTACAAAAGAGGCAAGTATCGATGAAGAGCCAATAACACCTGCAAGTGACTTAGGTATTTTATTCCAGCCCAACCCATTGATTAAAAAACCAAGCAATGGAAATAATGGAATGAGGTAACTATATTGTATCATAAATTTTCTTTCTAAAAGTTATTTTTAATGGCAGTATTAATTTTTTAATCGATTTAAAATATTAATATCTACTGAGTTTACTTTTCTATACACCAAGGTGATAATCGCTAATCCTACAGCTACTTCTGCGGCAGCCACAACCATTATGAAAAACACGAAAATCTGTGCATTGCTATTTTCCCAATAATTAGAAAAAGCTACCATTAATAAGTTAACAGCGTTCAGCATCAGTTCAATGCACATAAAAATGATAATGGCATTTCTGCGCATCATGGTTCCCATTACGCCTATGCTAAATAAGGCAAGGCTTAGAAAAATATAATATTGAATAGGCATACTTACTTATTTTAATCTTTTTTACCAATTACTACGGCACCTACCATAGCACTCAAAAATAATATACTACTGATCTCGAAAGGAAATACAAATCGTGTAAATAAAACTTGGCCTAATTCGCTAATTAATCCAATGGAAGTAGAAGCATTGATAGGTGTTGTATTTAGTTGCGTGGTTTTAAATGCCGCTAATAACACTAAAAACAAAATGCCTCCAGAAATTATACCGGCAAACTGTAATAATTTACTTTTTTGTGGTTCTACATCGCCATTTAAATTCATAAGCATGATGACGTACAAAAACAAAACCATGATAGCACCTGCGTATACAATTATGTTTACAATAGCTAAAAATTGTGCATTAAGTAATATATAATGACCCGACACCGCAAAAAAAGTGACAATCAAAAACAATACACTGGCTACGGGGTTTCTACTGAGTATCACCCCTAAGGCTCCACCAATAGCAATGACGGATAAAATCCAAAATACAAGTTGATGTGGGTTCATATTTAATGTGTTTCGTTTGGATTTGGAATTAATAAATCTTCTTTGTTATAAATAAAGCTCTTGCGAGAATAGTTGGCTTGCGCAACGGTTTCTGACAAGTAAATGGCATCTTTAGGACAAGCCTCTTCGCATAAACCACAGAATATACAACGCAACATATTGATCTCATATTTTGCTGCATATTTTTCTTCTTTATACAAATGTTCTTCGCCTTTTACTCGTTCTGCCGCTTCCATAGTAATAGCTTCTGCAGGGCAAGACAAAGCGCATAAGCCACACGCCGTGCATTTTTCACGTCCTTGCTCATCTCTATTTAAAATATGTAAGCCTCTAAACACCGGACTAAATGGACGTTGCTGTTCAGGATAACTAATCGTTGCAGGCTTTTTAAAAATATGACCTACCGTTATAAAAAGTCCTTTTATTATAGTAGGAATATAGAGGCGCTCCATGAACGTCATGGGCTTTCTATCTACAGCTACTCTTTTATTTGTTAATTCTTGCATGGTTTCTTTTTAATTTAATACCCAAATAATAATGGCTCCAGTAATTAACATATTTACAAGGGCTAATGGAATAAGTGATTTCCAACCTAAATTCATTAATTGATCATATCTAAATCTCGGGATCGTCCAACGGATGAACATGAAAAATAAAATCATCATAATGGTTTTAGTCATCAATACCAAAACACATATTGCTGAAAAAACTATTGGGCTCACACTACCAGCAACTTGATCCATAAAAGGGAAATTATAACCACCAAAAAACAAGGTGATTAAAATTGCTGAGCTGATAAACAAGTTTACATATTCTGCAAATAAGTAAAAGCCTAATTTCATTGAAGAGTATTCTGTATGATATCCTGCAACCAACTCACTTTCAGCTTCTGGCAAATCGAAAGGCGCTCTGTTCAATTCTGCAAATGCACACACTAAAAAGATGATAAAGCCCAATGGTTGTTTGGCCACATTCCATGTAAACCATCCATTTTCCCAAAATCCATGTTGTTGATTTACAATTTCTGCTAAGCTTAAAGTGCCGGTCATCATCAATAATGCAATAAGGCTAATACCCATTGCTAATTCATAAGAAATAGCTTGAGATGCTGCACGCACACTACCCATTAAAGAGTATTTATTGTTAGAAGCCCATCCACCCAACATAATACCATAAACACCCACACTCACTACACCAAACACATATAAGATACCAATGTTAATATCGGCTACTTGCAAGGCAATTACTCTGCCGCTTTCTAATTCTATACTCGGACCCCAAGGAACAACTGCGCTTGCCATACAAGCGGTAAGCATCGCTAAAGATGGACCTAATATAAACAAGAATCGATTGGCATCTGTAGGTATAATTTCTTCTTTAAAAAATAATTTGATACCATCGGCGATAGGTTGCAATAAACCAAAGGGTCCTGCACGGCTTGGTCCTTTTCTATCTTGCATCCAAGCAGCTACTTTACGCTCGCCCCAAGTAGCATAAGTTGCCACACCCAATGACGCGCCGAGAATTACAGAAATTAAAATCAATTTTTCTATAATAAAACTCCAATCTATAGTCAGTAATAACATGTAGTTGTATTGTGATTCGTTAATAATTATTTTTTATCAAAGTCGCTACTATGTGCAGGACCATTTAATTTACTCAATTCAATATCGTTTTTATTGACACCACTTACATCATGTATATTCATCAATAATTTTGGATTTCTACCAATGACTTCTGGTAAGAAATTTTGCGGTTTCAAAACGCCTTCGTAATGGCCTTGTGCAATTACACTGTGGCGATCAATTTTACTTGGTCCCTCTATCTTCCAATCACTTGCTTGTTTTTTATCGAAACGACAGGTATTGCATATCCACTCTTCTACTTCGCCCCATTTATCTTTTCTTGCTGTTACGCGATATACTTCATCGCCACGCATCCACAATCTTGTTTTTCCTGAGCAGGTAGGACAATCACGATGGGCGTCTACAGGCTTAGTAAACCATACCCGATTTTTGAATCGGAATGTTTTGTCGGTTAATGCCCCTACTGGACAAACATCTATTACATTGCCAATAAAATCATTGTCTAATGCTTTTCCAATACACGTACTAATAGCAGCATGATCGCCACGATCTAATACACCATGCTCGCGTTTGCCCGTTAGCTGATCTGCCGTGTATACACAACGATAGCAAAGAATACAACGATTCATATGTAATTGAATATATGGACCTATGTCTTCTTTTTCAAACGTACGTCTATCAAACTCATATCGTGTGCTGCTTGCACCATGCTCATAACTCAAATCTTGCAAATGACATTCGCCAGCTTGGTCACAAACAGGGCAATCCAATGGGTGATTGATTAATAACATTTCTACAATACCAGCTCGAGCATCTAATACTTTTGGAGAGGTAATATTTTTAACCTCCATACCATCGGATACTGGGGTGCGACAACTAGCTACTAATTTTGGCATAGGTCGAGGATCTTTTTCAGAGCCTTTCGAAACTTCTACCAAACAGGTACGGCATTTACCACCACTTCCTTCTAGTTTACTGTAATAGCACATCGCAGGAGGTGTTACTTCTCCTCCAATTTGTCGTGCTGCTTGTAAAATAGTAGTACCAGGTGCAACGGCTACTGTTATGTTATCAATAGTTACTTTAATTTGTTCACTCATGTTATATTTTTTTTCGCGTTAGCGATTATTATTTTTTAAACAGTTGGCACATGAATAGGATCTGCATAATGCGCCAATCCATAATTACGCGTTTGTGCTTCTACCGGATTATTAATATGCCATTCAAACTCATCTCTAAAATGACGAATAGCAGCTGCCACAGGCCATGCAGCAGCATCGCCTAGAGGACAAATGGTGTTGCCTTCAATTTTTCGTTGCACATCCCATAGTAAATCAATATCACTCATTTTACCATGACCGTATTCAATATTTTTCAAGATTTTATACATCCAGCCCGTACCTTCTCTGCAAGGACTGCATTGGCCACAACTTTCATGGTTGTAAAAACGCGCAAGACTCATCGTATGGCGAACGATACATTGCGTTTCATCTAACACAATAAAACCTCCCGAGCCCATCATAGAACCTGTTGCAAAACCACCATCAGCAAGACTTTCGTAATTCATCATACGGTTTTCGCCTTTGGCTGTTTTTAATAATAAATTAGCTGGCAAAATAGGTACAGAAGAACCGCCTGGTATACATGCTTTCAATTTTTTTCTGTTAGGAATGCCACCACAATACGCATCGCTATAAATAAATTCTTCAACAGAGATGGTCATATCTATTTCATAAACGCCTGGTTTATTTACATTACCACAAACAGAAAGTAGTTTGGTGCCGGTAGATTTTCCTACGCCTATTTTTGCATACTCATCGCCGCCCATATTAATAATAGGCACCACAGCTGCTAAAGTTTCTACATTGTTTACTACGGTAGGGCGCATCCAAAGCCCTTGAATAGCTGGGAATGGAGGTTTGATACGTGGATTACCGCGCTTTCCTTCTAAGCTTTCAATCAAAGCAGTTTCTTCTCCACAGATATAAGCACCCGCTCCGCGTTGCACATAAATTTCGCAATCGAAACCGGTACCTAAAATATTTTTTCCCAACCAACCATTAGCTTTAGCTTCTGCAATGGCTTGCTCTAAAATATCCGGTATCCAAGCATACTCGCCACGGATATAGATATAGGTAGCATTAGACCCCAATGCAAAAGAAGAAACAATCAAGCCTTCGATTAATAAGTGCGGAAGGAACTCCATTAAATAACGATCCTTGAAAGTGCCCGGCTCAGATTCATCGGCATTACATACCAAATGGCGAGGAACGCCTTCAGGTTTTGCCAAAAAACTCCACTTCATACCAGTTGGGAAACCTGCGCCACCACGACCTCTTAAGCCACTTTTCTTAACCTCTTCTACAATGTCGTCTGGGCTCATTTTAAGTGCTTTCTCCACACTTCTATAACCACCATTTTTTCGATAGGTTTCATAAAAACGAATACCTTCGATATGAGCATGTTCTAATAATATCTTTTTAGACATAAGCTATTGCTTTATGATTTTTTTAATGTTTTGATGCCGTTCTTAATTCTTCAATTATTTGATCCACTTTTTCTTTGGTCAAAAACTCTTTATAGTGTTTGCCCAATTGCATCATAGGCGCATATCCACAAGCACCCAAACATTCTACCGGTTTTAAAGTAAATAAACCATCTGCAGTTGTTTGACCAGCTTCGATGCCTAATTTTTCTTTGATATAGGCTATGATTTCATCGCTACCATTTAACATGCAAGGACCGGTTTGGCAAACTTCGAAAACGTGCTTGCCTACGGGCTTCATGTGAAACATCGAGTAAAAAGAAGCTACTTCATATACTTCAATCGGTTTGATGGTTAGTAAAGCAGCTATATAATCCATGGTTTCGGTATCTAACCAGCCACCAAAAGTTTCTTGTGCAAGATGAAGCAAAGGTATTAGCGCACTTTTTTGTTTCCCTTCAGGGTAGCGTGCTATAATAGCTTGTACTTGATTTAATTGTTCTGCTGAAAATTGTTTCATACGTTATTAATGTCTTTATTATGCGTCTAATTCTCCGGCAATTAGGTTTAAACTACTCATCGTAACTACCGCATCACTTAGTAAACTACCTTGTATAATTTCTGGGTATGCTTGGTAATAAATAAAGCAAGGTCTTCTAAAATGTAAGCGATACGGGGTTCTACCACCATCGCTGATTAAATAATAACCTACTTCACCGTTACCACCTTCTACTGCTGAATAAATTTCACCTGGTAAAACTTCAATTTCACCCATCACCATTTTGAAGTGGAAGATTAGTGCTTCCATTTTGGTATACACATCTTCTTTGGGTGGTAAATGATATTTATCTGCTTCTGGTGCATAGAAAACTTCTTTCTGACTTGGATCTGCAGCTTCTAAAGCAGCAATTTTTTCGAGCGCTTGTTTGATAATGCTTACGCTTTCCCAAATTTCTTGGTTGCGCACTAAGAAACGATCATACACATCGCCAGTAGTACCTACTGGAATTTTGAAATCAAAATCTTCATAAGAACTATAGGGTTGCGCCACGCGCACATCATAATCAACGCCAGCTGCACGCAAATTGGGTCCTGTAAAACTATAATTCAATGCTCTTTCTGCACTAATACCACCTACGCCCATGGTGCGCTCCATAAATATGCGGTTGCGCGTAAGCAAGGATTCAAACTCTTTCATACCGCGTGGAAACGCTTCTAAAAATGTATTGATTTTATCGAAAGCTTCTTGTGGGAAATTACGTTCGAAACCTCCAAAGCGACCAATATTAGTGGTTAAACGAGAACCACAAACAGCTTCAAAAATCTCATAAATATGCTCTCTAAATTCGAATACATATACGAAACTGGTCAAGGCTCCGGTATCTACGCCAATTACCGAATTGCACACCAAATGATCGGCAATGCGAGACAATTCCATGATGATAACACGTAAATAGTCAACGCGCTTTGGTGTTTTAATACCCAATAAGCGCTCTACCGTAATGTGCCATCCCATATTGTTGATAGGAGATGAGCAATAATTTAATCGATCGGTAAGGGGCGTAATTTGATAATAAGGGCGACGTTCAGCAATTTTTTCGAATGCTCTATGAATATAGCCAACGGTGGGCACTGCGCTAACGATACGTTCTCCATCCATTTCCAAAATATTCTGAAACACCCCGTGTGTAGCAGGGTGAGTAGGACCAAGATTAAGCGTGGTCGTTTGTTTTTGAATAGAAGCTTCGTCTAAATGTATATGTGCTGACATGGTAATAATTTCTTTAAGTAATTAACAAATCGTTCCTCCACGACCAAACATTTCATCGTCTTTATCAATACGTGTTGGATCTTCCATCGGATATTCTTTTCGCATAGGGAAGTAATCCATCTCATCTACGTTTAATATGCGTTTCAAATTTGGATGGCCTACAAAATCAACACCAAAAAAGTCGAAGGTTTCACGCTCCATCCAATTGGCACCAGAGAAGAGCTTAGATGCTGTAAACACTTTTGGTGCTGCAACGGGCACATATAATTTTACTCGTAAACGCTTATTTAAATGAAGACTGTGTAAGTGATAGACTACACAAAGCTCTTCATTAGTTCTGTTGGGGTAATGCACCGCTGTTAAATCGGTGAGGAAGCGAAATTGCATATCTTCGCTATCGTATAAGTATTGCAATACTTTTAAATTAGCAGCAGCCGGTATGGTTATCGAGCTAATGCCGTGTGCGGTATCACAATCACTTAGTTGGCCTGCAAAGGCAGCTTCCAATGTTTCAATAATTTGTTCGTGTGTCATATGCTATTGAATTCCGTAGCTTTCTAAAAGTCCTTTATATTGTTCGCTATTTCTGCGGCGTAAGCTTTCTTGTCCCACCAATTCTTGGATTTTCATAATTCCGTCTATGATAGCCTCTGGTCGTGGTGGACATCCGGGTACGTACACGTCTACCGGTATTACTTGATCGATGCCTTGTAAAACCGAATAGCTATCAAAAATACCACCACTAGAAGCACAAGCACCTACAGCCAAAACCCAGCGAGGTTCGGCCATTTGAAGATAAACTTGACGTAAAATAGGGGCCATTTTTTTAGAGATCGTGCCCATTACCATTAATAAATCGCATTGGCGTGGACTAAAGCCTAAACGCTCCGATCCAAAACGCGCTAAATCATAGTGGGCAGCCATAGTGGCCATAAATTCGATACCACAGCAAGAAGTGGCAAAAGGCAAAGGCCAAATAGAGTTTTTCCTAGCTAGGCCAATTACATTATTTAAAGACGTTGCAAAAAAACCTTCGCCAGAGTGGCCTTCAGGCAAATCAACCATTTTAAGGTTGGTATTATATTGAACTGGACGCATATGAAATTTTAAATATTGTTAGTAAAACTAGTTTTTTATAAAAATGTTTATTCCTCCCAATCCAAAGCACCTCTTTTGCGGATATAAATAAATCCAACTAAGAAGAAGGCTACAAACATGAGCACCGCTAAAAATCCTTCTTTCCCGAGGGCTTTAAAATTGACCGCATAGGGGTAGAAGAAAATAACTTCTACATCAAATAAAACGAATAAAATAGCTACCAAAAAATACTTGATAGCCATGGGCTGACGGGCATTACCAACCGATTCGATACCACTTTCAAAATTGGCTAATTTGTCACTAGTGCGTCTTTTAGGCCCAAGCAAATGGGTTACACTCATCATAAACGCCACAAAGCCTATGGCTACCACCAACTGAATCACTATGGGTAGATAATTAAGTGATGTATTGGAAGCACTATTAAGTAAAACAGAAAGTGTCATAATTGAGAAATATAGGTTTTGTTATTTTGCCCGACAAAGTTAAGCCTAGTAAAGGAATTTACAAGGTTATTTTAAAGTATTTAGAAAG
>CAMBYG010000012.1 GCA_945872085.1 Chitinophaga pinensis | reverse complement strand
TTTTTTCTTCTTTAAGTAAATGATGGATTATGGGTATACAGCGTGTGGTGTGTCCCATTCCCCAATCTAAGGGTGCGATTAAAATATTTTTAGCAGAATTTAAAATTGCTTTGTTATTTTTACAAATGTAATCAGTTTACCTATGAAGCGCAAAGCTACACCATTTATATACGGTTTAATTTTTATTGCCTTAGTTAGTCAAGTACTAGGTTCTTGTGCAAGTGCCAAAAAAGGTTGTGGTTGCGGTTCGGATATTAATCGAAATTACGGACCAAAGCGTTTTCATTAAAGGGCTTGTATGCCCAATCCGTTTTTATCTTCTACACAGGCTATAGCATGCTCATAAAAGAGCCCTTTACCACTATCTTCTTTTAGCAACAAAGGCCCATCGGCATCCATTTTATCTACCAAATATTGCAAGTGCACTAAAGGAGCCGTGCCAATACTGCATTCGTTCATATTGCCTAGCATTATAGACAATCCAATGCTACGGGCTTCTTTTATCATTCTTAAAGCCGGTGTTATACCACCACATTTACTAAGTTTAATCGTGATTCCATGAAATGCATTTTTGCAACGTATTACATCGTTTTCAGTTACACAAGCTTCATCTGCATAAAACGGGATACTGCTTTTTGCTTTTAGCTCTTGCATGCCCTCATAATTATCTTTTGCAATGGGCTGCTCTATCAGTTCAATAGCTAATTTTTCAAATTCGGGAAGCAATTTTAAAGTAGTAGTTACATCCAATGCTTCATTGGCATCTATTCGAATAAGCGACTTAGTATGAGCTCTAAGTAGCGCCAAGGTATCGATATCGTTTGCGTTGCTAATTTTTACTTTATAAATAGGCCAAGGGTGTGCCTTCATTTTCTCGAGCATTTCGGCTGGCTCAGCCAAACCAATGGTATAATTGGTGCTAAGTGCGTGTAATTGTTCAACGCCTATTAATTGGTATACTTTCTTTTGTCGCATTTTAGCAAACAGATCCCAACCGGCACAATCGAGAGCGGCTATTAAAAAATGCTGATCGGGAAAAAGGTGGTGTAAAAAATGCCAAAAGCGTTCTGGGTCGGTGAGGGCGTATTTTTGTATGACCTGTTTTTTGCTTTCCAGCAGGCTTATCATGGCATCGAGGTCTATACCATAGTAGCTTATTTTGCAGGCTTCTCCAAAGCCCCAGTAAGGGCCCATGCCTAAAGCTACTACCAATGCTTCTTGATGTGTTTTTGTTCCTTTAGAAATGGTAAAAGGGTATTCGAAAGCATGACGAACTTTCTTGTAATGGAGTTGTAACATAGCTCAAAGGTGCAACTATTTTGCAGGAGTACAAAAAAATAAGGAGCGGTTCTCCGCTCCTTAGTAACAACCAATAAACCGATAAAGGCATAACGTATTTACATTCACACTAACGATAATTACTTAACCAATAAAGTAATCTTGTATTAGTGTATACAATAACCGTGCCAAACATTTAAATAACTAAAATTATTTTACAAAAATTTTATAAACAATTGATAATCAATTATAAAAAATTTAATTATCTTTCAGGATGTACAAGTTTTTTATTTTTCTATTTATACCTTAGCTTTATAAAAAAGATAAGGAGCGGTTCCCCGCTCCTTAGTAACAACCAATAAACCGATAAAGGCATAACGTATTTACATACACACTAACGATAATTACTTAACCAATAAAGTAATCTTGAATTAGTATATACAATAACCGTGCCAAACTTTTTTAAAATGGGAAAAAAGGAGAATTTAAGTGTTCTTTTAGTACAAATTGATATCGTTTCGGATGATTATAGACAAAATCTATCCAAAATTGAAGATTTTATTGAGCTGCATCAAGCTCATAATACTTTAATTATTTTACCCGAAATGTTTTCTACTGGATTTACCATGACTCCAGCTACACTTTTAGACCCCTCTGGCGAACAAGTTATACCTTGGATGCAGGAAATGGCAAAAAAATATGCTTCTGTTATAGCTGGCTCTTGCGCTCTTTTAGAAGAGGGTAAGTACTATAACCGCTTTTTGTGGGTATTACCCAACGGGCAATTACATGCCTACGATAAAAAACATTTGTTTGCCTACGCCGGAGAAGACAAAGCCTATACATCTGGCGACAAACGCGTGATCGTATCCTTGGGTGGATGGAAGTTTTTAATCCAAATCTGTTACGATCTTAGATTTCCGGTTTGGGCTAGAAATAAGCAGGAAGAATATGATGCTATCATTTATGTAGCCAATTGGCCAGAAAAAAGAGATCATGCTTGGCGCACCTTATTGCAAGCGCGTGCTATAGAAAATCAATGTTATGTGTTGGCGGTGAATAGAATTGGTGATGATCAAAATGGCTTGCACTATATTGGTCATAGTGGTGCCATAGACCCAATGGGAAATTGGCTAACGACCTTAAGCAATCAAGAAATTGGTATTACCTTTGCGTTAGAAGCATCGGAACTGAACGCAGCAAGGCAACAATTGCCTTTCCTGAAAGACGCCGATGATTTCTTAATTTTATAATGGACCATTTATTTTCTACAAAAATTGGAACGGAACTAGAACCGGCTATTCATTTTCTAAGCGCAAATGAAGTTGTAGCCGTTCCTACAGAAACCGTATACGGATTGGCAGCAAATGCCTTATCAGAAAATGCTGTATTGAAAATATTTGAAGCTAAAAACCGTCCGCATTTTAATCCGCTTATAGTGCATATTAAAGATTGGACTGAAGCATCAAATTATGCCGAAACAATTCCAACGCTTTTATCTACACTAGCCGAAAAATTTTGCCCAGGTCCTATAACTTTTTTAGTGCCTAAAAAAGACTGTATTCCCGATTTGGTTACGGCAGGTAGTCCTTATGTAGCCCTTCGAGTTCCCAATCATCCTTTGTGCTTGTCGTTATTGCAACAGCTTCCTTTTCCATTAGCCGCACCTAGTGCCAATCCTTTTGGTTATGTAAGTCCGGTTACTGCAGCTCATGTATTACAAGGGCTAAACGGAAAGATTCCCTATATTTTAGATGGCGGCACTTGCTCTATTGGTTTAGAAAGTACGATTGTAAGTGTAGATCAACATAAAGTAGTGGTGCACCGAGTGGGAGGCATTAGTGTAGAAGCAATAGCAGCATGTATCAACGATACGGTAGTACTACAAACGCATAATGAGCAAGCCCCTACCACTGCAGGCCAATTAAAAAGTCATTATGCAACGCATACGCCGCTTATCATTGGCGACCCTGCTCTTTTGTATAATGAGCTTGCAGATAAAAAAATAGGAATCATTGCTTTTACTAATACTTATGAAGCTTTGCAGGGCGCTCAAGTATGGACACTTTCTTCGCAGCATAATTTATCAGCCGCCGCCGCCAACTTATTTAGGGCCTTAAGAGAAGCAGATGCTTATGGTTTAGACCTAATTATAGCAGAGCGCTTTCCAGATCAAGATTTAGGTCGTGCCATCAACGACCGATTGCACAGAGCACAAGCACTTTTTAAATAAACTTTTTAAAAAGGCGTAAAAATATTTAGGTACTTTTGCGCCACAAATTTTACTCTACTATGTGGCATTCTTTAGCAGCCTTTATTTTAAAACAACGCTTTACTTTATTAGCCCTTTTACTAGCTATTACGGTTTATATGGGTATCGAAGCTAGTAAAGTGACCTTGAGTTATGATTTTACTAGTGCCATACCTACCAATAATCCTAAATACCAAGAGTATAAAAACTTCTTAAATAAGTTTGGTGAAGATGGTAATGTGATGGTTGTTGGGGTGCAGACCGATGCTTTTTTTAATCCTTCTTTTTTTAAAGCGTACAATACTTTAGTGCGCAGCTTAGAAAAAAGCGCAGCAGTAGAAAATGTATTTAGTGTGCCTTCGGCAATCAATCTTTATAAAGATACTACTACCAATACGCTTCAATCTATTCGTTTGGTTACTACCGATTCGGTCGAAGATGTAGCTCGTGTTGCAGCTACTTTTTTAAATTTGCCATTCTATAAAGGGTTTTTATACAACCCTACTACGCATACGTATTTAATGGCGTTAACGTTAAATAAAGAGCGTATCAATTCTAAAGAACGCTCTGCTATTGTAGCCGGAATTACAAAACAGGTAGATGCTTTTTCTGCTCAACAACATATTGCTGTTCATTACTCTGGCCTTCCTTATATCCGTACTATTACTGCGGATAGAGTACAAGATGAAATGCGCTTATTTTTAATTTTATCTTTAGTACTTACCGCAACTATTTTAATCGTATTCTTTAGATCCTTTGTGGCGGTGGCTATCTCTATGTTGGTTGTTGGTATAGGAGTAATATGGAGTGTAGGTACTATTCATTTGTGTGGTTATCATATTTCCATTCTTACGGCTTTAATACCACCATTGATTGTGGTTATTGGTATTCCTAATTGTGTTTATTTTTTAAATAAATATCATACCTCTTACCAAACAACTGCCAATAAACACCAGTCGCTTTTGCAGATGGTAGATAAAATGGGTATTGTAACCTTGTTTACCAATCTAACAGCGGCTATTGGTTTTGGTGTATTTTTCTTTACGAAAAGTGCTATTTTAAAAGAGTTTGGTTTGGTAGCCGGACTTAATATTTTAGCTATCTTCTTTATTTCACTAATTATTATTCCGGTGTTGCTCAGCTTTGTAGCACCGCCCAACCCTAAGCATACCAATTATCTAGAAAGTCCGCGCATGCAAAAAATGCTAGACATCCTAACGGTATGGGTTTTCCATCATAGAAAAATGATTTATGCTATTACTACTGCTTTATGCTTGGTGGCTGTAGCTGGCATTGTGCAATTAAAAAATGTAGGTTATATCGTTGACGATCTTCCTAAAAATGATCCTTTATATCTGGATTTGAAATTCTTTGAAACTAATTTCAAAGGGGTTATGCCTTTAGAAATTGTGGTAGATACCAAACGTAAGAATGGAGCCATCTCTTTAGACATGATGCAGAAAATGGATGAGTTGGTTACCGAATTACAGCAAATGCCAGAAATTGGTCACGCTTTATGCATCACAGAAGGTATTAAGTTTGCAAAGCAAGCTTATTACGATGGCGATAGTAGTAATTATGCTGTACCAAGTATGTTTGATGCTGCATTTTTACAACCCTATTTAAAAACAAAAAAATCGGATTCGGGTACTAGTGGTAAAGCAAGCATTTTCCAAAAATTAGTGCAGTCGTTTGTAGATAGCACCAAACAACAAACGCGTATTAGTATTAGTATGGCCGATGTGGGCTCAGCTAGATTACCTATTTTATTGGATAGTATTAAACCACTTACCTATGCTATTTTTGATTCTACAAAATATAAATTAACCTTTACCGGCACGAGTGTTGTGTTTTTAGAAGGCACTACCTTTATCATCAACAGCTTGAGAGATAGTTTAATACTTTCTTTCATTATGATCTTTGCCTGCATGATTATGTTGTTTAGATCGTGGAGAATATTATTGATTTCTGTTACGGTTAATATTGTTCCCCTGTTGCTTACAGCAGGTATTATGGGTTGGTTGGGCATTGCCATAAAACCTTCTACAGTATTGGTGTTTAGCGTGGCGCTTGGTATCACGATAGATGTAACGATTCGCTTCTTAGTTAATTTCAAACAAGAATTAGCTACGCATGATGAAGACATTGCCATGACTGTTCGTAGAACTATTCAAGATACGGGATTGAGTATTATTTATACCTCTTTGATTTTGATCGTAGGATTTGGTGTTTTTGCTTTATCGCACTTTCAAGGCACGCAATCTTTAGGTTATCTTACCTCGCTTACTTTATTTTTAGCGATGATTACAAATCTTACTTTACAACCAGCTATGTTGTTATGGATGGAAAAAGTGTTGAAGAAGAAACAAGCTAAAAAAGACTTTGTATCTACAGGCTTACACGAATAAACATTTATAAATGCAGGTGCTTCGCTGCTATGGGTTTGCCATAGAATAGAGGAGCATGCTGGTTAAAATCATGTACATCGTCGGTGGTGTAGAATTGTTGCGTTCCGTGTTTGCTTATCGCCAACTCCATTGGACTATGTCGTTTTAAGTAAGCCTCTAAACTGTTAGCTACAATAGCACCTTGGCTTATTAATTGAATATTTTCTGGTAAATAAGATCGAATTTGTTTTTCAATTATCGGGTAATGCGTGCATCCTAATAATAGCGTATCGATTTCTTTATTCTGAGCTAATAAACTCTTCACGTCCCGCTCTATAAAGAATGCAGCACCGGCTGTTTCGTATTCGTTATTTTCTATTAAGGGCACCCAGGTTGGACAGGCTTGTTGGTATACCTTTAAGGAGGCATCTATATGTTGTATTTCTATGGGATAAGAATTAGAATGCACCGTTCCTTTGGTAGCCAACACACCAATTGCTTTGCTTTTAGAGTGAGCACCAATATATTCGGCCGTTGGACGGATTACCCCTAAAACTCTTTTTGCTGGATCTATGTTGGCTAAGTCATTTTGCTGAATACTTCGCAGTGCTTTTGCAGATGCAGTATTACAAGCTAAAATAACTAATGGACAACCTTGTTCAAACAACCATTTTACACTGCTCAAGGTATATTGGTATACCGATTCAAACGACCTTGAACCGTAAGGTGCGCGTGCATTATCGCCCAAATAGATATAATCGTAGGATGGCATTAAGGCTTCAATTTCTTTAAAAACTGTTAGTCCGCCATAACCCGAATCAAAGATGCCAATTGGTGTAAGTTTCTTATCCATTATAATGCTAAGTTAAGATTGATTTCTGAAAAGTATAAACTCCCAGTAAAACCTCGTAAATTTGAGGGATATTTAACAACCCAATTTAGCGTCTAATTTATGAGCGAACAAATAACGCCAACTCTTACTGCAAAAGATTTTGCTACCGACCAAGAAGTACGCTGGTGCCCTGGTTGTGGTGATTATTCTATACTAAAACAAGTGCAAACAGTTTTACCACAAATTGGTATTCCTAGAGAGCAGATTGTAATTATCTCTGGTATCGGTTGTAGTTCGCGTTTCCCTTACTACATGAACACTTATGGTATGCATAGTATTCATGGTAGGGCTACGGCTATTGCAAGCGGATTGAAAGCAACACGCCCAGAGTTGAGTGTATGGATTGTAACGGGTGATGGCGATGGATTAAGTATTGGAGGAAACCATACGATACATTTATTAAGACGCAATTTTAATGTCAATATTTTATTGTTCAACAATCAAATTTATGGTTTAACAAAAGGACAATATTCCCCTACTTCAGAATTAAACAAGGTTACTAAGAGCACACCAGTAGGTAGTTTAGATCATCCATTCAATCCTTTAGCTTTAGCTTTGGGTGCCGATGCTACTTTTATAGCACGTAGTATGGATAGAGACCCTAAGCATTTACAAGCGATGCTGCTTAGAAGCGAAGCACATCAAGGCGCGTCCTTTTTAGAAATTTATCAAAACTGTAATATTTTTAATGATGGTGCATTTGAAATATTTACTGAAAAAAGTTCTAAGCCAGAAGAGGTATTATTTTTAGAGCAAGGCAAACCGCTTATTTTTGGTGCGCAACAACAAAAAGGTATTCGATTAGATGGATACAAACCCGTAATCGTAAATATAGCGGAAGAAGGTACGGATGGTTTGTGGATACACGATGAAACGGATTATTATAAAGCACAACTATTAACGCGCTTCTTTGATGATCCAACTTTGGAAAATCATTTCCCTCGTCCATTTGGCGTTTTTTATCAAACTCAACGCCCATGCTACGAAGAGCAAATGAATTTACAAATGGAAGATAGTGTTGCAAGAAAAGGTGTTGGCGATTTAGATGCTTTATTGCGTGGAAAAGACACCTGGGAAATTGTTTAATAACCATACCAACGCATGTCGCAATTAAAAAAATTAGCTAGTCAAACAGCCCTATATGGTTTAAGCAATGTAGGCGCCAAATTGATTAATTATTTATTAAATCCTTTATTGTCCTATGCTTTAGTAGATGCTGCTGGCAAAGCTGCCAATGGCAATATGGCCTTATTATATGCATCTATTACCTTTCTTAATATTGTATTTACTTACGGTATGGAAACCGCTTATTTTAGGTTTAGTGCCCATAAAGAAATAAGCAAACAAACCCTTTTTCAAACCAGCTTTACTTCGCTCTTTTTCAGCACAATGGTGCTGAGCATTCTCTTAATTTTATGCAATACCTCCTTGGCACAATTAATTGGTGTAGACAAAGCGGTGTTTATTAATTACGCTATTGCTATTGTTGCTGTAGATACCATTGCAGCTATACCCTTTGCTAAATTAAGACAGCAAGAACAACCTTTGAAATATGCATTTATAAAAATAGGTGGTATTCTTACAACCCTCTTGCTTACAGCATGGTTTGTATTGTATAGTCCAGGTTTTTGCAAAGCACATCCAACAAGTAGCTACGCACAATGGATAGGTCCTTTATCTACAACTGAATTATTATTATTGGCCAATTTATTGGGTTCGCTATTCACCTTTCTTTTCTTATGGAAAGAATGGAGTTCGGTTCGTTTTACAATAGATTGGAATTTATGGAAGCGCATCCTAACGTATAGTTTACCCTTCTTAATTATTGGATTGGGAGGCATGATTAATGAAGTAATTGATAGAATTATGTTGGGCAAGTTGGTTTCTCCCGATCTGCTTATTTCTAAGACTACAACGGCTATTTATAATTTTAATTATAAACTGGCTATTTTCATTACCCTATTTATTCAAGCGTTTAAAATGGCGGCCGAACCTTTCTTCTTTAATCAATCAAAAGAAAAAGAAGCGCCACTGTTGTATGCAAAGGTGATGCATTGGTTTGTAATTACCTTATGTTTGGCTTTCTTATTTACGGCGCTATTTTTAGATGTTTGGAAATTTTATATCGGGCCTACCTACCGATCGGGTATTGGTGTGGTGCCTATTTTGTTGGCGGCTAATGTATGTCTCGGCATTTATTATAACCTAGCAGTATGGTATAAAGTAAGTGATAATTTAAAATATGGAGTATTTATTACTTTGGTAGGTGCTACTATTACCTTGGTGCTTAATTATATATTTATTCCTACCTATGGTATGTTTGCTTGCGCCTGGACCACTTTTATCTGTTATGCAGTAATGATGCTATTGTCCTTTATCATTGGTCAAAAGCACTATCCAATTCCGTATGCGGTAAAGAAAATAAGTAGTTATCTATTGTTAACGGCTGTTTTATTTTTTGTACAATCATTTGTAGCCCACCAACTTGATTCTTTATTTTTGAAGATCTTCAGCGGATTGATTGCCTTTGCTTTATTCTTTGTTTATTTAATAAAACAAGAACAATTGCACTGGAGACAATTACCCTTTTTAAAACGATAAGTAATCGCAATAAAAAATCCCGCACAAAGCGGGATTTTTCTTATTACTGGGTTAGTAATTAAACGCCAACCATAAGGGGCATTAAAAGCATTAATATTTCTTCATTATCTCCTTTATCAACCGGTTTAAAGATACCAGCTCTTGTAGGCGTACTTAATTCTAAGTTTACATGATCGCCACTTAAATTGTTAACCATCTCTAACATTAATTTTGCGTTGAAAGCAATTTTCATGTCTTCGCCACTATATTGGCAACCTAAGCTTTCTTTACCCTCGTAAGAGAAGTCGATATCTTGAGCGCTAATTTGTAATTTATTTCCAGCAATATCTAAAACAACTTGATTAGTTGTCTTATTTGCAAAAATACTCACCCTTCTCAAAGCACTCATAAATTCGGTTCTAGTTAAGGTAAGTTTAAATGGATTGTCGGTAGGTATCACCGCTTTATAATCTGGGAAACGGGCATCAATCAAACGACAGCTCATGCTCAATTTTTCGTTAGTCACAAATAAATGGCTGCTATTGTATGATAATTTTAGCATGGTTTCATCTGCTGCTAAAGTAGATCGTAATTGTTGTAAAGGTTTTTTAGGCACTACAAATCCATTATCGTTAGGGCATACTACATCAGTTCTTCTGTATTGAACTAAACGATGCGCATCTGTAGATACAAAGTTGATGCCTGTTTTAGTAAGCTCAAAATACACACCTGTCATTGCTGGACGCAACGTATCATTGCTCACTGCAAACAAGGTATTATTGATACTTTCAATTAAACCGATGGAAGAAATAGTGAATGAAGAAGTATCATTAGCTATTGGTTCTTTAGGGAAATCATCTGCTTTTTCGCCACCAATTTTATATTTACCCACATCGCTCGACATTTCAATAGATAAATCATTAGTGTTTACAGAGAACGTAATCGGTTGCTCTGGTAAGTTTTTAAGATAGTCTAAAACAATTTTTGAAGGAATACAAATTCTACCTTCCCCTTCCGATTCGTTCACTTCCAATTGCACCCGCATCATCGTTTCTAAGTCAGTAGCGGTTAGGGTAAGCGTATTGCCTTTCAATTCGAAAAGAAAGTCTTCTAAAACAGAAAGTACCGTATTAGAACTAATAACACCACCTATTTGTTGTAGGTTTTTAAGTAAAACGGAAGAAGTAACAATAAAGCGCATGGAATATAAATTTGAATAACAAAGATAATTTTTTTACTCGATTTATAAGTAAAAATAAATCACAATATCTTTAATTAAAAAAAGGTTCTACTTTTGTAGCTCATTTTTGTTAACGAATGGATACCTCATCTAAATTACAAGAACTTTTACAACAGAAAAAAACCGCACAAATGGAAGCAGGAAAACAATTTTTAGAAGCAAATGCAAAGCGTGCAGAAGTGCAGCAAACAGCAAGTGGCTTGCAATACGAAATTTTGCAAGCTGGAACCGGTAATAAACCTGGCCCTACAACAATGGTTACGGTTCATTATGAAGGAAAATTAATAGATGGAACGGTGTTCGACAGTTCTTTCAAAAGAAACCAACCCGCTACTTTTGGTTTACACCAAGTAATTCCAGGATGGACAGAAGGCGTTCAGTTAATGAACGAAGGAGCTACCTTTAGATTTTATATTCCTTACGAATTAGGATACGGTGCAAGAGGCGCTGGAGGGGCTATACCACCTTATGCTACTTTAATATTTGATGTTCAATTGATTAAAGTAGGTTAAGCTACATTTTTTGAAAAGCGCTTTGTAAAAAGCGCTTTTTTATTAATATAGCTTATTGGTTTTTGAATTATATAGCGCCAATTTTACACAAAAAATAATATGCCAGAATTTATATTACATACCGCTGCATCAAGAGGAAAAGCCGACCATGGTTGGTTATTGAGTTATCATACATTTAGCTTTGCTAATTATTATGATGAAGAACGAATTCATTTTGGTGCCTTACGTGTTTTAAATGATGATAAAGTAGCACCAGGAATGGGTTTTGGAACACATCCGCATCAAAATATGGAAATTATTTCTATTCCATTATCCGGTGATTTAGAGCATAAAGATAGTCTTGGCACTACGGCTGTTATCAGTACAGGCGATATACAAGTGATGAGTGCCGGGAGTGGTATTATGCACAGCGAGTATAATAAGAACAAAGACAAAGAAGTTTGTTTTCTGCAAATTTGGGTGATTCCCAATCAAATGAATGTGACGCCTCGATATGATCAAATCACAATCGATGAAGAGCAAAGTAAGAATGCGTTGCAACAGCTATTATCTCCTAATAAAGAGGATGCAGGTGTTTGGATTCATCAAGATGCATGGTTTCATTTGGGTAATTTTTCTAAGGATAGCGAGTTTACGTATACCTTAAAAAAAGAAGGAAACGGCTTATATGTATTCCTGTTAAGCGGCACCTTAATGGTCGATACTTATACGCTATCTGCTCGTGATGGTATGGGCATTACCGAATTTGAAAAGATAGATTTTAAAGCCAGCTCCGATCTTTCTGTTTTATTGATGGAAGTACCCATGTTGAAATTTTAAATTGTTAATAAAGAACAAGGGCTTTCTTTTTTTATAAAGCAGACACGGCGTATCTTAGCTTCATGTCTGAAAAAAAATTATTTCTATTAGATGCTATGGCGCTCGTATATAGAGCTTATTATGCACTTATTAGAAGCCCTAGAATCACTAGCACTGGGAAAAATACCAATGCTCAATTTGGATTTACAAGTACCCTATTAGATCTCATACAAAAAGAACAACCTACGCATTTAGCCGTAGTGTTTGATACGCATGCACCTACCGAACGCCATATTGATTTTGAAGCGTATAAAGCTAATCGACAAGAAACACCCGAAGATATTTTAAGTGCTATACCAGATATTAAGCGCATAGTAAAGGGCTTTAATTTGCCGTGTTTAGAATTAGACGGTTTTGAAGCCGATGATATCATTGGTTCCTTAGCAAAAGAAACAGCAGCCTTGGGATATACCGTTTATATGGTAACACCCGATAAAGATTATGGACAAGTAGTAGGTGATACTATTTTTATTTACAAGCCAGGCTATCAAGGTGGTAAACCAGAAATTTTAGGTGCTAAAGAAGTGTGTGAAAAGTGGGGAATTCAGCGCACTGATCAGGTGATTGATATTTTAGGTTTAATGGGTGACGCGGTAGATAATATTCCAGGTATACCGGGGGTAGGAGAAAAGACGGCAGCAAAATTATTAGCGGAATATGATACGCTCGAAAATGTTTTAGAAAATGCTGATAAAATAAAAGGTGCTTTGGGTGAAAAAGTGCGCAATGGAAAAGAAAGTGCCCTACTATCTAAAAAATTAGCTACTATTATCACCAATGTGCCTGTGCCTTTTCACGAAGGAGATTTTAGAATAGAAGCCTATAATCATGAAGTGTTAGAGCAGATTTTTAATGAATTAGAATTTAGAGCTTTAGGAAAACGCGTACTAGGTTACGATTATCAAGCACCACCACCAGCTGCACCAGCTGTGTCAACTGATTTATTTGGCAATCCCATCGTTCAAAAAACGAAAGCTACTTCGCAAGAGTCCACAGTTGTTGATCTCGACGAAAGTGCTGCTGTAGAAGAAACTATTACGGCGCATCATAATATTTCTAATACGGCGCATCAGTATATTCTTCTTGATACAAACGATGCGATTATGCAGTTGGCACAAGAAGCAATGCAGCAAAAAGAAATCTGTATTGATACAGAAACCACTTCTTTAGACGCGCATACGGCATCTTTAGTGGGCATTAGTTTGTGTTGGCAAAAAGGAACAGCTTACTATATTCCTTTCGAAGCCGATACACAGGCTACAAAAGAACGCGTTGCTTTACTGCAAGATCTTTTTAATACAACAACCATCTGTTGGATTGGGCATAATATTAAGTACGACTTATTGGTCCTGCATTATCATGGTATTCATTTGAAAGGTAGTTTATACGACACGCTATTAGCGCATTATGTTATCGCACCAGAAGGCAAGCGCAGTATGGATGTATTGAGTGCGCAATATTTAGGGTATCAACCTGTTTCGATTGAAACTTTAATTGGTAAAAAAGGGAAAGGTCAACTAAGCATGCGAGAGGTGGCTGTAGAAGCCGTGAAGGAATACGCTGCCGAAGATGCTGATATTACCTTACAATTAAAACATACCCTAGATCCTCAATTAGACACTTTGCAAGTGCGCACCGTATACGAGCAAGCAGAAGCACCTTTGTTGTCGGTGCTTACAGACATGGAAATTGAGGGCGTAGGCATTGATGTAGACTTTTTAAATAACTATTCTAAAGAGCTTGCTATTGAAATAAAAGCAACGGAAGAAAAAGTACATGCTGCTGCAGGTGTGCCTTTCAATTTGGCTTCGCCAAAACAATTGGGCGAGGTCTTATTTGATATTATGAAATTAGATCCGAGCGCTAAGAAAACCAAAACCGGACAATATGCTACGGGCGAAGATGTATTATTGAAATTGCAACATAAACATGAAATTGTAGATGCTATTTTAATTCATAGAGAACTAAGTAAATTAAAAAACACTTATGTAGATGCATTGCCTTTATTGATTCATCCTATTAGTAAACGATTGCATACTTCTTTTAATCAAGCAGTAGCCGTTACAGGTAGATTGAGTAGCAATAATCCAAATTTGCAAAACATTCCTATACGCACCGAAAGAGGGAGAGAAATTAGAAAAGCATTCGTTTCTAGAAATCCAGATTGGTGTATTGTATCGGCCGATTATTCTCAAATAGAGTTGCGTATCATAGCTGCGCTAAGTGGCGATGCTAGTATGATTCAAGCTTTTAAAGAGCATAAAGATATTCATATTGCTACCGCTGCAAAAGTATATGGCGTAGAAGAAGCAGCTGTTACCAAAGACATGAGAAGAAATGCTAAAGCAGTGAATTTTGGTATCATTTATGGACAATCTGCTTTTGGTCTTGCAGAAAATTTAGGTATTAGCAGAACAGAAGCAAAAACGATCATTGAAAATTATTTTGCTCAGTATCCTGCTATAAAAACCTATATGGATGCCAATGTGCAATTTGCTAAACAACATGGCTATGTAGCTACTATCTTAGGAAGAAAAAGATGGTTGGCAGATATTAATTCTTCTAATCAAACTGTACGAGGATTTGCGGAGCGCAATGCTATCAATGCACCCATACAAGGCTCTGCTGCCGATATGATAAAACTAGCTATGATAGAAGTAGATAAGCAACTACGTGTTCAACAATTGAAAAGTAAAATGGTATTGCAAGTACATGATGAGTTGGTATTTGATGTGCCTAAAGACGAAGTAGCACAATTGCAACAAGTCATAACCCAAGCGATGAGTAATGCCATGGTATTACCTAATGAAGTGCCGGTATTGGTAGAAACAGGGGTAGGAAATAATTGGCTAGAAGCACATTAAAATCAATCCATATGACGGATACTATTAAGACAAGTTTATTAGCGCAATTACTGGGTTCTATAAAAATGTTGGAACAAGCCATAGAAGCTTGTCCAAATGAATTTTGGAATGATGAACAAGAATTTTGGTATAAAGCGTATCACACGCTTTTCTATTTAGACTATTATTTAGCAGACGACCCTGCTTCATTTGCACCACCCGCTCCTTTTACCTTTTCAGAGTTTGATGCAGCAGGTGCTAAGCCACCACGGGTATATACGCAAGAAGAATTAATACAGTATCTAAACTATTGTAGAGCCCTTTCTATTGCTACCATACCCGCTAAAAACTTAGAGCAGCGCTTTATAAATGCGTATAGAAATTATAGCCAGTTTGAAGTTATTGTTTATAATATCAAACATGTTCAACATCATGTAGGGATGCTTACTCTGTTATTACGTCAAAAGTGCGATGCAACTCCAGGCTGGGTATCTACAGATTAACCAGCGCTTATTCGCCTTTAAACAAAGGTTTTCTTTTTTCTAAAAAAGCAGTTACCCCTTCCGCAAAGTCCTGAGTTTTGCCGGCTGCAATCTGTAGTGTTTTTTCTTTTAATAATTGTTGTTCCAAATTATTAGACCAAGATTCGTTTAATAATTGTTTGGTTAATCCTAGACCTACCGTAGGCATAGCAGCAAGTTGTGCAGCTAAATTTTTATAGGCTAATTCAAATTCGTTATCTGCATAACATTTATAAATCATACCCATATCTGCCGCTTCCAAGGCACTTACTTTCTCTCCTAAAAACATAAGGGCAGCAGCTCTTTGCATGCCTATCAATCTAGGAAGAAAAAAAGTACCTCCACTATCGGGTATCAAACCAATTTTACTAAAGGCTTGAATAAACGAAGCGCTTTCTGTAGCTACCACGATATCTGCAGCTAAGGCAATGTTTGCTCCAGCACCAGCGGCTACCCCATTAACCGCACAGATGATAGGTTTTGGCATACTGCGCATTTTTAAAATGATGGGATTATAATGTTCTTCAATGATTTTATTAAAATCAATGTTTTCTATATCACTCGTTTCTGCTAAATCTTGTCCGGCACAAAAAGCTTTACCACTTCCGGTAATTATAATACTTCTAATGCTTTCATCATTTGTGCAGGTATCTAATGCCTCTTGAAAAGCAAGGGCTAGGTTTCTGTTTACACTATTATATTTTTCCGGCCTGTTGAGTGTGATAGTAGCTATACCATTCGCTATAGATAATAAAAGTTCTTTCATAATAAAATTTTCTTACCCAAAAGTACTAGATATTAGCGTAAACCAAAAAATTACAATTTCCCCTTTCCTCTATATAGTAGTTAACAATATAGTAATTTTTAGATAACACTAAGAAAACATACTGCCTGTATTTTTACTTAATAAAATAATTTAAAATTTATTCCTATGAAAAAAGTACTAATAATAGCCCTTTGTTTATTTACCATTAGTGTAAATGCACAGAAATTAGCTGTCACGGAATTGGGACGATATACCGATGGTAGAGTTACAGCATCCGAGATTGCTACTTACGATAGTAGTTCCAAAAAAATCTTTATCACTAATGCAGTATCAGATTCGATTGATATTGTTGATATTAGTAATCCTTCCTTACCTACTAGGGTGGGAGGCATTTCTATTACACCTTATGGAAGTGGTGTTAACTCTGTAGTTGCTTTAAAAAACGGGTATATAGCTGCAGCAATTGAAGCTAATATTTTGCAAGATTCTGGCAAAGTTGTTTTTTTTACCACAAATGGAGCTTATGTAAATCAGCTAACGGTAGGCGCTTTGCCAGATATGATTACCATGTCACCAAATGGTAAGAAAGTACTAGTAGCTGGAGAAGGAGAGCCTAATAGTACTTATTCTAATGATCCAAAAGGTACAATTGCAATAATAGATATCAGTAATGGTATTACTACTCTAAATCAAAATAATGTTAAAATATTAAATTTTGATTCAGCTCCTACATCAATTGTGGGTTCGTTAAAGAAGCCTTTATCGACTTGGTCAAATGATTTAGAACCTGAATACATTTGTATAAATGAATCTTCAAGTTTAGCTTCAGTAGTTTGTCAAGAAGCTAATTTAATGGTGTTTGTAGATCTTACAGCAGATACTATTAAATCTTATAAAGGTTTAGGATTTAAAGATTATAATTCGACAGGAAACGGCATGGATGCATCTGATAAAGATTTAAAAGTTAATATTAAAAATCATCCTATAAAAGGCGTATATATGCCAGATGCAGTAGCCGCTTATACTGTAGCAGGTAATACTTATTTTGTAACTGCAAACGAAGGCGATAGTAGAGAATATACTAGTTATACAAATGAAGTACGTATTAAAAGTGTAAGTTTAGATTCAACTGTTTTTCCAAACGCTGTAGCATTAAAACAAGACTCTGTTTTAGGTAGATTAAAAATCCTAACTAAAGATGTGATTGGTGATACAGATGGAGATAGCGACTATGATGAATTATATTCTTTTGGTGCACGTTCATTTAGTATTTGGAACCAAACTGGAACTCTTGTATGGGATAGCAAGAATCAAATTGAGAAATTTTTTGAAACAAATTATTTAAATTTCTTTAATTGTAATGAAGGAAAAGCTATTCTAAAAGATGATAGAAGTGATGATAAAGGACCTGAACCAGAAGCACTTACAGTAGGAACAATTGATAATAGATTTTACGCATTTGTAGGATTAGAAAGACAAGGTGGAATATTAATATATGATATTACAAATCCTACGGCTCCTGTATTTGAAAAATATATTAGTCCATTTAAAACAGATGGAACAAGTACAGACGCTGGAGTTGAAGGTTTGGTATTTGTACCAGCTAAACAAAGTCATACAGGAAAAAATTTATTAATAGCATCTCATGAAGTTTCCGGGACAACTGCTATATACCAAATAGATGATCTTTTTCCAACCCATGTTGAAAAATATGCCCTTATGAATGGTATTTCTATATATCCTAATCCTGGTCAGACCAATATTACTATTTTCTTAAATGAATTTGTCAATACAAAAAAACTCAAAATTGTAAATAGTTTAGGCCAAGTTATGCATCAGCAAGTAATGCAAGAACAATCAATACAATTGCCAATTGAAAAATTTGCAAATGGTATTTATAACGTAATTATTTCAGATGCAAATACAGACCTTGAAGTAACAACAAGCACATTTATAAAATATTAATATCTGATGATTTTTAAAAAGCCAATAACTTCAGTTATTGGCTTTTTTATTTCATTGCAACTGTTATAGGGCTTTAAATAATTAAATAAATTGTTCTATTATTTTAAAATAATAGATTATTTAATGAACCTTTGTATTTTCGAGAAGCTATTTTAAACACGTTATATGTTAGTCAAAGTATATGGAAGTGCCGTTTATGGCGTAGATGCTATTACCATCACAATGGAAATTGATTCCTCTCCCAACCAACCCCCTGGATATTTTATTGTAGGCTTGCCCGATAATGCGGTGAAAGAAAGCGTAGATCGAATTCTATCCGCAATTAAGAATAATGGTTTAGAGCGACCCAGGTATAAAGTATTGGTGAATATGGCGCCGGCCGATATTAAAAAAGCGGGCTCTGCTTATGATCTTCCTATTGCTTTGGGCATGTTGGCTGTTACAGGGCAATTAACTTCTACCGCTATTGGTGAATATATTATCATGGGCGAACTTTCTTTAGACGGTTCGCTAAAGCCTATTAAAGGAGCCTTGCCGATAGCTATACAAGCACGTGCAGAAAAATTTAAAGGATTGATACTACCTAAGCAAAATGCCCGAGAAGCAGCATTAGTAAATAATTTAGATGTATATGGTATTTCGCATTTTACAGAAGCGGTCGATTTTTTTAATGGAAAATTGCAATTACAACCTGTAGAAGTCAATACAAGAGAAGAATTTTTTTCTGCACAAGAATTTTTTGATATCGACTTTGCCGATGTAAAAGGACAGATCAATGTAAAGCGCGCTTTAGAAATTGCAGCTGCTGGTGGGCACAATGCCATATTAATAGGACCGCCGGGTGCCGGTAAAACGATGTTAGCAAAACGCTTACCCACCATTTTACCACCGCTTAGTTTGCAAGAAGCTTTAGAAGCTACCAAAATTCATTCGGTTGCGGGCAAATTACCTAGCGATGCCGCTTTGGTAGCCCACCGCCCATTTCGAAGTCCGCATCATACTATTTCTGATGTGGCACTTGTGGGTGGCGGAGGTAATCCACAACCAGGAGAAATATCCTTGGCTCATAACGGCGTTTTATTTTTAGACGAACTGCCAGAATTCAAACGCACGGTATTGGAAGTGATGCGACAACCTATGGAAGAGCGGAAAGTAACCATTTCGCGTGCAAAAGTAAGTATGGATTTTCCGGCTAGTTTCATGTTGCTAGCCTCTATGAATCCCTGTCCTTGTGGGTTTTATAATCACCCCGATAAAGATTGTACGTGCAGTCCTATAATGGTACAGCGCTATTTAAATAAAATATCAGGCCCTTTGTTAGATCGTATTGATTTGCATGTAGAAGTAACCCCGGTAGCGTTTTCTGAATTATCTAATAAGCAAGAGCAAGAAAAAAGTTATATGGTGAGAGATAGGGTTATTGCAGCACGTGCCATTCAAGAAAAAAGATTCGAACAACAGGTAGGTATATATAGTAATGCGCAGATGGGTAGTAAATTATTAAAAGAGGTTTGTGAAATTGATGCTACGGGTCAGCATTTATTGAAAACAGCTATGGAACGCCTTAACTTATCGGCACGGGCTTATGATCGTATTTTAAAAGTAGCCAGAACCATTGCGGATTTAGCCGACGCTAGCCATATTCAACCCGAGCATTTGGCAGAGGCTATTCAATATAGAAGCTTAGACCGCGAAGGCTGGGCGGGATAAAAAAAACCCACAGCGAACTGTGGGAATTTTTTCTAATTGATAATGGAAACCCATCAATTAGCAAACAAGCAATGTAAAAGTGCTACATTTATTTATACAAAAAAAATCCATATTGTTCCATCTATGTGAATTTACGATTAACTTTAATGCATGAATAATTGGTTAGTTTCTCAAGAAGGCATCCTCTTAAGGCAACAGGCAGAGCTGGTTTATGGCAAGCCAATCTTATATAGCTATGAATGTGAAAGCTTGTCGTATCAAATTAAAATCACAACAGGGCTCGATATTAGTGCGCAGACCCTAAGGCGCATGTGGGGATTTATAAAGGATGGGGTAGCTATCTCTAAAAGAAGCGAACAAATAGTTTTAAAATATGCTGGTGTTGATGAAATACAATCCTTAATTAAATTAAAAACAAACGTTACCCAATTAACAAAGGAAGAGAAAGCACTGGCCGACTTCATGAAACAATTTTATGAAGTAGAATCTGTAAATGAAGAAGATATAAATTATCAGATAGCTAATTATAAAGTATTTGTAAAAGTGATTAGCTCTGAGGCTATGTTGGCCTATTTGGGTCCTTATTTTGCCAAACATCCAATTGCGCAAGTTTACTTTTTCGAAAAGGCTCCCTATTTCGATGGTATATGTGGTCCCTATCAGCATTATTTTAAAATGTACTTGAAAAACAAACACAATCCGGAGGCACAGCTCTTTGGTAATTGTGTTTTACATTTTTCTGCCTTTATGCAAGTTAAAAAAGAAGAAGGAGCCACGTTGTTAACAACAATAAATCAAATTGATGAGAACTTATCTTCTCATTCTTTTCCAGTGGCGCGTAAAGTTATGGCCAATCTTACTCAAGGCTATATGAATAAGGATCAACAACAAATTGAAAAGTGGACTAAAATTGCTTTTCAATGGCATAATAAGGTTAAACCAGCCAACAAAAGAGAGAGTTATTTTCCATTTTATCCTTTCGTTGTTGCTGATGCATTTAATTTAATTGGCAATTATGAAATGGCCTTACAAATGTTAGAAATTGGAGAGTTGGATTATATGCGCTATAAAGATGTAGCCTTTAATAATGGCTTTTATGAATCCTTGGATATTATAAAAGCTATAGCATTATTTGGTATAGGAAAGAAGGATCATGCAAAAAGAATGTTGGCTAGAATTGATGAAGCTAATTTATCTTTTTTAACCAGAAAGTACTTTATTATTCAAAAGAAAATTATTGAGTTAGCTTTATGTACTCAAGCAGGTAGCAAAAAATTTATAAAAATTAAAAAAGAGATTAATGATCTAGTTAAAGCAACAGGATTTGTTTTTTTTAAACAAATTTTAAAGCGATTCTCCTTGTAAGGCTTTAGCATATACTTCTAAACATTTTTTTCTTGCTTCTTCATGAATTACTATAGGTGCAGGATAAGTTAAGTCATCTAATTCAGGAATCCATTTTTTGATATAGCTGAGCTCCTTGTCGAACTTAATCGTTTGTAAATAGGGATTAAAAACTCTAAAATAAGGCGCAGCATCACAGCCACAGCCTGCCGCCCATTGCCATCCGCCATTGTTAGCAGCTAAATCGAAGTCTAATAAATGCAAGGCAAAAAAATCCGCTCCCTTTCTCCAATCAATTAGTAAGTGTTTGGTAAGAAAGCTAGCTACAATCATGCGTACTCGATTATGCATATAACCCGTTGTTACTAATTCGCGCATGCCTGCATCTACAATGGGGTAACCCGTTTTTCCCTCACACCAAGCCTTAAAATGCGTTTCCTTATCCGACCATTTTATGGCATTATATTTTGGTTTGAATGCACCGTTAACTACATGAGGAAAATGCCAAAGAATCATTTGATAGAATTCTCTCCAAATTAGTTCATTTAAAAAAGTTTCGTTTGTTGCAAATGCTTGTGCCACTAATTGTCGGATACTTATAGTGCCAAATCGTAAATGAATACCTAATTTACTAGTACCATTTTTTGCTGGAAAATCTCTTTCTTCGCTATAGGTTTGTAATAATTCATTGCCAACATGTTTAGCAGGAAATACAGAAGCCTCTTTCTCAAAGTTCATGGCAGACAAAGGAATTATTTCTTTAGCTGCTGTTTTAATAAAATTATTAATTAGAGCACTAGAGGCAAATGGATTTGTATGTGATTTCGTAAATGCTGCTTTCCATTTTTTACTATAGGGGGTAAAAACAGTATAAGGCGTGGTATCGTCTTTTACAATTTCATTTTTTTCAAAAATTACTTGGTCTTTAAAGGTCTCAAAACTAATCCCCCGATCGGCTAAATAAGATTTAATAGCTTTATCTCTTTCTTGTGCATAGGGTTCATAATCGTGATTAGCAATTACATGTTGAACGGTATATTGTGCACACAGTTTTTGGAATACTACTAGAGGAGCATCATATACTACTTCTAATGATGAGCCTATACCAACTAATGCTTGTTGAAGCACATTTAGTGTTTCATGAATAAAAGCAACGCGTCGATCATTTTTAGGAAGTGATTGAAGTATGTTAGGATCGAAAATAAAAATGGGCAATACGGGCAAGCCTAACTGAAGTGCTTTAAATAAACCGTGGTTATCTTCTATACGTAAATCGCGTCTAAACCAAAATATAGTTATAGGTGTTTGCATGCAGATGAAACAATAAAAGATATAAATTGTTTAGCGAGGAATATGATCAAATGCAGTAATAACATCGCATAGATGTTGCACAGAAGCTAGTTCAATAGCATTGTATAAAGAAACTCTAAATCCGCCAACGGTTCTATAGCCATCTATTTGTATAATGCCAGCTTCCTTAGCAAAATGCATAAAGGAATTATGCATTGATGGATCTTTTATAGCAAAACAAACATTCATTAATGAACGATCCTGTTCTTGTGCATACACTTCAAACAAATTACTGTTGTCTAGCGTTTTATAGAGCAATGTTGCTTTTTCTTTAGCTTGTGCATGCATAAATTCTAGTCCACCCATAGCTTTTATCCAACGCATATTTACCAACATTGCATAGATTGCAAATATAGGTGGGGTGTTCATAATAGAATTGGCATTGACCCAGTTTTTGTATTGATAATAAGAAGGCGTTAACGCGTTAGTATTTTTTATAAATGCTTTATCAATAATAACTAAAGAAGCACCTGCAATACCAATGTTTTTTTGAGCACCGGCATAGATCAATGCAAAATCATTAATAGGTAAAGGCTTAGAAAAAATATCGGAAGACATATCTGCAACCAATGGAATGGAGCTCTTAGGATAAGTATGAAACTGTGTTCCTACATCGGTATTGTTAGCTGTGATATGCACGTAATCATAACCACTAAGAGCTTGTTCTACAATAGGTAAAGTTTTAAAATTATTATTTTCGGATGAAGCAATAATCTCCGCTTTACCATATTCTAAAGCAATATCGTATGCTTTTTTAGACCAATTTCCGGTTTGGATGTACGCAGCTTTTTGTTGTAGAAAATTCTGTGCTATTAAATTAAAATGCCAAGTTGCTCCATTGGGCATAAAGAGTACTTCTTTATTATCATCAAGAAGGTAAAGCTCTTTGCACAATAGTGTTGCTTCTGCTAGAATAGCTTCGTAAAAGGGTGTTCTATGATATATTTCTAATATAGATAATCCCGTTTGCTCATAATCAATTAGCGCATTGGCTAGTTGTTCATAAACACTTTTATGTAATTTGGCTGGTCCAGATCCAAAATTATGCAGCATAGTCAATTATTAAAACGAAGGGGCAATAGGTTTTGTTTGCATACAAGCTTCTATTTGCTCCAAAATTTCTGGAGTAAGCGAGGCGTATACTTCTAATGCTTTTAAATTCTCTAATAATTGAGCTTCTTTAGTAGCGCCTAAAATAGCAGTACTTACATTAGGATTACATAAGCACCAAGCAATAGATAAAGTGGCTACACTGGTGTTCAACGCTGCTGCTATTTTCGCTAGCTCCGCTACTCTTGTAAATCGTTCTTCACTTAACGTACGATCTTTTAACCATTCAAATCCTTCAATTGCTAATCGAGACCCTTCTGGAATCCCGTTGTTATATTTCCCGCTTAAAAGTCCAGAAGCAAGGGGGCTCCAAATGGTGGTACCCATGCCTATGTTTCTAAAAATAGACAAGTAATCTACCTCCATTTTTTGACGTTCGAATAAATTGTATTGAGGCTGTTCTACGCTTGGTGCAATAAGATTTAAATCTTTTGCTATCATGTGCGCTTCCATAATTTCTGCAGCACTCCATTCGCTCGTACCCCAATAAAGAATTTTCCCTTGCTGAATAAGCGTATTCATAGTGGTAACTACCTCTTCAATCGGTGCATTTTTATCGGGTCTATGACAAAGGTATAAGTCTAGATAATCGGTTTGAAGGCGTTGAAGTGCTTCGTGACAGGCCTCTACAATGTGCTTTCTACTTAGTCCCGTTTGGTTAGGTTTATTTTCTTTACCTCTCCATCCAAAGAATACTTTACTAGAAACGGTATAAGAAGTTCTATCCCAGTTTTTATTTTTTAATACACGCCCCATCATTTTTTCCGACTCACCTAAAGCATATACTTCCGCATTATCAAAAAAGTTAACGCCATGATCATAGGCTATGCCCATTAATCGATCTGAAATAGCATCATCTATTTGTTTGCTAAAGGTTACCCATGAACCAAAACTTAAAGCACTTAATTGCAGGCCCGAACGCCCCATTCTTCTGTATTCCATAATTTTTATTTTTTATTTTCTGCTTCTAAATCCACACTTGTCACCCCACCACTTACGGCAAATTTCATGGCTTCACCAGCATCCATAGTGGTAACGGGTTTGATGGTTGTTTTATCAACAACAATGACCCATCCAGAGATAGCATAGGAATGCGGTAAATATACCGCTACCATATTTTCCATTCCTAAATAGTTCATATCTTTTTGTGTAACAAATCCTATGCGCCACATTTCCGGATCGTTATTTACTTTAACCCAAACGGGTTTATTGAAACGTCTTTTGTCTCCAACAAATGAATCTAAAATATCTTTAATGGACGTGTAAATAAATTTGATACCGGGTGTGTGTTCTAATAAATTGCCCAGTGCACTAATAACCGCTTTGCCTATAAAAAACCGAGTTCCTAAAAAACCAACAATTGTTACAAAGACTATGATAATTACAAACCCCAAACCGCGAGGTACCCATGGTACCAAACTATCTACCAAATTGAAAATAGCAAAGATTAAATAGGCAGTAATACCTATAGGGCAAAGAATTAAAAGTCCTTGTAAAAAGGAACGCAGCAAACGAGCAAGGGTTTTTCGCATAATAAGAGTTTTGTAATACAAAAATAAGGTATAAAATGGGTTTGTAGTTTTATATTTGTAGATCTCTTTTAATGGTGAAGTATTTTAGGAATATAAGTTTGTTGATCGGTAGTTTTTTAATGCTACAAATTACTTTTGCACAACGCAACTGGAATGGTTATGGCATTGAAATTAATGGCATACATGCACAAGTTTTTAAACATACTGCAGCTTTTAAAGCACCCCTTCCGTCTGCTTCACAATTAATAGAATTGCATGCCTTTCATAAAACAAGAGGAGAAAAACCGTGGCATGCTTTACGTCATTTCCCTCAAATAGGCATTGGTTTTACCTATACTAATTATGGACTAGATAGTGTGTATGGAAGAGGCTATAGTATTTATCCCACTATTCAATATCAACTTACGCAAAAAAAAGCTTGGTCTTGGACCTATAGAATGGGTTTGGGTGCTGGATACTTATCTAAAAAGTTTGAGCGTTATAATACATGGGATACCCTTAATAATATGATTGGCAGTGGCTTAAACATTTATTTTATGGCAGCCACCGATTTACGTTATACAATAAATTCACATTGGGATATACAAGCTGGATTGCAGTTTGCACACTTTTCTAATGCAGCCACTTTAAAGCCCAATTTGGGAATTAATTCCTATGGTTTTCATTTGGGAGTTCGTTTTTTTCCCTTTGCAGAAGATAAACGAGTTGTTATAGGAAAAGATGCTGTACCACAACTTTTAGACAATAAAAAAGTTTGGAATCTTCGTTTAGCTTATGCTATTAATCAAAGCGGCAGCGGCGATGGCCCTTTGTATGGTGTTTACCATGCATCTTTTATGCGGAGTAAATACTATAGGCATAAAAACAAAGTTTTTGGAGGTATAGACATTACCTATCACAAACGGATTTATGCCTTTTTGCGAAACAATGAAATTTATCCCGGAGCGGAAAAGGTGCATAGTTATAACTCCAGTATTTTTGTAGGTAACACCTTTTTATTCGGCAAAATTGGTTTTCAATTACAGACCGGAGTTTATATAAAAAACGCTTACTTACATGATGAGCCATGGTATCAGAAATTCGGATTTGAGTATTATATAATGCAACATCCGAAAGGCTTTTTAAAAGAACTAGCCGTATCGGGTTTAGTAAAAACGCATATTAATAAAGCCGAATTATTGGAATGGGGTTTAAATTGTGGATTTTAATGAATAAGAATGGATAAAGGAATACGCATTGATAAATATTTATGGGCCATACGCTTGTTTAAAACGAGAAGTTTGGCTACCAAAGCTTGCGATGATGGAAAGGTGAAATTGAAAGATGGCGCTAGTTGTAAGCCATCTAAATCTGTAAAAATTGGCGAATGCTATGATATTCGAAACGAGGGAAAAAAAAACACCATTGAGGTATTGGGCCTACTAGAAAAGAGAGTCAATTACGAAACGGCTATTTTGCATTACAAAGATATTACAAGCGAAGAGGATCAATTACACAACATTAAATTGGGCACCTCTTTTTATACGGGAAAACGATTAAGTAAAACAGGTCGCCCGTCTAAGAAAGAACGCCGCGACCTGAATGATTTTACCGATTGGAATATTGAATTCGATTAATATACAGTGGTAACAATACCTTGTTTCATCAAGGTCCAGTTTTTACCTAAATCATCACTACGATACAAACCGGTGCTAGTAGCAATGTAAATGTATTTTTTAGAGGCAGTATTTTTATAAATATCTTCTTTACCAATAATGCCATACACAGAGGTGTTTTTAAGTATACCATTGTTGCTGGCAACAAAGCTTCCGCTTTCCATTCTATACACACCCATAGAATCGGTGCCTACTAGTAAAGCGGCATCAAATGGGCAATTGGTAGCATATAATTTACGATTAGGCAAACCAGCCATTTGAGACCAAGTAACACCGTTGTCAATACTCTGCCAGATGCCGTTTGCATTATCTAAATCAGTAGCAATCAAGGTATTGCCTGCATGCGTCAAATACATGCCAATAACAGCCGGCAAGTTGTTAGGTGCTTGTTTTGCCCAATTAGCACCTGCATTTATTTTATAAAATATAGTATTGTTGTTTTTCTCTAAGGCAAAAACAGTGCCACTAATAGTTTGAGTTAAAGAAGAAATGGGGTTGGCAGGAGCTACATCCCAAGCAGTTTCTGGATTCCAGGTTTTCCCATGGTCGGTGCTTACAGATAATTTATTAAGAGTGCTACCTACATATAGTTTTCCAAAAGAAGGCACATCTATTATTTGTTGTGCAAAAGGCACTTGAGCAGAAAGCGTAGAAGAGTCAAATGTTTTACCATTGTTTACACTAATATGTACGTTTCGTTTGATAAAAAATAAATTATCATAGCTGGTAGCTATTGCACTACATGGAAATCCATCTGGTGGAAATACCAAATTAAATAATCTGCCTGTGTTTGTTTTAAATAATTCACCTCTGTCGCCCGAAAAATATAGTACATAAGGCTTTACAATAACGCTATTGTTATCTATACCATTATTTTTTGTACAATTTGTTAGCAACAAAATTGACAAAATAGCTATTATAAAACTCAGGTTTTTTGAATTCATAAGAATTAGTTTTTACTCCCTTTTAAATTAAAAAGGTAAATCGTCTTCTGATGCTGCGGCAGCAAAACTAGTATTTTGAGACGTTGCAGCAGGTGCTTCCATTTGGTTGCCCGTTGCCATAGCATTAGAATTATTATCTAATTGTATACGCCAAGCTTGGAGATTGACATAGTATTTTTCTTGCCATAAAGAACCTCTCAAATTAAAAGATACTTTTAGGATGTCTCCTTCTTTGTAGGTATCTAATACATCGCATTTATCTTGAGTTAATTCTAATTTTATCTTTTGAGGGTATTGTTCCGTAGTTTCTATGACAAACTCACGTTTTTTAAAACTCTCTTTAATTTGCTGAGTTGGCATTTTTACAATAAGTCGACCAGTAATTTCTAAGCTCATGTTGGGTGATATATAAAACAATAAAAAGTGTAAACAAATATAGTAAAATAATAAAAAAAACGCTCATTTCGAGCGTTTTATTATTTTGAGATGGGAGACGAATGGGGATCGAACCCACGACCTCCTGAACCACAATCAGGCGCTCTAACCAACTGAGCTACCATCTCCATACTTCATTAAGGACTGCAAAAATAAGTGTTTTTTTTTAATCTTGGTAATTTATAGCGGAGGTATTCTTAAATATTTTAACAAAAAGTGCTAAACTTAGCATGTATCTTTGCTTTTCATTTCAGAATTTATTAATATTTATGAAAGCACTTAGACTTATTATATGTAGCCTATTGGCATTTACAAATGCTTCGTTTGCGCAATCGAGTACTAACTCAGAAAAACCAGCAAGCGACTTTTTAATGATTCAGCTTGGCATTGACGGATGGGCTGGAAAACCCGATTCGGTTAAAACTACGGGCATTGGAAGGGCGTTAAATATATACGTTTGTAAAAATTACCCATTAAAAAACTCTAAACTCAGTTTTGCTGCAGGTGTAGGTATAGGGAGTAGTAATATTTTTTTAGATAATCAAGAAGTTCGTTTTTCGGATACTTCATTTGTAAAATTTGCGGGTGAAACTAAAAACTATAGTAAGTATAAACTGACAACGGCTTATTTTGAGGCACCTTTAGAACTCCGTTATTTTGAAAATAATGTAAATAAAAACAAGGGATTTAAAGCAGCTATTGGTTTAAGAATTGGAACCTTATTGCAAGCCCACACAAAAGGTATTTATTCTTCTAGCGGCACTAAAACAGCTGACAAAGTTGTTTCTAAACGCTTTTTAGATACGTGGAGATTTGCTGCTACTGCACGATTAGGATATGGCAATTTCTCTGTTTTTATGGCCTATAATTTAAATACCTTATTTAAAGCTGGTTATGGACCAGATATAACGCCTTATTCTGTTGGTCTTTGTATCTCTGGATTGTAAAAAACTTATACCTATAAAAAAGGCGTTTCATTTGAAACGCCTTTTTTTTATAGAAGTCCTTTTATAGATTCAATAACTTCAGCTAATTTGCTAGGGTCTTGACCTCCTGCTGTTGCCAATGTGCCTTGTCCGCCGCCGCCGCCTTTAATTAGCGGAGCAATGTGTTGTTTAATAATAGTTGCTGCATTGAATTCTTGTGCATGAGCATCGTTAACACCCACAGCTACTTGCGCTTTTCCATCTATAGCGGCAACTACAACTATGAGTGCAGCATGTGCTCTTAAATCGGAGCATATTTTCTTTAATGCATCAGCGTTTGATACCTGTAATTCAGCCCCAATAAATTTTTTATCATTTACAAGCATTGCTTTGTTGGCCAAGTCTTGAGCAATAACAGCCCATTGTTGCTGCTCTATAGCTTCTAGTTGTTTTTTGATACCAGAAAGCTCGCTTTGCAAGGTTTCAATAGCCTTTACCGTATCTTTTGGATTTTTTAAAAGGTTTTTTACAGCGTCTAATTCTTGCAAGCTCTCCGCAATAGCTGCTTCAGCTAATGCGCCACACACGGCCTCAATTCTTCTAACCCCTGCAGCAACAGCACTTTCACTTTGGATTTTGAAAAGTCCAATTGCGCCGGTATTGCTTACATGCGTGCCACCACATAATTCAATAGAATAATTAGGATCCATAATAACAACGCGTACTCGATCGCCATATTTTTCACCAAACAAAGCTGTTGCGCCTATTGCAAGGGCCTCTTCTTTGCTCATTTCTTTGATAACAACGGGGATAGTCGCTCTAATTTTTTCATTAACCAATTGTTCTACTTTATTAATTTCTTCTGGTGTCATTTTTGCAAAATGAGAAAAGTCGAAACGTAAAATAGCATCACTATTCAAAGATCCTTTTTGAGCTACATGGCTTCCCAATACTTGTTGTAAAGCAGCGTGCATCAAGTGTGTTGCACTATGGTGTAGCGTTGTTTGTAGTCTTTTTGCTTCGTCAATTTGTGCATCGAAAGTACCCTCTAGTGCATTTGGTAGCGCATCGGTAAAATGAATGATTAAGTCATTTTCTTTTTTAGTATTCGTAATGATGATCGTATCTAGTTCATTTTTCAAATAGCCAGTATCACCTATTTGTCCACCGCTTTCTGCGTAAAAAGGGGTTTTTTCTAAAACAAGCTGATAGCTCTCTTTGCCTTTAGCCGTTACCTTTCTATATTTAATAATACTCGTTTTACAAGCACTATGTTCATAGCCCACAAATTGAACGGTATCTATATTATTGACCTGTATCCAATCTTCAGTATCTAAAGCAGTAGCTGCTCTAGATCTATTTTTTTGTTTAGCCATTTCGGTTTCAAAACCGGCCTCATCAACCGTTTTGCCTTGTTCTTGCGCAATCAATCGCGTTAGATCTAAAGGGAAACCATAGGTATCATAAAGCTCGAAAGCAATAGTGCCATTAATACTATTAGAATCGGTTTTCAGTACTTCTTCCATTCGTTTTAAGCCCTTTTCTAAGGTTCTTAAAAAGCCTTCTTCTTCTTCTCGTACTACTTTTGATACAAATTCTAATTGCGCATGTAATTCAGGGAAAACCGTTTCAAATTGCAGAGCAATGACGGGGATTAATTTAAATAATAAAGGTTGTTTGTAATCTAAATACGAATAGTAGTATCTAACTGCTCTTCTTAAAATTCGTCTAATAACATAGCCAGCTCCAGTATTGCTCGGTAGTTGTCCGTCTGCAATAGCAAAACCAATGGCACGTATATGATCGGCTATTACTCTAAAAGCAACATCTTGTTTGGTATCCCCAAAATGATATGCTTTGTTAGTGATTGAAGCTACTTCTTGAATGGTACCTGTGAATACATCAGTATCATAATTAGATGCTTTACCCTGTACCGCTCTTACTAAACGTTCAAAGCCCATACCGGTATCTACATGCTGAGCAGGTAGTGGTTGAAGCGAGCCATCTTTCAAACGATTGTATTGCATGAATACATTATTCCAAATTTCAATAACCTGAGGATGATCTTTATTGACTAAGTCTTTACCGGCTATTTGTGCGCGTTCTTCATCAGATCGCAAATCGATATGTATTTCGCTGCAGGGTCCGCAAGGCCCTATATCACCCATTTCCCAGAAATTATCCTTTTTATTTCCGAAAACAATATGCGATGCATCAACAATTTTTTTCCATTCTTCTAAAGCAATAGTGCTAGCTGGCAAGCCTTCTTTTTCGTCACCCTCAAATACAGAAACATATAATCTGCTTTTATCCAACTTATACACTTCTGTAAGTAATTCCCAACTCCAAGCAATGGCTTCCTTTTTAAAATAGTCACCAAAGCTCCAATTGCCCAACATTTCAAACATAGTATGATGATACGTATCCACGCCTACTTCTTCAAGATCATTATGCTTGCCGCTTACCCGCAAGCATTTTTGAGTATCTGCTATTCTTGTATGTAAAGGAGTGCCATTACCTAAAAAGTAATCTTTAAATTGGTTCATACCGGCATTGGTAAACAACAAAGTAGGGTCGTTTTTTACTACAATGGGTGCAGACGGAACTATTAAATGTTCTTTTGACTTAAAGAAGTCAAGAAATTGTTGACGTATTTCAGCAGATGTAAGCATAGTGTTGTTATAGCATTTTGTGGAAATTATCTTAGGATAGTATTCCAATCATTTATTCTTGAAGCACAAAATTAAATTATTTGTTCCTTAGTTCGACTTAAAATTACTTCAAACTCCGCTAATATCATAGCTGTAGCACCCCAGATTACCTCTGTATCCGAAATTTTATAGGCGGGTACATCTATTTGGGTATGTGGAGCATCTCTTAAATGAATACTTGTTTTAGTTTTATTTAATGGGTTTAAAAGATGTGCGAGTTCCAATTCTTTAACGAAGGCCACCTCTTCTATCTGAAGTTCGTACTGCGAAGGCGCATCGCAATAGGCAAGGAAAGGATGAACCAGGTAATTGCTAACGGGAATGTAAAGAGGTGTAAGCGCACCTATTATTTGTTCTTCTTTTATAGGCACTCCTATTTCTTCTTTAGTTTCTCTTATGGCGGTATGTATAAGGCTTGCATCGCTTTCGTCTACGCTACCACCCGGAAAAGCAAATTGCCCACTATGTGCCCCCTTATTTTCAGCACGTTTTATTAAACAGTAATGCCAAACGAGATCTTTTTTGAAAAGTAAAATCATAACGGCACTCAATTTTGCATTAGAAGGAATGGTTGATGGCGATGCAACTACTCTGCCCGCCATGCGTTCTTGAGCTAACTGGCCAGGAAGGTTTTTAAGGTGCTGATTAAGTTGACTAATGGCAACGTCAAGTGATAGAGACAACATACTCTTCAAAGGTACTTAATGTAGATGATTTTAATTTAAACAAGAAGAACGAAAAGCTGCTGTATTTCTGTGTGTGTTATTAAATTATATTTGATAATTTTGTGTTAGATATGAATAAGAACCTTCGCTCAAAATATATGTTTTGTATCATTATAACACTATTGACTTCGTTTCAATTGAGTGCACAACAAGATACTATTTCTGTAAGAAAAACAGCTCAAATACAGCTTGTTCAGTATTTGAAAAATGGAAAGATTGCTGAAGAGGGCATGTTAGACAATAATAGAAAACAAGGTATTTGGTCTATTTATAACGATTATGGAGCTATCTTAAAGCTACAATCTTTTGATAAAGCAATTTTAATGGGACCAAGCATTACATTTAATGGCGATGGAATGGTGCGTGCAAAAGAAAATTATTTTAACAATCAATTAGAAGGCTTACAAAGATATTATACCAATGGTGCTCATTTATATCTTGAAACCTATTACTCGGATGGTAAAAAAGAAGGCACGGAGAAAAAATATTTTCCAAATGGCAAATTACAAGAAGTAGCTACTTACAATAATAATTTGCGTTCTGGCACCACCATTTTGTATTATGATAATGGAAACAAAATGATTGAAAATAATTATAAAGCTGGAATTCTTGATGGAGAAACTATTGTATATTACAGTAATGGAAACATTAGTGAAATGGGTGGCTATGAAAATGGAAAAGAAAACGGGGTGTGGAAATATTTTTATACAGATGGCTTACTAAAACAAAAAGGATTCTTTAAAGAAGGCGTTAAAGTGGCCCCCTGGTTAGATTATCCGCACGCTGTGCCAAGCAATAAAAAACAGAAATAAATAGTTATCAGTTTCAAACGCAAAACATATGCCACAAAAAGTTCTAGTTATTGACGATGAAAGAGCAATTCGGTCTGCGCTTAAAGATATTTTAAGTTTTGAAGGATTTGAAGTAGAAGAAGCCATTGATGGCTTGGAAGGCATCAAAAAAATAAAGGACCATGATTATGATTGTATTTTATGTGATATAAAAATGCCTAAAATGGATGGCATAGAAGTCCTAGATCAAGCACTGGAATTAAAACCAGATATCCCCTTTATTTTGATATCAGGCCATGGCACTATAGATGCTGCCGTAGATGCGGTAAAAAAAGGTGCCTATGATTTTATTGCAAAACCACCCGATTTAAATCGGCTGTTAATAACTATTAGAAACGCCATAGACAGAAGCAACTTAATTGTTGAAACGAAACAATTGAGAAAGAAAGTTACTAAAATAAATCAATCGGAAATGATTGGCTCTTCCGCAGCCTTAATTAAAATAAAAGAAACTATTGAAAAAGTTGCTCCTACAGACGCGCGTGTATTAATAACAGGCGAAAATGGAGTTGGTAAAGAATTAGTAGCACGAGCCTTACATGAAAAAAGTAGTCGCGCTAATGGTCCATTTATAGAAGTAAACTGTTCAGCAATTCCTTCTGAATTGATAGAAAGTGAATTATTTGGCCATGAAAAAGGATCTTTTACATCGGCAATTAAACAACGTATAGGTAAGTTTGAACAAGCCAATGGCGGCACTTTATTTCTTGACGAAATTGGTGATATGGGCCTGTCTGCTCAAGCAAAAGTACTTCGAGCATTACAAGAAGGGAAGATTACTCGGGTTGGTGGAGAAAAAGAAATTAATATTGATGTTAGAATTTTAGCAGCTACCAATAAAGATCTATTAAGAGAAGTTGAAGAAAAGAACTTCAGGTTAGATCTCTATCATAGATTAGGTGTGATTTTAATACATGTACCTTCTTTAAATGATCGAAAAGAAGATGTACCACAACTCATTCATCATTTTTTAAAGCTAATTAATGAAGAATATAAACACTCTCCAAAAGCCATTGAAAAAGCTGCTATTGATGCTTTACAACAACATAATTGGACAGGCAATATTCGAGAGTTGAGAAATATTATTGAGCGTTTAGTGATTATGTCCAATCAATCTATCACCAAAAAAGATGTAGATACATACATTTTTATGCAATAAAAATGGGTATGAAACACAAAAAAATCCGAAGAAATACTTCGGATTTTTTTGTGTTAAAAACATGTCTAAAAATGTGGAAATTAAGCCTCTTTTATATCCCTTATTTTTTTTGTTAAAGCCCCTATTTTATGCTATATTTGTAGTAACTACTACGTTGTAGAAATGTAATTAAAATTAATAGCTTTAAACACTCCATTTTTTATAAAATCCAATCATGAGTAACGAACAGAACCCAGTGCCACAACAAGGATATGATGCCGGAAGTATTCAAGTATTAGAAGGACTTGAAGCCGTAAGAAAAAGACCAGCCATGTATATCGGTGATATCGGCATAAAGGGCTTACACCATTTAGTATATGAAGTAGTAGATAACTCCATTGATGAAGCTTTGGCAGGTCATTGTAAAACAATCCAAGTTACTATTCATACCAATAATTCAATTTCCGTGCAAGATGATGGAAGAGGAATTCCGACAGGTATGCATCCAAAAGAAGGTAAATCGGCCTTAGAGGTTGTAATGACCGTATTGCATGCGGGCGGTAAATTCGATAAAGATTCTTACAAAGTATCTGGAGGTTTACATGGCGTAGGGGTAAGTTGTGTAAATGCACTAAGCTCTCATCTTCATGTAATCGTAGAACGAGAAGGAAAAAAATTCGAACAAGAATATAGTTGTGGTATTCCTAAATATAGTGTAAGAGAAATTGGCGTAGCAGACAAAAGAGGTACGCGTGTTCACTTCCAACCCGA
>CAMBYG010000011.1 GCA_945872085.1 Chitinophaga pinensis | reverse complement strand
AATTGAATGTAATTTTGTGCATAATAACAAACCAACAATGAGCAATTCAATCGATAGAATATTAGTAGTTGATGACGAACAGGATATCGTGGAATTTATCAGCTACACCCTTCGTAGTAAAGGATTTGAAGTAGAAACCGCATCTGATGGGAATGAAGCCATTGCAAAAGCGCTTTACTTCAAACCCAATTTAATTCTATTAGATGTAATGATGCCTAACAAAGATGGCATACAAACATTAAAAGAATTAAAACTGAAGCCTCAATTTGCCAATACCATCATTATATTTTTAACCGCACTTTCTGATGAAAAATCAGAAATTGATGGCCTTAACTTAGGTGCAGATGACTATATTGCTAAGCCTATTAAAATGGAATTGCTGCTCACTAGAATAAACAGTGCGTTGAGAAGAAATAGCAAAGAAAAGGTAGATGAGAAGCAAGAATTTGGTGATTTAGAAATCAATAGAAGTCAGTTTACCGTAAAATACAAAGGCGAACAAATAATTTTAGCTAAAAAAGAGTTTGAATTATTGAGTCTTCTCGCTTCAAAACCTAGTAGAGTGTTTTTACGCAATGAAATATTACAAAAAGTTTGGGGCACTGACGTGATTGTTGGTGACCGCACCATAGATGTTCACGTTAGAAAAATTCGACAAAAAGTAGGTATCGATTTAATAAGTACTGTAAAAGGCGTTGGGTATAAATTTCAAGTTCCAGAATAAATCTAGTACCTTTAAGAATGGATTTTTTTGATAAAAAAGACTATTCAACCAGTCAATTAAGTTTTTTTTCAGTTCTCATATCAAGTATCGCAATAGCGATATGCTGTCTATTTTTTGAAATTCCTTTCTTTAATGCAATCATAATATTAGCCATTTCTGGCTTTATAGGTTACTTTGTTGTTAATGCCATTATTGAAAAATACATAGCTAAAAAAATCAAGCTAATCTATAAGCTCATCAACCAAACCAAATCGAGCAAAAGAGAACAATATTTCAACGAACATTTACTACCACAAAAAACAATCGAAGAAGTTAAATCAGACGTTGAACTTTGGGCTGTAGAAAAAAAAGACGAAATAGAATTACTTCGTAAAAACGAACAATTCAGAAAAGAATTTTTAATGAATCTAACGCATGAAGTTAGAACCCCTATTTTCAATATCCAAGGCTATATAGACACCCTATTAAATGGTGCGCTAGAAGATCCTCAAGTAAACCGTAAATTCTTGCAGAATGCAGCCAATAGTGTTGAACGATTGGTACATCTTGTAAATGACTTACATGAAATTTCAAAATTAGAATCCGGCAGCATACCATTGGTTATAGAACATTTTCAATTGCAAGAAATAGTGCAGGATGTTTTTGAAGAAATTCGATTAAAAGCAAAAGAAAAGAATATTAGCCTAGAAATAAAACCCGATACTAAAACAGACGTATTAGTTGATGGCGATAAAAATAAATACAAACAAGTACTCATTAACCTAATTGAAAACGCCATTAAATATGGTTCAGAATATGGCTTCGTTACCCTAGGGTGGTATGCATTAGATAAAAAAACTATCCTTGTTGAAGTTACCGACAACGGCCCTGGAATTCCCGAAGAGCATCTGCCAAGAATTTTTGAACGCTTTTACAGAGCAGATAAGAGTAGAAACCGATCTATTGGAGGCACCGGATTGGGCTTGGCCATCGTTAAACACATTATTGAAGCACATGGACAAAATGTGACCGTTAGAAGTAAAATTGGCATTGGCACTACATTTGGTTTTACCATTGCAAAAAAATAATGAAAATCAGCTAATATCCTTTATTTAAATGTGCTATTAAGGTCAATTTATTCTAAATTTGCAAAAATTTTAAATTTAGTTAAATATGAATAAAATTACCATGGGCGCTAATGGCAAGTTACAAGTTCCCAATCAGCCCATAATTCCGTTTATTGAAGGTGATGGTATTGGTCCCGATGTTTGGAGTGCAAGCAGAAAAGTATTAGACGCGGCTGTTGAAAAATTATATAAAGGCGAGCGAAAAATAGAGTGGAAAGAAATGTTGGCAGGCGAAAAAGCTTTTAATCAAACCGGAGAGTGGCTTCCTGCAGCTACGCTTGATATAGCAAAAGAATATTTAGTATCTATTAAAGGCCCATTAACTACGCCAGTTGGTGGTGGCATTCGCTCTTTAAATGTAGCGTTGAGACAAGAATTAGATTTATATGTATGCTTACGACCAGTGAATTGGTTTAAAGGAGTTCCATCTCCAGTGCATCATCCTGAAGATGTGAACATGACGATCTTTAGAGAAAACACCGAGGATATCTATGCCGGTATTGAATTTAAAATGGGCAGTGAAGAAGTGCAAAAACTAATGCACTTCTTAAAAACAGAATTAGGCGTTGACAAGCAAATTCGATTCCCAGAAAGTACGGCACTAGGCATTAAACCGGTTTCAAAAGAAGGTTCTCAACGACTCATTAAAGCAGCAATTCAATATGCTATAGAACAAAAGAAACCAAGTGTAACCCTGGTACATAAAGGCAATATTATGAAATTCACAGAAGGTGGATTTAAAAATTGGGGTTATGAAATAGCAAAAGAAGCATTTGGAGATCAAGTATTTACTTGGATGGAATGGGAAGCAATAAAAGCAGAACAGAATGAAGAAGCTGCAAATATTGCCCTTAAAAAAGCAAGCGTAGAAGGTAAAATCATAATCAATGATTGTATCGCCGATAATTTCTTACAACAAATTTTATTAGCACCAAAAGATTTTAGTGTAATCGCTACATTGAATTTGAATGGCGACTATATTTCCGATGCACTTGCAGCTGCAGTTGGCGGCATTGGTATTGCACCGGGTGGCAATATCAATTACACAACAGGCCATGCGGTATTTGAAGCCACACATGGAACGGCGCCTCGATTTGCCAACACTAATACTATGAACCCCTCCTCTTTATTATTAAGTGGCGTAATGATGTTGGAATACATGGGCTGGAACGAAGCAGCAGACGCCATCGTAGAAAGCTTAAAAACTACTATTAAAAGAAAGCGTGTAACTATAGATTTTTATAATCTTATGCATGACGCTACACTTTTAAAAACAAGTGAATTTGCAGAAGAACTAATAAAAAACTTATAATGCTACCCATCGCTTCCTACATAGATCATACCCTGTTGAAACCAACAGCGAAGTCGGAAGATATTATTCTGCTATGCACGGAAGCGATGCGCTATAATATAAAAGCAGTATGCGTTAGTGGCAATTATATAAAACTAGCAAAAGAAAGTTTAGCGAATTCTAATGTTGTCATTGCTACTGTTATTGGATTCCCGTTCGGATATAATAGCACCGCCTCAAAATTAATTGAAGTACAAGAAGCCATTGCGCATGGAGCCAAAGAACTAGATGTGGTGCATAATATTTGTGCCGTTAAAAATAAACAATGGGACTTTCTTAGAGCTGAGGCACAAGCCATCATTGAGTTGGCACACCAACACCAATGCATTGTTAAAATTATTATCGAAAGCGGCGAATTAACCAAAGAAGAGATTATTGCATGCTGTAAAATATATGCAGCCCTGAATGTTGATTTTATAAAAACCTCAACCGGATATGCTTCTAAAGGTGCTAGCACCGAAGACATCATAACCATAAAAAGTTGCCTACCTGCATCCATTCAAATAAAAGCATCTGGTGGCATACGCAACTATGCCTTTGCAAAAGAATTGATTGCAGCAGGTGCCAATAGAATTGGCTGCTCAGCTAGCCTACAAATCATTGAAGAATCTAAAAATTAATACTAACTTAGTATTTAATATAGGGATGTATGCAAACAACAATCAAACAATTAGCCCATCAATTTTTTTCAGAAATACAAGCTATTAGGCATCATATACATGCCCATCCCGAATTGTCTTTTCAAGAATTTGAAACCGCAAAGTTTATATCCAATAAACTCAATGAATTTGGCATCGAACATAAAACAGGAGTAGCTGGTACCGGCATTGTTGCACTCATCAAGGGTAAGAACCCAGAATATAATTGCATAGCTTTAAGAGCCGATATGGATGCCCTTCCTATCTTAGAAGCAAATGATTGTAGTTATGCCTCTAAAAACAAGGGAGTTATGCATGCTTGTGGCCACGATGTGCATAGCGCATGCCTATTAGGCGCAGCCAAAATCCTTCAAGCGACTAAAGATAATTGGGAGGGTACCATTAAATTATTATTTCAGCCTGGTGAAGAAAAACATCCTGGTGGGGCTAGCTTAATGATTGCTGATCATGCATTAGAAAATCCAAAACCCAGTTCCATATATGCGCTACATGTATACCCACATTTACCCGTGGGGAAAGTTGGATTTAGATCTGGACAATACATGGCTAGTGCCGATGAAATCTATATTACAATTCATGGCAAGGGCGGACATGCCGCTTTACCTCATCAAACGATTGACCCAATAGCCATTGCAGCTCAGGTAATCGTTTCTTTACAACAAATTACATCTCGCAAAGGCAATCCGTTAATACCCTCTGTTTTAAGCTTTGGGAAAATAGAAGGTGGCTTTGCTACCAATGTTATTCCAGACAAGGTAACTATATTAGGCACCTTCCGAACAATGGATGAAGCTTGGCGCGCTGAAGCTCATAAATGGATTCATGAAATTACAAACGCAATTTGCGATGCAAATGGTGCAAAAGCAACAATTGAAATACCTAAAGGCTACCCTTCTTTATTTAACGACCCTGTAATTACAGAGCAAGCTAAAAATTGGGCAAGTGATTATATGGGCATTGAAAATGTGGAAGCACTAGACAAACGAATGGCCGGAGAAGACTTTAGTTTCTATACACAACATATGCCAGGGTGCTTTTTTAGAATAGGCACCAATACTAATAATGAAAAATTTCTAGCACCTGTTCATAACGACCATTTCGATATTGATGAACAAGCACTAGAAATTGGAATGGGCATGATGGCTTGGATAGCCATAAATGCAGTAGCTACTAAATAGATGCTAAATCTTGCTGACCACCATACCAAAATTGAGATAAATCTAAATCAATATTAAGTTGGCCAAGGTGCAATAATAATGCACTTGGAAAATGATCATGTTGCACCACAATTTTCTGATCAACAAAAGTGGTGTAAAATCCAAAATCAATTCGAGCCGATACACTGTCTTTAGAAAACAAAGATGCAAACGCTACAGCATGATCATTAAAAAATGAAATAGCCTCTGTGATTTGCTTTTCAATTTCAGTAAAGTCTGCCTTACTTACTTCAAATCCAATCAAGGTTTTATCATAAGTACGAATCCCATTAGCGGTTTCAACTTGACTTCCTTTATCTATCACCTTACAAGGTTGTAAAGCAAAGGAATCTAAAAATAGTGAAGCTGCAGCAGAGGTTTCTACCCAAAGTATAGTTGGCATATATTAAAAATTATAAACAAAAGTAAAACTAATATTTCTTCCCATATTAAAAACACCATTTCTTCCGCTAACTACATTTTGAGCAGCATACTTCAATCTATTCGTATTAGATTGATAGGCTATGTCGAATATATTATTAGCTGCGAGGAGCAATTTGCTGGTATGCTCAAATAAATCTATTCCTGCATACAAGTTGAATAACGAATAGGATGGCGTTGCTGTTTCTGAATTATTTAATGTCAAATATTTATTCTGCTGACTATTATAATCGAGTTCTGCTTTAAAATATGCGGTCAGCTTTTTATTAGTTAAATTCTTCCATTCATATTTAGTTGCAATAAGCGACCTAAATGGAGGAATTTGCGGAAGATCAAAATTAGTACCGTTATCTGTTTTCCCAATAGCTCTTACATAAGAAGTAGTGAGCTCAAAATGTAATTGATTGATAGGATGCGGATGAACATCAACATAAAATTCTGCGCCGTATAAATGAGCTAAATTTTGAGTGTGTTGAAAGGCTGTAAACTGATTTTCATTTCGCAAAACAGGAATAGAATCTGCACCAGACAGCGTTAACATTTTGCTTAGGTAAATAAAATTCTGGATTCGATTAGTAAAAACACTTGCTTGTATATTTATGTGTTTCGATTTGTAATCAACGCCAAAATCTAATTGCGTAGCATTTTCTGGCTTCAGATTTACATTGCCATATTCATAACGAATAGTGCCTTCATGTACCCCATTAGCAGACAATTCAGCGATATTAGGAGATCTAAAGGCATTAGCAAAATTAATTTTCCCATACAAATCATTAGTTAACTTGTAGCTCATACCTATACTACCAGTAACTCTACTAAAACGTAATTGATCTTCTCTAAACTGCTCATAAAATTTATCTTCAACTTGATTGGCAATTGCAAAATTTGTATCTAACCACAAGGCTTCTGTTTTGAAAATTCTAGAATCGAATCGGATACCTCCACTAACAAAAAACTTATCCTTTTTCCTTTGAAACATAGCATAGACTCCATTATCTAAAATTGTATAATTGGGAATCAATAAATCATCGCCTTGAATTATATTTTTTTGATACATGGCGTTCCAACCAAAACTTAAATTCCAATCTTTATAGGTAGGCAATAAATAAGATAGGGTTGATGTAAGTGTATGTAGTGTTAGATGAAGATCTGCTTGATCAGGCGCAGAAGCAACAGCATATTCTTTTCGTTGATTATTTTGGTATGCTATAATAGCATTGATTTTAGCGCTATTGGGCAATACAATTTGATTATTCCAAGATACTTTTTTGTGCATGATAATTTGCTTCGGCACTAAAAAAGAATATTCTTTATACTGCGCTTTATCATAGGTTAAGAACGAATCTTGCCCATTAACTACAGCAGGATATATAAAAGCTCCTGTCTGTTCGTCGCGCTCCCCTTCTATTAATCCAAGTGTTTGTGTAAATGAACTAAAGTACAGCTTGGAGGAACCCCATTTTTTTTCAATACCAAGATGGCCACCAAAATTTAAATTCTCAAACCTACTATTACATACATACCCATCAAATGCATTTTTGTAATCATGTGCAGACTTCGACGTAATATAAAAGCCTGCGCGCAAAGTTTTTTTGGCAAAAGCTATATTAGCATGCGATGAAAACAAACCATTATTGGTTTGCATATTTGTAAGCAGCGTTCCGCTAATACCTTCTTTCGATTGAGTAGGTTCGGTTAAAATATTAATTACGCCTCCCAATGCATCTGACCCATAGGATAACGAAGAGGGCATTTTTAAGACTTCAACTTTTTGAACATGATACTCATCAATCTCAATACCATGTTCATCTCCCCATTGCTGACCTTCTTGGCGAACGCCATCTTGAAGGGTTATAATTCGATTATATCCCAAACCTCTTATAATTGGTTTTGAAATAGATGGTCCAGTTGTAACTTGATTAACGCCGGGTACTTTTGAAATAGCATCAATTATATTAAGGCTACTTTGCTCCAACATAGCTTTAAAGCCAATAGCATGAATGGGCGTTGGCGAAATTCTTCTTTCTGTTGCAATGCTTGTTCCTGTTACAATAATTTCTTGATGTTCAATGATGTTGTCTTCTAACACAACTCGAAAAACGGTATCCTTTACTAATGAAAAATCCTTATACGTTATAGTAGGGGAATTCTCATCCATAACTTTTATAGCGTAAGTACCGCTTGAGAGATTTAAAAAAGAAAAATGACCATTTGCATCTGTTGCTGCAACTTTATTTAATGGATTGAGCAATACTATTGCATGGTCTATTGGTTTTTTATTATGATTGAGCACTGTTCCGCTAATAGTTAGGGTTTGTGCAAAGCCTTGTTTCACTGAGCATATAAATAGCACAAGGAAACAAATCGTATATATTTGTTTCATAAAATAATTTTAGTATTAATAAATTGAAAATATAGTATTATATACTACTTGGGGGGCCTCTTAATAGACTAGAATGGAATAATATTCGATTATACGCTTGACTCGAATATCTTTGGTAATTAGCTGTTTTATAATCGCTTATATAGGGTATATAAATTGCAGCAACTTTTATAAAAACACTGGGTACAAATGTTAAAAAAGCACAGTGATGATGCTGACCTTCAAACTGCAGACCTACCTCATTAGTGTGCTGTGTGTCTTGGTGGCCTGAAAACTGGTGGATCCACTCAGGAGCAACTGATGAAATCATCAATAGCAATGCCAAGGCAGCACTAAAAACAGTATGTACTATTTTGTTTCGCATTATTATAACTTTGCAAATATACAGATTTAAATGAAATCAAAAAAAACAATGGTATTAGGGGCTAGTGAAAATACCGAACGCTATTCTAACAAAGCTGTAAAACAGCTAAAAGCACATGGCCACATGGTAATTGCAATTGGCAATAGAGAGGGGTTTATAGAAGATACGCCTATCTTAAAAAATATTCCGCAACTTAACGATATAGATACCATTACCTTATATATCAACCCTAGTTTGCAAGAACTATTTAAAGATGTGATAATTACCGCAAATCCCAAACGCATTATATTTAATCCAGGCACCGAAAATCCTGTATTAGAACAACTAGCTGCTGCACATAATATCACTTGCTTGCACGCTTGCACTTTAGTTATGCTATCTACCGGCCAATATTAAAGCAAACCTTCATCTGCAAAGCTAAAATAGGTGGCTCCTGCAATAATAATATGATCTACCAAACGTATATCCATGAATGCTGCAGCTTCTTTTATTTTATTGGTCAATGCCTTATCGGCTTCGCTAGGCTGCAAATTACCTGAAGGGTGATTATGGCTTATCACCAATGTATTAGCATTAGCATCGAGTGCTTCTTTCATAATTAACTTAACATCTACAACCGTTGCGGTACTACTTCCATTGCTAATTTTTTTTGCATGCATTAAGCGGTTATTATGATTTAAAAAAAGTACATAAAATGCTTCTTGCAGCAAATCACTCATCAATGGCTGCAATACCTCAAAACAATGCCTACTATTCATTAATTGTGGTTTTACAAGGGCTTCTGACAATTGTCTGCGTCTTCCCATTTCAAGGGCTGCGGATATGGTAATTGCTTTAGCTAATCCTATCCCTTTTATTTGCATGAGCTGCTTTACACTTAAGCGTCCCAACTCGTGCAAATTGCCTCTTACCAATTTAATGATTTCATTAGCCAAATCTAAAGCAGATTTGTTTTTTGTGCCCGTTCCAATAAGGATAGTAAGCAATTCGGCATCGCTTAAATAAGCAATCCCTTTGCTCAACAATTTTTCTCTAGGGCGATCTTCATCAGACCAATTTTTAATACTAACGTAGCTGCTATCCATAACTTAAAATATAGATAAAGTTAAAGAAGAATTGGTTAAAACAAGGAGGAGCAAGCGAGAAATAGTATCTTTATGAAAATAATTACAGCGTGATCAAACCAATAAAACATATTGATTATTCTAGTACACACTCCTTTTCAAAATTAGCCGTAGATTATATTGCTAAACTTCCTATATTTTCTGAATGGCAAGCCTTCGAACCCTCTTTAGATGGCATCGACCGAGCAATAGCTGAACGAAATAATTTTACAATAGACAGAACTGCTTTAGTTGCAGTTTTAAAAAATCAATATACTGCTTATGAAAACGATACTATTCAGCAGCAAATTGATTTACTACAAAACGAACAAACATATACCGTTTGCACAGCGCATCAACCCAATTTACTAACAGGGCCCATTTATTTCTTATACAAAATTGCTCATACTATTGCCTTAGCTAATTATTTAAACAAACGCTATCCTCAAAAGAAATTTATACCCATTTACTATATGGGATCGGAGGATAACGATTGGGATGAATTAGCCCATTTTAATTTCAACCAACAAACCTTTACTTGGGACTACCCAGAGCTTAAAGGCGCTTTTGGAAGAGCAGAAACAAAATATGCAGCAGAAATTTTAAAAAAGGTGCTTTCGTATATTGGTCCAAGCAATGACCATACAAATCAATTAAAGCAAATGCTTACAAAAGCATATGCCGAGGAATCTACGATTAGCAAAGCAACGCAATCATTGGTACATGCTTTATTTGGTGAATACGGATTACTAGTTTTCAATCCGGATGACCGAATGGTAAAAGAAAAAATGATTCCACTATTTGAGAAAGAACTTTTGGAAAGAAAATCTTTTTATTTATGCCAAGAGCAATCCCAAAAAATCAATGCATACTACCCCACTCAAGCTAATCCTAGACCCATCAATTTATTTTATTTAAATGAAAATGGCCGAAATCGGATTGAATGGAACAACGATAAGTACTCGATTGTAAATACTAGTTTAACTTTTGCTCAAGAGCAGATTTTAAACGAGTTGTATAATTTCCCTGAACGCTTTAGCACTAATGTCATTACCCGTGGACTATTACAAGAAACGTGGTTGCCAAACGTAGCATTTATTGGTGGCGGCGCAGAAATTGCCTATTGGTTGCAGCTAAAGCCAATTTTCAAAGAACACCGTATCTTTTTTCCACCTTTACTTTTGAGACAAAGCTATTTACTAATAAATACCCAACAACAAAAGAAATTATTACAAATAGGATTAACGGAGCAATCTATTTTTAATGCTACAGAAACGCTGCTCAAATTAAAATTAAAAGAATTGGGTATCGAAGAACCCTCACTAAACGAACAATGGGAAAGTATGCAAGCTATTATGCAGCATGTTCAATTAAAAGCTCAAACTATTGATCCTACTTTAAATGATGCAGCAGCTGCAACAATTTCTAAAATTGAGAAACACGTTGTGCAATTACAGCAAAAAATGCTTCGTGCAGAAAAAAGAAAGCTCCAAACTTACCAAAATCAAGTTGCACAATTAAAAGCGGAGCTTTTCCCAGACAATCAATTACAAGAACGCTATTGTAATTTTCTAGATTTTTATGGAAGCAATCCAGATTTAATAAAAAATCTTATTGAGGCTTCTCAAATAGTAAATCCATTGTTTAATATATTGCAAATTAATAATTAGTACCTTTATAATAGCCAAAATCAATTACTATGAAAAAAATTATAAGCAGTATTTCCATTTTAGTATTCTGGGCAAGTATTTCTTTAGCCCAATCAGAACCAGCTATGCAAATCCAAATAGGATTGAAAACCGGTTTGAATTTAAATAATGTAGATGGTGGTGTTTGGAAAAACGAATTAAAAACAAATTGGCACGGCGGGGCTTTTATAAGTATCAAACTTAAAAAAATAGGATTGCATGGCGAGGCCTATTTTAGCCAAACAAGTTACAGTACAGATAGTAGTATTATAACTGCAAGCAACCTATGGAATATTTACAAAAACTCTTTTAATGCCGCAACCGCCAATAAAACAATCAATGTTAATTATATCAACTTTCCTATTTTATTGCAAATTAAGTTGATACCAAATGTTTGGTTGCAAATGGGACCACAATTTAGCGGCATAGTAAATATTAAAGATAAAGACAGTCTGTTGAAAGGTTCTCAAGATATATTTAAAAGTGGTGCTGTAGCAGCTGTTGGTGGTTTATGGATAGACTTACCAATGAATCTTAATATTGGCGCTCGATTTATAACCGACTTAAGCAATGCTAATAAAGTTTCTACCGATGATCTTTGGAAGTCAAGAATCTTTCAGTTTCATTTAGGTCTGAAATTCTAAATAAAAAAAGAAGAGCGCTGCTCTTCTTTTTTTTTATTTAATCTTTAATAATACTATAAATGATTTGGGCATCCGTAACGCTGCGTAACACAAGATGACAATAAAATCAAAGCAATTGCAAAAACAATTAAAACGATGGAGCTAAATTTATTAAATTTCATATCGGTAAATATATTTACAATAATAAACAAAAAATATAAATATTTCATTCAAAAAACTAAAAAAGCACTAATTTTTACTAATTTAAAGATTCTATAAATAGACCTCGCATCGTAACAACATGAAGAAAATTCACTTTATTGCCATTGGTGGCGCAATTATGCACCAATTAGCACTCGCGCTTAAAAGACAAGGACATAGCATTAGCGGAAGCGATGATGAAATTAAAGATCCCGCAAAAACAAATTTAGCACAGCAGCATTTATTGCCGGAAAAAGAAGGTTGGTTTCCCGAAAAAATAGATACCTCCATAGACGCCATAGTCTTAGGCATGCATGCTAAAGCCAACAATCCTGAATTACTTAAAGCCCAAACACTAGGTATCCCAATCTATTCTTTCCCAGAATACATTTACGAAGTAAGCAAAGACAAAAAACGCGTAGTTGTTGCAGGAAGTCATGGCAAAACTACCATCACTTCCATGATAATGCATATTTTAAAATATGCAGCTATCGACTTCGATTATATGGTAGGTGCAAAAGTTGAAGGATTTGATCAGTCTGTAAAATTGAGCGATGCTCCTATTATCATTTTAGAAGGCGACGAATACCCAGCATCTATCATTGAGAAAAAACCGAAGATATTTTTCTACCATCCACACATCAGCGTCTTGAGTGGCATTGCATGGGATCATATCAATGTATTTCCAACCTACGAAAACTATACCGACCAATTTGTGCATTATCTAAGCAATATGCAAAGTGATGCTAGTTTGTATTATAACGAAACAGATGAGGAAGTACTTAAATTGGTTCATCAAGCTACATCGCATTTAAAAAATACGCCCTATGGCATGCCTTCTTATAGCTTTGAAAACAACCAACCCGTAATACAAACAAAAGAAGGTCCAATTAAAGTGAATGTTTTAGGCAAACATAATTTGCTCAACATGCAAGCTGCCATAAAAGTTTGTATGGAATTAGGGATAGCAGAAGCAATGTGTTACGAAGCCATTGCTTCCTTTACGGGCGCTGCAAAACGATTAGAAAAAATAATAGACACCGATGGACTGATTGCTTTTAGAGATTTTGCACATGCGCCGTCAAAATTAAAAGCAACACTACAAGCGGTAAGAGAGAACTTTTCTGACTACCACCTCATTGCTTGTTTCGAATTACATACCTATAGCAGCTTAAACGAAGCATTCTTAAAAGAATATAACCAATCGATGGAAGGTGCCGATGAAGCTATTGTTTTCTATAGCAAAGAAGCCTTACACATTAAAGGATTAGAAGACTTAAACGCTAATACCATCAAAACTCATTTTAATACTAAAGGCCTTCAAGTTTTTAATAACAAGGAAGATCTTTGGAATTATGTATATTCTTCGGTAAATTCACAAACAGGAAAACCTATCTGTTTATTATTGATGAGCTCCGGTACTTTTGAAGGTATTGACTGGACTCCAATAAAATCGGTTTAAGAAAAAAACTATGGCGCAATTACAATTAAAAAAACCAATTATTTTCTTCGATCTTGAAACTACTGGTGTAGATCCAAGTAAAGATAAAATTGTTGAATTAGCATTTGTAAAAATCAATCCCAATGGGCAACGTGATACGTATGAAAAACGTATCAACCCGGGCATGCCTATTCCGGCCGAAGCAAGTGCTGTACATGGCATCTTTGATGCAGATATTGCAAAAGCTCCCCTCTTCAAACAATTCGCTAGCGAATTGTATGAATGGATGAAAGGTTGCGATTTAGGCGGCTATAACTCTAGCAAATTTGATTTGCCCTTACTAGCTGAAGAGTTTTTAAGAGTTGGCATTCAAGTAGATTTTACAGAGCGATCTATGGTAGATGTGCAACAAATATTCTTCAAAATGGAAAGCAGAACCCTAAGTGCCGCTTATCAGTTTTATTGCCAAAAAGAACTAACCAATGCACATAGCGCTGCTGCCGATATCAATGCAACGATTGATATTCTTGAAGCTCAGTTAGACAAATATGCAGGGGCTTTAGAAAATGATATTAAAGCATTGCACCAATTCACAAATACAGATGTGTTTTTAGATTATGGTCGCAGAATACTTTTAAAAGACAATATTCCTTATTTCAATTTTGGCAAACACAAAGGCAAGAAGGTAGAAGAGGTTTTTACGATAGAACAACAATATTACGACTGGATGATGCAATCGGATTTTTCTTTGCATACCAAACAAAAGATAACTGAAATATTAAATGCTATGAAGCTTAAAAAACTTCAAAATAAATAAAATAAAAAGGCACTTGAAATCAAGTGCCTTTTTATTTTAATAAAGTTGCTCAATTATTTGAGCGGTGGATACTCCCGCCACTTCGGCTTTATAATTTTTGACAACTCTATGTTGTAATACATTTTGTGTTACCGCTTTTACATCTTCTATATCGGGCGAAAACTTTCCGTGAATCAAGGCATGGCATTTTGCGGCAAGAATTAAAAACTGAGATGCCCTTGGTCCAGCACCATAACTTAAATAATCATTTGCAATAGCTGCAGCTTGGGTTGTTTTAGGTCGAGAGCGCTGCACCAATCCAACGGCAAACTCATATACATTATCGGGTACAGGCACTTTGCGCACCAATTGTTGACAGGCAATAATCTCTTCAACACTCATTATTTTATTTATAGTAGTAGACGCTGCCGTAGTAGTACTTTTTACAATGGCTACTTCTTCTTCAAAACTTGGATAGTTTAAATAAATCTGAAACATAAAACGATCCAATTGTGCTTCGGGTAAAGGATAGGTTCCTTCTTGCTCAATAGGATTCTGCGTAGCCAATACAAAAAAGGGTTTCGGTAAATTATACAATACACCCTGCGCAGTTATTGTTTTTTCTTGCATGGCTTCCAATAAAGCAGCCTGTGTTTTGGGAGGCGTTCTATTAATTTCATCGGCCAAAATAATATTAGCAAATAAAGGACCTTTGATAAATTTAAATTGTCGATGTTCATCTAAGATTTCCGTACCAGTAATATCACTCGGCATAAGATCGGGCGTAAACTGAATGCGCTTAAAATCTAAATCCAACGCTTCGGACAAGGTTTTGATCAAGAGCGTTTTCGCTAATCCTGGCACCCCAACTAATAAACTATGCCCATTACATAAAATAGAAATCAGTAATTTTTCTACTACTGCATCCTGACCAATAATAACTTTGGCAATTTCCTCTTTTAACAGCTTGTATTTCTGATTCAAAAATAATACGCCTTCTTTATCTGACTGAAACATAGTTTATAATTAATACTCAAATTTAAATACAATATACAAACATCGTTCATCTTGTTGTAATATTGTAGTATAAAATTTACTTATGAAGCAACTTAGTATCCAAGAAGCTCAAGATCAAGTAGACCAATGGATAAAAACCATAGGCGTGCGCTACTTTAATGAACTAACCAATATGGGTATTCTCATGGAGGAAGTAGGCGAACTAGCACGTATTATGGTTCGTAAATTTGGAGAACAATCGAACAAAGGACAAGAAGCAGACTTACAGATAGAAGACGAGCTAGCCGATGTTTTGTGGGTGTTGATTTGCATAGCCAACCAAACAGGCGTAAACCTCAACGATGCGTTGCAAAAAAATTTTGAAAAGAAAAATAAACGCGACCACCAACGACACAAGGAAAATCCAAAATTAACTTAAGAAAACAAGCATGATTTTGTAATTTTACCTACCTAAGTACAGCCAACTATGATTTTCTCTTCACGACTAATAGAACAAGCAGTTCAAGCATTTTCAAAATTGCCCGGCATAGGCAAGAAGTCTGCTTTACGTATGGTCTTGCATGTTATGAAAATGAAAAAGGAAGAAGTAGATGATTTCCTACAAGCTATTCAGCAAGTGCGCAATGACACTAAAATATGCAAACAATGTTTTAATATTTCGGATAATGAAGTGTGTACTATTTGCAACAATAGCGTTCGTAAGAAATCACAGCTATGCATTGTAGAATCTATTAGAGACGTAATTGCTATAGAAAGCACACAACAATACAACGGCTTGTATCATGTATTGGGCGGTGTATTATCGCCTTTAGATGGCATAGGGCCAGAGCAATTACATATAAGCAATTTGCACGAACGCATCCAATCTGAAGGCACAGAAGAAATTATAATGGCTTTAAGTCCAACCATAGAAGGAGACACTACTGTATATTATCTTTCTAAAATGCTTCAAGGCACTTCGGTAAAAATCACCACCATCGCACGTGGAATCGCTTTTGGAGGCGAATTGGAATATGCTGATGAAGTAACCCTTGCGCGTTCTATTTCAAAAAGATTACCAATCGATAATTATGTTTCTATCCAAAACGAATCTTAAGCACCCATCCAAAAAGCACCGCCAATACTGCTTTTAGATGCCCCTGTTACAGCCTTCAATACATTTAGTTCTTCTCTCCAGCGCAACACGCCAATGAATGCCATAATTAAAGCTTCTTTATATTGTACCACTAATGGATCGGGCACAACCGTTTCAATACCTAGCGATTGCATTCGCACACGCAATTGTGCTATTAAATAATCATTAAAAGCACCTCCGCCTGTAACAAGCATTGAAGCTTGTTCTTGACAATGATTAGCAATTAGGGCTGCTTCAATTTTATCTACTATAAAATGCACTAAGGTATGTAACGCATCGGCTACAGAAATACTTGTGTCTTCCAACAATGCCGAAACCAAATGCATAGCCTGCTCATTACTCAATGATTTAGGACCTTGCACTTTGTAATATGCATGTTCGGAAAGCTGCGCTAATAATCCGCTATGCAAAGATCCGCTAGCTGCTATACTTCCTTTATCGTCGTATGCCAATCCGAGTTTTTGCGCCCAATAATTGAGCGCTTGATTGGCTACACAAATATCAAAAGCCAATAGCGACTGATTTTGCTTAATAGTAATATTAGCGATGCCGCCAAGATTCAATAAATAAGCATATTCATTAAATAGAAAATAATCGCCTATAGGTACTATTGGCGCTCCTTGTCCATGCAAGGCTACATCCATGGCACGCAAATCATTGATCACTTGCAATTGCGTAGTAGCCGCAATACTTGCACCACAACCTAATTGAAAACTCGTTTGCTTAGATGGATTATGATGCACCGTATGCCCATGCGAAACAATAAAATCTACTTTTAAATCTAAGGCTTGCTCCCGGATAAATTCATTTACACATTGACCAACATAATGACCATAGGCGGTATGCAGCTCTAAAAATTCCGGAACTGTTTGTTGCGCTGCATCCTTTAATGCGTGCAGCCATTCTTGAGAATAGGCCTTGCAACTAGCTGCTTTTATTTCATAACTCCATCGACCTCTATTTTCTTCAATATGGCAATAGGCTATATCTAAGCCATCTAAGGAGCTGCCGCTCATTAAGCCAATTACTTTATACAACATGCTAATTCAAAATAAAATGTAAGGGAATAAATAATCTTTTGCGCCATGCTTTTTCAGAATGATCCTCATTTTCAAACTTCATCGTCATCCAATTTTTATGCGTATAACCACCTTGCTGCATAACTCCGTCTATAATGTGCTGGTAAGGCTCATACAAAGAGTCTAACGTTTTTGTGCCATAGTCAAAATAGAGTTTATGCGTTTTAGGATCGGGCATATGTGTTTTTAAATAAGAAGCAAAAGCATTGGGTATTGGATTACGATCTATGGTAAAAATACCCGGCCAGTGGGTAGAAAGACAAGCGGCGCTGCCAAAAACTAATGGATACTCACAAATTGCATACATAGAAATCAACCCTCCCATACTAGAGCCTGCAACAGCGGTATGTGATGCGTCTTTGTAGGTTGCAAAGGCACTATCTATAAAAGGCTTTAATTCCATTACCAAGAATTTTAAGTAATTGTCGGAACGAATGCCATCGGCAAAAAGCGCTGCCTCATTTCTTACATAAGCAGCAATGCGTGCTTGTTCTTCTTGTGTTAGCAACGCATAGGGTTTTTGCGGAAAGTAATCGACATGCCTATGTTTACCACTATTCCACACCCCCACAACAATAGTATTGGGTAATGCTGAAGCGTTTTTTGTAAAGCACTCATCTACACCCCACTCCTGATGATTCCAAGTTGTAGTAGAATCAAATAACATTTGTCCGTCGTGCATATAAAGCACCGCATACTTTTTTTGAGGATTATAATGTTCGGGCAGCCAAACATCCACATTTCTAGCATCAACAAAATTCGATTTGAAATTGGTAAAGCTTATTATTTGTCCAGATGTCACTTTCACTTGCGCCTGCGTTGCAAGGGAGCATAGGCCAACTAATAATAAAAGACAACTCCTTTTCATATTAAAAATTTAAACTCAAGATACTTATTATCCATAAAAAAACAGCTCAGTGTACACTGAGCTGTTTTTAAAATAGATTATATTATTTATTAATTACATTGGCCATGGTGATACCGATATCAGCAGGACTTGCTACTACATGAATACCACATTCGCTCATAATTTTCATTTTTGCAGCTGCTGTATCATCAGCACCACCAACGATAGCACCAGCATGACCCATACGGCGACCTGGAGGCGCTGTTTGGCCAGCGATGAAACCTACAACTGGTTTGCGCATATTTTCTTTCAACCACATTGCCGCTTCTGCTTCCATATTACCACCAATTTCTCCTATCATAATGATACCATCTGTTTCCGGATCGTTCATTAATAATTCCACTGCTTCACGTGTAGTGGTTCCAATAATTGGATCGCCACCGATACCAATAGCGGTTGATATACCCATACCTGCTTTTACTGCTTGGTCAGCTGCTTCGTAGGTTAAGGTACCTGATTTAGAAACGATACCAATTCTTCCTGGTTTGAAAACAAAACCTGGCATAATACCAACTTTTGCTTCGCCAGCGGTAATAACACCTGGGCAATTTGGACCGATCAATCTGCAATCGCGGTTTTGAATATAATTTTTAGCGATAATCATATCTTGTACAGGAATACCTTCCGTAATACAAATAATAACTTTGATACCTGCATCTGCAGCTTCCATAATCGCATCTGATGCGAATGCTGGTGGTACAAAAATAATAGAAACATCTGCGCCAGTAGCAACAACAGCATCTTTTACTGTGTTAAAAACAGGACGATCTAAGTGCATCGTTCCACCTTTATTTGGGGTAACACCACCCACTACATTCGTGCCATATTCTAGCATTTGTGTAGCATGGAAAGTTCCTTCCGTTCCGGTAAAACCTTGAACAATTACTTTTGAATTTTTATTGACTAAAACAGCCATATGAATTGGTTTTTTTTAAATGAATAGTATTTGCGTGTGCAAAAATAGGGTAAAACAAGTCAATTGCAAACTTAAAGCCTGCTTTTTTGCATTAAAATAGTGCGGAAGTATTGAAAATAGCCTTACAACTTAGTTCAAAAAGCTACCTAACGCTTAACGTTGTTTAAATTCCCTTAATTCTCTTAACATCGAAGAAGCAAACACAAAATCATTCAGCAAGGTATTCTGACTTGTAAAAATCTCTTTACTAGAGCCTTCCCATTGTTTTAGACCTTGATGCATGTATAAAATATGATCACCGCTTTCCATTACCGTATTCATATCGTGCGTATTGATAATGGTGGTCATTTTATAGTCTTCCGTTATTTCTTTAATCAACTCATCAATAACAATAGATGTTTGGGGATCTAAGCCCGAATTGGGTTCGTCGCAAAACAAATATTTAGGATTCAATACAATGGCTCTTGCCAAGGCCACCCTCTTTTTCATACCACCACTAATTTCGGCTGGCGATTTTTGGTGGGCACCCTGAATTCGAACGCGCTCCAATACTTCATCTACGCGCTTTTCTTTTTCTAAGGTGGTTAAATTAGTAAACATATCTAAGGGAAATTGCACATTCTCTTTTACGGTCTTACTATCAAATAAAGCAGAACCCTGAAACAACATGCCTATTTGTTTGCGCACTTCTTTCATTTGCCCTTCATTCATACTATATAAATCAACGCCTTCGTATAAAACCTGTCCTTCATCGGGTTTGAATAGACCGATCATGCATTTTAATAAAACGGTTTTGCCGCTACCACTCGAGCCAATAATCAAATTAGTAGTACTGGATTGCATTATAGAAGAAACGCCATTAACCACCACTTTAGTGCCAAATCCTTTTTTTACATTAACGAGTTCTATCATTGCCAGTCAAATCTAATAGGCAAACTTAATTACTTATTACGACAAAAAATACCTTCGCATCATTTTTAGTTTATTTTTATGCGCTTATCTTTACGTTAAGCATGCTACCAATCAAAAATAATTTTCTCCTTCTAAGAATTCTGTTTGCTCTCTTTGTAATTGCCACACATGCTGTGCTGTTAAGTGGCAGCGGAGAAAACGATGTATTATTTCAATGGAGTCATCAGCAATTAAATTTTTCGTATTTGGGCGTACGCGGTTTTTTTGTAATTAGTGGCTTCCTAATTTATAAGAGTTTATTACGCAGCACTAGCTTGTTGAATTATGCAAAAAAAAGAACACTTCGCATTGTTCCTGGTTTATTAAGCGCCTTATGCATTACCACTTTTATTATAGGCCCCTTATGCACGAGCTTTTCTACCTCTGCCTATTTTAACAACCCGAGCACTTATCATTATTTGCTCTCTTCACTAAAAATACCCGGCATTCCAAATACCCCATCGCTAATAGGATGTTTTACGCAAAATCCATTCAGCAATATTGCCAATGGTTCTTTGTGGACCATCTGGTATGAGCTGCTTTGCTATGCTTGCATTGCTACATTTTTTATTATTAAGCGCAATTCCATTATTCAAAAACTAGTTTTGAGCATAGTGTTTATAAATCTTTACATCGGACTTACTTTATTTGATGCGCGTTTAAGCTCCGGCTTTTTGCCTGGCGCTCATAGTTCATTAAGTTTAAGCTTCGATGTAGTTATTTATTTTGTTGCCGGCGCATTGGGAAGTTTTATTAATTGGAAACAATTGCCTTACCGTAAGCATTTGGCTGCAGCCGCTATACTTATTCTTTTAACTAGTTTATATATCCATCAAGCCAATTGGGTACTTTATTTGTGCTATCCAATTTTAGTGTTAAGCCTCGCTACAATGCATGCACCCAAGTTAGATAGGCTACAACAATTGGGCGATCCATCTTATGGCCTTTATATTTACGCCTTCCCCGTACAACAATTATTAGTGCAATGGCATCCTATGCAAGGATGGCAATTATTTATGGGCAGCCTTATCGTGCTCATTCCCTTATCCTATGCCTCTTGGCATTGGCTAGAGCAGCCCTTACTCCGATTGAAAAATAGACCATAAGGCTTTCTTAAAATGATAAATGTCAGTTTAAAAGCGAATTTCAATTAGTTAGAATACTTAACCGTTAACTGAAAAAAGGTTAAATTTGCGTTTTCAATTATTCATTAAATATCCAAGGGAGGTTCACCATGCCAGTGTTACACAACCGCGTTTCCAATGAAGAGTTAAAACAGCGCTTATTAGCCGACCCAACTCCTCGCACGACCATTTCATTTTACAAGTATTTTCCCATTGAAGATCCGCATGCATTTCGCGATCAATTGTGGTTGCAACTAACCGCCCTCAATGTGTATGGTAGAATTTATGTGGCTCAAGAAGGTATCAATGCACAAATCAATATACCCACTGCAAATATCGATGAACTTCGTAGAACGCTGGAGCAATATGAAGCCTTAAAAAATTTACGTTTAAACATTGCGGTCGATGATGATGGAAAATCGTTTTGGGTGCTACGTATTAAAGTAAGAAACAAAGTTGTAGCAGACGGCATCGACGACCCAAGCTTTAATCCAGCTGCTGTTGGCCAATATCTTAAAGCAGCAGAAACCAATGATTTATTGAGCAATCCGAATACGATTGTGGTAGATATGCGCAACCATTATGAATACGAAGTAGGTCATTTTGAAAATGCGATCGAAGTGCCTTCCGATACCTTTAGAGAACAATTGCCTATGGCCATTGATATGCTCAAAGACAAAAAGGAAGATCCTATTTTAATGTATTGCACAGGAGGCATTCGCTGCGAAAAAGCCAGTGCATACTTCAAACACCAAGGTTTTAAAAATGTATTTCATATAGAAGGAGGCATTATAGAATATTCCCGCAAAGCAAAAGAAGCGGGCCTACCTAATAAATTTATTGGCAAGAATTTTGTATTTGACGAGCGCTTAGGCGAACGAATATCAGACGACATCATAGCAAAATGCCATCAATGTGGCGCTCCTTGCGACGATCATACGAATTGCAAAAACGATGCCTGTCATTTATTATTTATCCAATGCCCTGCTTGCCAACAAGCTATGGAAGGTACTTGCTCCGATGCTTGTCACGATTTCATAAAACTGCCAGCAGAAGAACAAGCGAATTTGAGAAAAGGGATTGACAAAGGCGCCATGATCTTTAATAAATCAAAAGACCATCCCCTTCGAAAACACCGAGATGAGTGGTTTGGCAAAACAAATACCCATCAAGAATAGAATTAAATACAAGAGCAAATTTCTACTATTTGAAAAATAATAGTAGGTTTGCACCCTAAAACCAAAAATAGTATGCATCCATCAACATTTGATTTAATGCAAGAAATGGGCCATGAGCAAGTGGTGTTTTGTAACGATAAACAAAGCGGACTTAGCGCCATCATCGCCATTCATAATACCACTTTAGGATCAGCATTGGGCGGCACCCGCCTGTGGCATTATAGCAGCCATCAAGATGCGGTGGTAGATGCCCTACGTTTAAGTAGAGGCATGACCTATAAAGCAGCTATCAGCGGTTTAAACTTAGGTGGTGGCAAAGCGGTTATTATCGCAGACCCTTCTATGAAATCGGAAGCTTTATGGCGCCGATATGGAAAATTTGTAAATAGCCTTAATGGTAAATATATTACTGCAGAAGATGTAAACACCTCTGCAAGAGATATGGAGTATATCGCTTTAGAAACAAAACATGTAACGGGCGTTCCGGAATACATGGGTGGCAGCGGCGACCCTTCTCCTTTCACCGCTTATGGCGTTTTCATTGGTATGAAAGCTGCCGCTAAAAAACAATTTGGCGCTGAAGATTTAACTGGTAAAAAAGTAATGGTTCAAGGGGTAGGACACGTTGGTCAATACCTTGTTGGACATTTAATAAAAGCAGGCGCAAAAGTATATATCACTGATATCGATGCTCAAAAAATTAAACAAACAGTAGATGCGCATCGAAATGTAGAAGTGATTGATGCAAAAGGCATGTGGGATGTTGATTTTGATATTTATGCACCGTGTGCATTAGGCGCTACGATCAACGATGATAGCATTAGCAAAATGAACTGTGCCATAATTGCTGGCGCTGCCAACAATCAATTAGCAGACGAAACAATTCATGGCAATAAACTCATTGAAAAAGGTATTGTTTATGCTCCCGACTTTTTAATTAATGCTGGTGGTTTAATCAATGTTGGTGCCGAATTAGACGGTTACAACAGAGAGCGTGTTATGAACAATGTAGAGAAAATTTTCGATAGAACTTTAGAGATTTTCAACTATGCTGAAGCAGAAAAAATGCATGTGCAAGGCGCTGCTATCAAATTAGCAGAAAAACGCATTGCAGATATTGCTGCTATCAAATCAAGATTATAAGTTGAACTACTTTTAAAAAAGCCCCGAATTCGGGGCTTTTTTTTATTATAAGAAGGGCGGATGTTGCAACTGATCTATAAAGTATGGCAAGGTTTGTGGATGGGTAATAAGGGTAAACACAAGGCCATACAAAGCACCCCACAAATGAGCATCATGGCCAATATTGTCCGACTGGCGCTTGCCCATCACATAAGAATAGATGACATAGCCCAAAGCAAACAATATAAAGTAAATGGGTATTATAAACTTGATATAAATAACACTCCAGGGCATAAATAATACACAAGAAAACAATACCGCACTTACCGCACCACTAGCACCTACAGCGCTATAGGCATAGTTATTTTGGTGTTTTTTATAACTTGGCAAAGCCGCAACTACGATGGCGCTTAGGTATAAGAAAATAAACTCCCCAGTAGAAAAAACACTATTTTCTAAAGCCGGCGCAAAAAAGAACAAACTCAACATATTGAAGAGTAAATGTGAATAATCGGCATGCACAAAGCCATGGGTAAGCATTTGGTAGCCTTTACTGCGATCGCGTTTGATTGAATAGGGACTATACGATAGCTGATTAACAAGCCTGTCGTTTTGGAAAGCAACAATAGAAACCAAGCAGGTAATGCCGATAATAACAAAGGTAATCATACAATCATTTTTAAGTTTTAAAGATAATCAATTTAAATCGTGGATAAATTCTAACAACTTTTTTCTCGCTTCAACAAAGCGAGTGTATCTTTGTTTTATAAAAAACAATTTCATGTTAACGCTACACAATCAAACTAATTTTTACAAAGGAAAAGTACGTGATGTATATACCATCAACGATCAATATTTAGCTATGATCGTAAGCGATCGTATTTCTGCTTTCGATGTGGTACTGCCTCGACCCATCCCCTACAAAGGACAAGTGCTCAACCAAATTGCTGCAGGCGCTTTAAAAGCTACCGAAGATATTTTACCAAATTGGCTTAAGGCTACGCCATTGCCTAATGGCAGCATTGGCTTGAAATGCGAAACCTTTCCTGTAGAAATGGTCGTACGTGGCAACTTAACGGGCCATGCATGGCGCACCTACAAAAGTGGATTGCGCAGCTTATGCGGCGTTAGCTTAGCAGAAGGCTTAAAAGAAAATGATTTTTTTGAAAGTCCAATTATTACACCCACCACTAAAGCACACGAAGGGCACGACGAAGATATTAGTCGGGAAGAAATTATCAGTAGTGGCCTAGTAGCTAAAGAACAATACGAGCAACTTGAGCGCTACACGCTTGCCTTATTTGAAAGAGGTAAAAAAATGGCTGCAGAGCGCGGATTGATTTTAGTAGATACTAAATACGAATTTGGTTTTATTGGTGATACCATTTACTTAATCGATGAAATACACACGCCCGATTCTTCTCGTTATTTCTATGCCGATGGTTTTGAAGAGCGCCAAGCAAAAGGCGAAGCACAAAAACAATTGAGTAAAGAATTTGTTCGCGAATGGTTGATGGAGAATGGCTTTCAAGGTAAAGAAGGACAACAAGTACCTACCATGACAGATGAAGTAGTAAACGCTATTTCTGCTCGTTATATTGAATTATACGAACAAGTAACCGGAAAAACATTTGAAAAACAAACAGTAGCGGAATCCGACATGGCTGCTATTTTAGACCAAGCCATCGCTGCGCTTTAAGAGCCCCACGCGCACTACCCCTGCTGAAGGGTGCGACGCAACGGAAGTTGATCTAGGTACTCAAGCTGATAAACAAAATAAAAAATATGCCAACCTATAAAGATAGTTCTCGAATTATAAAAGCGCCTACCGGCAATACCTTGAATTGTAAAAATTGGGTAGCCGAAGCTGCGTATAGAATGATTCAAAATAATTTGGATCCAGAAGTAGCCGAAAAACCAGAGGAACTGGTTGTATATGGCGGTATTGGTAAAGCTGCGCGCGATTGGGAAAGTTTTGATAAAATTCTTGCCCTACTAAAAACGCTCGAAGAAGACGAAACCTTGTTGGTGCAAAGTGGCAAACCCGTTGGCGTATTACGATCACACAAAGATGCGCCTCGTGTAATTATTGCTAACTCCAACTTGGTAGGCCGCTGGGCTACATGGGAGCATTTCCGTGAACTAGAAGCGAAGGGTTTGATGATGTATGGACAAATGACCGCTGGTAGCTGGATCTATATTGGCTCGCAAGGCATTGTGCAAGGCACATACGAAACCTATTTGTCGTTGGCCAATAAACATTATAACGGTAGTCTTAAAGGCACCTTGAATGTAACCGCTGGTTTAGGTGGTATGGGTGGCGCTCAGCCGTTAGCCATCACCATGAATGAAGGCGTAGCCTTGGTAGCCGAAATGGAAGCGTGGCGCATTCAAAAAAGAATAGAAACCCGCTACTTAGATGAAGTGGCTACTACGATCGACGAAGCTATTGACCGTGCCTTAGCGGCAAAAGCAGCCGGCGAAGCGGTTTCTATTGGTGTATGTTGCAATGTGGTAGATTTATTGCAACGCTTGATTGATAGAAATATCGCCATAGATACGCTTACCGATCAAACCTCGGCGCATGATGAATTGATTGGCTATTTCCCAGAAGGCTTAAGTGTAGACGAAGCAAATGCGTTGCGCGAAAGTGATAAAGACTCCTATTCTCGTCGTTCTTTAGATACCATGGCGCATCACGTAAAACTGATGTTGGAATTGCAAAATCGTGGTGCTATAACATTCGATTATGGTAATAATCTGAGAGGACAAGCACACGATAAACGTGGGGTTGAAAATGCGTTTAATTTCCCAGGCTTTGTGCCTGCCTATATCCGTCCGTTGTTCTGCGAAGGTAAAGGTCCATTTAGATGGGTAGCGCTTAGTGGCGATCCGGAAGATATATATACAACCGATGCTGCTTTAAAAGAATTATTCCCCGACAATAAAGGATTGCACCGATGGTTGGATATGGCAAAAGAAAAAATTGCCTTCCAAGGATTGCCTTCCCGTATCTGTTGGTTGGGCATGGGCGAGCGCGAAAAAGCAGGCTTATTGTTTAACGAATTGGTGCGCACCGGAAAAGTAAAAGCACCGATTGTAATTGGCAGAGACCATTTAGATTGCGGATCGGTAGCCTCTCCCAACCGAGAAACAGAAGCAATGAAAGATGGTAGCGATGCAGTTGCCGATTGGCCTATTCTCAATGCCTTAATTAATACCGCTGGCGGTGCTAGTTGGGTAAGCTTCCACCACGGTGGTGGTGTGGGTATGGGTTATAGCTTACATGCCGGCATGGTTATTGTAGCCGATGGATCGGCAGATGCTGAAGCACGCTTGCGTAGAGTATTACACAACGACCCTGCTATGGGCGTATTGCGCCATACCGATGCGGGCTACGATTTAGCTACCGAAACGGGTAAAGCACACGATTTAAATATTTGGTAATGTATAGAATTGGACAAGGAATTGATTTCCACAAAATGGTAGCCGGTCGTGCTTTATGGTTGGGCGGTGTGCAAATACCCCACCACCAAGGGCTCTTAGGCCACAGCGATGCCGATGTGCTTTTACACGCTATTTGCGATGCCCTTTTGGGCGCTTTAGCCTTAGGCGATATTGGTGTACATTTCCCAGACACAAGTGCCGAATTTAAAGATATCGACAGTAAAGTTTTATTGGCTAAAACCTATCAGTTGATCAGCGATAAAGGATATGGCATTGTAAATATCGACAGCACCTTATTGCTGCAAGCGCCTAAAATAAAACCCCACATCCCCGCTATGCAAGCATGTATAGCAGCAATACTGCACTTAGATGTCGATGCTATATCAATAAAAGCAACTACTACCGAAGAACTGAGTTTTATAGGTAGAGAAGAAGGGGCCGTGGCCACCGCCAATGTATTACTGATGAAAAATATGTAGACAAGAGCCTTCGGGCTCTTTTTTTATGAGACGGACTTGTGGTCGCTGCTCAGCATCCTTGCGTCGCACCCTTCAGCAAAAAAATGCTATGGAACTATTCTACCTGCAAACCCATAAAACGAATAAAAATTAGTAATTTCGCGCACGCATTATGATGAAAAATATTAGAAACTTCTGCATTATCGCTCATATCGACCATGGTAAATCTACCTTGGCCGATCGATTATTGGAATTTACCAAAACCATCTCCGACCGAGACATGCAAGCGCAGTTCTTAGACGATATGGATTTGGAGCGAGAAAAAGGCATTACCATTAAAAGTCATGCCATCCAAATGAGCTACGAATGGAAAGGCACTACCTATAAACTCAACCTTATCGATACGCCTGGCCATGTGGATTTTAGCTACGAGGTATCGCGTGCCTTGGCTGCATGCGAAGGGGCCTTACTTTTAGTAGATGCCTCTCAAGGTATACAAGCACAAACGATCAGCAATTTATACTTGGCCCTAGATAATGATTTAGAGATCATTCCTGTTATCAATAAAATTGATATGGAAGGTGCTATGATACCGGAAGTAACGGATCAGATTGTAGAGCTAATTGGCTGTAAACCAGAAGATATCATTTTAGCATCCGGCAAAAGCGGCATTGGTATTGAAGAGGTATTGACCGCGGTTATTGATCGCATTCCGGCACCAAAAGGAAAACCAGAGGAGCCTTTGCAAGCACTAATTTTTGATTCGGTCTTCAACTCTTTCCGAGGTATCATTGCGTATTTTAGAATTTTTAATGGCAGTATAAAAAAGAACGATCAAGTAAAATTTGTACATAGTGGTAATGATTATTTTGCCGACGAAGTGGGTGTTTTAAAAATGGGTTTATCGCCTCAAAACGAAGTGAGCACCGGCGATGTAGGTTATATCATTACGGGTATTAAAAATGCTAAAGAAGTAAAAGTAGGCGACACCATTACCCTACTCAAAAACCCAAGTCAAGAAACCGTAAAAGGTTTTGAAGAAGTAAAACCAATGGTATTTGCGGGTATCTTCCCTGTAGAAACCGACGACTTTGAAGAGCTCCGCGAGTGTATGGAGAAATTGCAACTCAATGACGCCTCCCTTACCTTTGAGCCAGAAACCTCGCAAGCCTTAGGCTTTGGTTTCCGTTGTGGATTCTTAGGCATGTTGCACATGGAGATTATCCAAGAGCGCTTAGAACGTGAATTTAACCAAACGGTTATTACCACGGTTCCCAATGTAAGTTTTATCGCGCACCTCAATAGTGGCGAAACCATCATTGTGAACAACCCTACCGAAATGCCCGATCCTACCAAACTAAAAAGTTTTGAGGAACCTTTTATTCGTGCACAGATTATTACATCGCCAGATTATATCGGTAATATTATGAGCTTATGCTTAGGCAAAAGAGGTATGCTCATCAACCAAACCTATTTAACGCCTACGCGGGTAGAACTTACTTTTGAGATGCCTTTGACGGAGATTGTATTTGATTTTTATGATAAACTAAAATCGAGTACCCGCGGTTATGCCTCTTTTGATTATTACCCAATTGACTATAGAGAAAGTGATATCGTGAAAATGGACATCTTATTGAACAGCGAGAAAGTGGATGCCTTGAGCGCTTTAATTCATAGAAGTCGCTCACAAGATTTTGGCCGTAAATTATGTTCTAAATTAAAAGAATTATTGCCGCGTCAACAATTCTTAATTGCGATACAAGCTGCCATTGGCGCAAAAATTGTAGCGCGTGAAAACATCTCTGCTATGCGCAAAGACGTAACGGCTAAATGTTATGGTGGGGATATTTCTCGTAAACGAAAATTATTAGAGAAACAAAAAGAAGGTAAAAAACGTATGCGCCAAATTGGTAGCGTAGAGATTCCACAAGACGCGTTTTTAGCGGTATTAAAACTAGACGAATAATTGCGTCAACGCAAAGAAAAGAAGTAAGCCATTAATGGCTACTTCAAATACATAAGCACTACAAGAGGCATAGTAGCGAATACATAAAATCGCGGCTATGCCTCTAATTATTTCTATGCCACTCCATGACGATGATTTATATGACAAAACCATATAAATGAGCATTAACAGATACAACAGCGCATGAAAAATTTTGGGGCTATAACTGTTGGCTAATGTACGCACTTGGTTAGCAGTATCTTTTGCTGCATCACGCGCATCGAAAAGACAACAAGAAATCCATACCATAAAACTATAACGAAACAACAACACTAGATCCATGTTTGCCATCATGCGCATAGGCAAGTAAGCGGTAGCCAATACCCATACCCCACTGAGTACAAAAGGCTTGAGTTGTCCGTAACGATTCAAGGGTTTAATACCCCAGTTTTCTAAAAGCGGATAAGAATAAAGCAATGATACCAGTGCTAATATAAGTCCGAAGACCACCACATACATAGGCAAGCAGCTACTCAACAGCACGAGTAGAAGCAAAGGCCCTATAGGTGAAGCTTGCTTTATAAAAGCAGACAAGGATGCAGGTTTCGATGTTTGATGATAAAATATATGATGCCATTGATAGGCCGTGCAGGTAGCCAGCAACAGGGCGGCCATATAAGCGAGTGCTGCATAGCTAAGCGCAGCAGAACTTTTATAAAAAAGTACCGCAGGCAAACTACACGCTACGAAAGCTATATAATATTGCCGATCGACTAATAATTTTGCAGTGCGAAGTATACGAGACAACATAGAAAAAAACACGACCGAAGTCGTGTTTAATAATTATAATGGAATATTTCCGTGTTTGCGTTTTGGAGTAGCTACCTGTTTGTTTTCTAACATTGCAAAAGCTTTAATTAATTTCAAGCGGGTTTGCGATGGTATGATCACCTCATCGATGAAGCCTCTAGCAGCAGCTCCATATGGGTTAGCAAATTTCTCTAAGTACTCTTGTTCTTTCTCTTTCCATTTTGCTTCTTTATCGGCAGCTTCGCTAATTTCTTTTTTGAAAATTATTTCAGCTGCACCTTTTGCACCCATTACCGCGATCTCCGCATTTGGCCATGCAAAGTTGAGATCGGCACCAATATGTTTTGAGTTCATCACATCATAAGCACCACCATAAGCTTTTCTTGTAATGACTGTGATTTTCGGCACTGTTGCTTCGCTTAATGCATACAATAATTTTGCGCCATTGGTAATAATACCATGCCATTCTTGATCGGTACCCGGCAAGAAACCTGGAACATCTACCAACACAAGTAATGGTATATTGAAGGCATCGCAAAAACGAACAAAGCGTGCCGCTTTTTTACTGGCTTCAATATCTAAAACACCCGCTAAGCAAGCTGGTTGATTAGCCACCACGCCAATACTTCTGCCCGCTATACGTGCAAAACCAACAATGATATTTTCGGCATATTGTTTATGAACTTCTAAAAAGCTATCCGCATCTACTACTTGTTCTATCACCTCTTTCATGTCATAAGGCTGATTAGCACTTTCTGGAATGAGGCTATTCAATTGCTCACGCACTTCATTGCCCAATTCATATTCCCAAGTGGGTGCTTCTTCCTCACAATTTTGAGGCATATAGCTCAATAATTTTTTTACATACTCAATACACTCTACTTCGTTGGCCATGGCAAAATGCGTAACACCCGATTTAGATGCATGCGTAGTAGCACCGCCCAATTCTTCACTACTCACTTCTTCGTGCGTAACTGTTTTTACTACATTCGGACCCGTAACAAACATGTACGAAGTTTTCTCTACCATTAAAATAAAATCTGTAATGGCTGGAGAATACACAGCACCACCAGCGCAAGGGCCCATAATAGCCGACAACTGAGGAATAACGCCCGATGCTTTTACATTGCGATGAAAAATATCGGCATAGCCACCCAAAGAGACAACACCTTCTTGGATGCGCGCACCACCACTATCATTTAAGCCTATTAATGGAGCACCATTTTGCACTGCTAAATCCATAAGCTTACAAATTTTTTCAGCATGCGTTTCGGATAAGCTACCTCCAAAAACAGTAAAGTCTTGTGAGAACACATAAACCAATCGACCGTTGACCGTACCATAACCGGTAATAACACCATCACCTAAATAGGTTTCTTGTTCCATACCAAAGTCTTTGCAACGATGCGCCACTAACATACCTATCTCTTCAAACGATCCTTCATCTAACAATAATTGAATACGCTCACGAGCGGTAAGTTTACCTTTTTTATGTTGACTTTCTATACGAGCAGCACCGCCGCCTAATAAAGCAGCAGCTTGTTTTTCTTGTAAAATCGAAACCTTGTTCATGTGGAATTAAAATTATCCTACAAACCTACTTGTTTTAATTCGTACCTAAAAATTTTGTGCAAAAAAAATGAACTGATTTGCTTCCCATTAGGGCTCATCATAGCTTATTAAAACTTAACTTTGTGTAGCGTAATTATAAAAAAATTGAAAAAAAGTTATTCCATCATTTCCTTAAAGACATTAGACCAACTATTAGAAAGCGAACGTTTTGAACCGCTGCTGAGTTGGGGCTTACGCATGGGCATTGCTGCATGTGTGCCGCTCGTATGGGGCATTTACACCCACCATGAAACAGAGGGTGGTTTAATCACCTTAACCGCAGAAGCCATTGGCTGGATGGAATTAAAAGGCAATTTTACGCAGCGCTTGAAAGTATTGCTTATTGCTATTTTATTTGCCATGGGCTTTGGTTTTTTAGGCAGTAGCTCGGGTACCGTATTATCCTTGAGTGTCTTTTTTATGTTTGTTGTAGGTTTTCTAACAGGCCTCTTTAAAAATATCGGCGAACGGGGAAGTGGTTTAGCCATCAGCATTTTTGTCATGTTCATCTTCACCAATGCCTATCCCTGCCCTATCGAAGAAGTGCTAAGCAAAAGAATTGTATGGATAGGCATAGGTGGTTTATGGAGTTTAATTTTGGGTGTGCTGTTCAGCATTTTTATACCCGTACAAAAACCTTATCGCAGAAGCATAGCCCTCATTTGGAAGAGTATTGCTGCCTTACAGCATACGCTATCAGAAGGCTTTAATCAGCGTGGCAAAAAAAATAACATAAGAGCAATTTATTTAAGCGAACGAGAAGTGCGCAATGCCCTAGATAATTCCTTGCAATTTCATGCAAAATTAGCGCATCAAGTAGCGCAGCAAAACAAACAAGAATTAGACTTAGCGCAAATTAGAAAGGCGGCTGCCCTTATAGGAAGCATCACTGCCAACATAGAAGAGGAGCTGCGCAATTTGGCCTACAACAAAGAAGCGGAATTAGCATGTATTGCTTTATATGGTGTTATGAAAGCACATGAACAATTGTGCAATCGAATGGCCTACTATATGCTCTCCCTCAAGAAAGAAGATTTTTTATTGGTAAACGTACAGGTTGATCGATTGCAAAAATTGAATTCCCTTTTCTATAAGAAATTCCTTGCTGGTGCGGGCCACCCAAACGCATACGCAAAACGCATCTATTTGAGCTATGAGCGTATTTTAAAATTAATGTCAAAAGTGCTAACCGTTATCAACGAACACGATAAAGAAGCACTTACCTTTCAATCATATGGATTATATAAAACCTTGTATATCCTGCAACCGAAAGAATGGTTGCAACACTTACAAACACTATTCAACATAAATACCTTCACCTTTAAATTTGCATTAAGAGCCGCTATTGCAAGCACGATTGGCTATCTTATCTATCGACTAGCCCATATACAATATGGCTACTGGATTCCTTTCACTACATTGATTGTAATGCAACCCTATGTGACAACCACCAATAAAAAAGCAATAGAGCGCATAGCTGGTACATTTTTAGGTATCCTTGGCGGCGCATTAGTATTAAGCACACCTGGCACCTTGCACCTTAAAGAATTCTTGTTTTTTATATCTGCCGTGTGCATGATTATCAGTATTAAACGAAGCTATTCCTTATCTACCTTTTTCATCACCTTAAGTTTAGTATTGTTATACTCCGTTGATGAAGCGCTTACCTATACGGTCTTAATACAACGTCTTGTAAGCACCACCATTGGCGCTACGCTTGCTGTAATAGCCGGCTTTGTATTCTTACCCACCTTTGAAAAGAATTGGTTGCCAAAACATATCCTACAAGCTATTTCTAAGAACTTTAATTACTTCCAATGCAGCATGCAAGAAACTTCGCTGCCATGGACCCGCTTTAAACGTTTGGCCGAATCGCACAATAGCATCGCCTTTGATTCGCTACAACGCTACATGCAAGAACCTTTGCACGATAAAAAGAAAGTGACCGCCTACTATGCCTTACTCACGCATATCGTTCGCATAACGAGAGAGCTCAATAAATTCAATATTGAAAATGAAGATACAGCCGCTACCAATACACCGGCGCAAGCTGCTGATGTGGATCGCATACGGGAGATTCTAAACTGCTTTGATGATATTAAAATACAGTTGTCGCAACAAGTTACATTGAAAGAATGGGAACGATTGAATATAGATATAAGCCAATTGCCGCTATTATCTACCTATCAACGCAATTCTTTGTACAAGATTCATTTTGAGATACACGCTATCAAAGATGATCTTGAATTTTTAAGTTCACAATTACAAGCTACTACATAATGAATTTTTTAGGGCACGCTTTGCTTTCTGGTACCGACGAAGCACTTTTATTGGGCAATATGATGGGTGATTTTATAAAAGGCAAATTGGCCTTACAACAGTTTCCTCAAAAAGTACAAGAAGGCATTTTATTGCATAGAGCCATTGATCAGTATACCGACCAGCACCCTGCGTTAATTAGAGCGCAATTACTTTTCAAAGCACGCTACCAGCGCTATTCCGGTGCCATCATCGACACCATAATGGATCATTTTTTAGCTAATGATGCGAAATATTTTGCACATGATGAGGCACTCTTGTCATTCAGCGAGCAGACCTATACTTCTTTAGCTAAACAGTCGAACTTTTTTGCACCACCTTTCGTAAAAGCCTTTGAAAGCATGCAACAGCACAACTGGTTGTATAATTACAAAACAACTGTTGGGATGAAAAAATCATTGGAAGGACTTTCTAGAAGAGCTACTTATTTAGGTGACACGCAAGAGGCTTTCGATATTTTTATGGCGCATTATTTTTATTTAAACAATTGTTATTATGAATTTATAGAAGACATGTGTATTTTTGCAAACCAATACCGATCGAATCTTACCCATGAAACTACTACCTACTAAATTATATACCACAGCAAGTTTATTTTTATTCACCTTATTGTCGTGCCAGTTTGCTAATGAAAATGCCAAAGCACATACACATTTTGTTTTAGAACCAGAAACCTTTGAAACAAATACACTACAATCCAATGTAAGCACGAGTCCGGAATGGAACATTATAAAACAACGCATTGATTCGTTTTACAATAAACAAATGGCTGCCGGATTTAATGGATCCGTTTTAGTAGGCTATAAAGGCAAAATTGTATACGAACAGTATTACGGCATAGCTAATAGAAGCAAAGGCTTAGCGTTGAGCGAACAAACAGCGGTGCAATTAGCATCGGTTAGTAAAACCTTTACCGCAGCTGCAGTTTTATATTTATACCAACATAAATATTTAGATATCAACGAACTCGTAACTACCTATATTCCGAGCTTCCCTTATAAAAACATCAACATAAAAATGCTTTTAAATCACCGCAGCGGATTACCCGATTATACCCATTGGGCTGTGCCTTTCGCCAATAAAAGCAAACGCATTTTTTACAACGATGATATCATCAAATTACTAAGTAGCGTAAAACCACATTTAGATTTTCCATCGAATACGCATTTTAAATACAGCAATACCAATTATGCAGTCTTGGCAAAAATTATTGAAATCGTTACGGAAATGCCGTATAAAAGTTTCATGCAAAAATATATTTTCAAACCCTTAGGCATGGAACATACCTTTGTATTTGATCCTGCAGATGGACTGCCGGCATCTGCAAGTATTAGTTACAAATACAATTGGCAACCAGAGCCGGTGATGTTTGCCGATGGCATATATGGCGACAAAGGCATTTACAGTACCGTGCGAGATATGTATAAATGGGATCAATCGTTTTACCAAAACAAATTATTAAACAACGAAACGCTTGAATTAGCCTACGGACCTTGTTCTTTCGAAAAAGCAGGTATAAAAAACTATGGATTAGGTTGGCGCATGTTGTGCTATACCAA
>CAMBYG010000010.1 GCA_945872085.1 Chitinophaga pinensis | reverse complement strand
GTGAATTCGGTGATAGAAGCGGCCAAACTCTTTGATATTTCAGCTTATCCCTTTGGACTTTCTGGCATTCGTACCTTGGGTAAAGGCGGCGTGAATGTTGGCTTTGATTGTTTGGGTATAGGGGTGATCAGTATTTGGTTGGCCTATGTAGTGGCGCATCAATTAAGAACGAAAAGCAAACTACTATGGAGTATCGGTGGTGTATTGATTTTATATATATTGAATGTAGCACGCATTACTTTATTAGTGGCTTCCGTAGAATTTCATTGGACGGATTGGAAAAAATTAGGATTAGATCATCACACGCTTTACAATATTGTATCCTATATAGCCATGTTTTTCATGGCTTGGATTTTTGTGGTAACAGGGGTGAAGGCGAAGGGATAGTGCGTCGTCTTTCGTTGTTCGTTGTCCGTTCTTATAGCAAAAGTTTGTTTAGCATAACTTAAATAACTTTTATAATAATAGACAAAAGACGACAAACGAAAAACGAGTGACGAATTAACAACGAACAACGATTAATGAACATTGAATAACGATTAACGACAAACGAAAAATAAGTTTCCCGCACAATACAACTATGAAAATTTTAGGAATTAACGCTTACCATGCCGATGCTTCGGCAGCCCTTTTAATAGATGGGAAATTGGTAGCTGCAACAGAAGAAGAACGATTTACCCGAACCAAACATTGGGCGGGCTTTCCTGTATTATCCATTGCTTTTTGTTTAAAAGAAGCGGGCATTACCTTAGCCGATGTAGATTATATTGCCATAGGTAGAGATCCCAAAGCTAAATTGTTTAAGAAGTTTCGCTTTTTGTTATCATCACCTATACATGCTTTTCGATATGCCCTTACCCGCTTGCAAAATGCTAAACAAGTAAGTAGTATCGAAGCGATTTTAAGTACAGTAGATACCAGCTGCACTACAGCGACACTAAAAAATAAAATCATTCAAGTAGAACATCATCGTGCCCATCTAGCCTCGGCTTTTTATCCTTCCCCTTTTGAAGAAGCAGCTGTTTTATCGATAGATGGAGCGGGTGATTTCACTACTACGATGTTGGGTAAAGCAAAGGGCACGTCATTGGATGTGTTGGAAAGTATTGATTTCCCGCATTCCTTAGGCGTATTTTATTCCGCCATGACGCAATTATTGGGCTTTCCTTATTACGGCGATGAATATAAAATAATGGGCTTGGCTCCTTATGGTAATCCGATTTATGTAGAGGCGTTGCGGGATGTGATTCAAATCATCCCTGATGGTTTATTTAAATTGAATCTATCTTATTTTCAGTCGCCCCACAAAGGCTATGTGCATTACTCAGAAGACCATTTGCCTTTGGTGCATACCTTGTTCAACGAAAAAATGGAAGCACGCTTCGGCAAGCTGCGTAAAAAAGAAGAGGCCTTAACGCAATACCATAAAGACTTAGCCGCTTCGGTGCAACGCATAACGGAAGAGGTAATTTTTCATGTATTGCGTTATGTGCATAAACAAACAGGCTTAGATAAAGTATGTATTGCTGGCGGTGTAGCACAAAATAGTGTGGCCAATGGAAAGATAACGCGCAATACGCCGTTTAAAGAAGTGTATATTCCAAGTGCTGGGCATGATGCGGGTATTAGCATGGGCGCTGCGTATTGGGTGCATCATCAGCAAGCTGCACAAACTAGATCGGAATCTGTTTTTAATGCTTGTACGGGATCACAGTATAGCAATGAAGAGATTATTGCAGTGTGCAAAGAATTGAATTTAACTTATAAGCAAGTGGAGGAAGCTACGATCTTTGATTATGTAGCTACACGATTAGCAGCTGGCAAAGTTGTAGGTTGGTTTAACGGTCGTGCCGAGTTTGGTCCACGTGCTTTGGGTGGTCGTTCCATTCTTGCCGATCCTCGTCGCGATGATGCCAAAGAATTATTGAATTTAAAAATTAAGCGAAGAGAGAGTTTCCGTCCTTTTGCGCCCTCTATTTTAAAAGAGCAGGTGAGTCAATGGTTTGAGTTGGATGAGCCGGTTCCTTTTATGGAAAAAGTATTTCCCATAAGAAAAGAAAAGCAAGTACAGATACCAGCTGTTACCCATGCCGATGGCTCGGGAAGATTACAAACGGTAGATAAAACAGTAAGCGAGCGCTATTATAAATTAATCGACGCCTTTTATCAACAAACTCAAGTCCCTATTCTTCTTAATACATCTTTTAATGAAAACGAACCCATCGTTAACGCACCCGAAGAAGCTATTCGCTGTTATTTAAGAACAGACATGGATATGTTGGTGATGCAGAATATTATTTTAGAACGTAATTAATTTTTTTTGTTAGTCTCCATCATTACCGCTACTTATAATAGTGCTGCTACCCTTCGCGATTGCTTGCAAAGTGTGGCCAAGCAAAGCTATGCCCCTATAGAGCATATTATTATAGATGGCGCATCTAAGGATGATTCGTTATCTATAGCGCAATCGTTTGCGCATATAGCACAAGTGCATTCCGAAAAAGATCAGGGCATCTATGATGCCATGAATAAAGGAATAGCACTTGCAACTGGAGATATTATTGGTATTCTTAATTCCGATGATTTTTATGTGGACGAGCGGGTCATTCAAGATATAGTTACAGTATTTGAAAATTCAAATTGCGATGTGGTCTATGCCGATTTACAATATGTAGATCGCGAACGCACCGATAAAATTATTCGCACCTGGAAATCGGGCACTATGCAACAACGTAGTTTTTTGTATGGATGGATGCCGCCGCATCCTACGGTATTTGTGCGTAGAAAAGTATATGAACAATACGGTGCTTTTAATCTATCCTTGAAAAGTGCGGCCGATTATGAATTTATGTTGCGCATACTTTATAAAGAAAAATGCCCTGTTGCTTATTTACCCAAAACCATAGTGAAGATGCGAGATGGAGGGCAAAGCAATCAGTCTATTAAACATCGTATTTTTGCTAATCGAGAAGATAAAAAAGCATGGGCGCTTAATGGCTTACAACCTTATTTCTTCACCTTGCTACTGAAACCAGCAAGAAAACTTATTCAATATTTTTAATTTCTTATCATCATGAATCAAAAAGTTGCTTTAATAACAGGTATTACCGGACAAGATGGTGCCTATTTAGCCGAATTGCTCTTGAGCAAAAATTATAAAGTGCATGGCGTAAAAAGACGCTCGTCCTTATTTAATACCGAACGCATAGATCATCTATACCAAGACAAACATGAAAATCATGTCAACTTTGTTTTGCATTACGGGGATTTAACCGATTCTACCAATTTGATTCGCATTATACAAGAAGTGCAACCCGATGAAATTTATAATTTGGCTGCGATGAGTCATGTGCAAGTGAGTTTTGAACTACCAGAATACACGGCGAATGCCGATGGTATAGGCACCTTACGTATTTTAGAAGCGGTTCGTATTTTGAATTTAACGAAGAAAACAAAAATCTATCAAGCCTCTACTTCAGAATTATATGGATTAGTGCAAGCGGTTCCTCAATCAGAAACTACGCCATTCTATCCGCGCTCGCCTTATGCGGTGGCTAAATTATATGCTTATTGGATTACGGTGAACTATAGAGAAGCGTATGGGATGTTTGCCGTGAATGGCATTTTATTCAATCATGAATCACCTTTACGAGGCGAGACGTTTGTAACCAGAAAAATTACACGCGGCGTTGCAAAAATAGCCTTGAATTTGCAACATAAAATTTACCTCGGCAATTTAGATGCACAACGCGATTGGGGCCATGCCAAAGACTATGTAGAGGCTATGTATTTAATCTTGCAACAAGAAAAGCCAGAAGACTTTGTCATAGCTACGGGCATTACTACTCCGGTAAGAGAATTTGTGCGTAAGGCGTTTGCAGAAGCAGGTATCGAAGTTGATTTTACAGGATCGGGTATCGATGAAAAAGGTATTATAAAAGCTATACATAATGCGCAGTATACGCATTTAAGTGTGGGTCAGGAAGTAGTGGCTGTAGATGCAAGCTATTTCAGACCTACCGAAGTAGATTTATTAATTGGAGATCCAACAAAATCGAATACGGTTTTGGGCTGGCAACCTAAGTATGATTTAGCAGCATTAGTAAAAGAAATGGTGGCGGCAGATATCGCTTTATTTCAGAAAGAAAAAATGTTGCAAGAAGCAGGATTTCAAATTAAAAATGAATTAGAATAATTGCATGCAAAACAAGAAAATATATATTGCTGGACATAGAGGTATGGTGGGTTCGGCCCTCGTAAGAAAGTTGCAAGCAGCGCACTGTACGCAACTCATTACGCGTACTTCACAAGCATTAGATTTAAGAAATCAAGCAGCAGTCAATGCTTTTTTTCAAGAAGAACAACCCGATATTGTAATCTTAGCAGCCGCTAAAGTTGGGGGCATACAAGCCAACAATACTTTTCGTGCCGATTTCATTTATGATAATTTAATGATGGAGGCGAATGTAATCCATGCCGCTTATCAGCATCAGGTTGAGAAATTATTATTTTTAGGTTCTTCATGTATTTATCCAAAGCTAGCACCGCAACCTTTAAAAGAAGCCTATTTATTGTCGGGTTATTTAGAGCCTACCAATGAACCTTATGCTATTGCTAAAATAGCTGGCATTAAAATGTGTGAAGCCTATCGAGATCAATATGGGTGTAATTTTATTGCAGCCATGCCTACTAATTTATATGGGCCTAATGATAATTATGATTTACAAAATTCGCATGTACTGCCTGCTTTGATTCGTAAATTTCATGAAGCTAAAATAGCACAGGCAGAAGAAGTAATCTTATGGGGAACAGGTACCCCCTTGAGGGAATTTTTACATGTTGATGATTTGGCAGACGCTTGTTATTTTTTATTACAACATTATAACGAAGCAGCAATAGTTAATATTGGTACAGGTGTAGATTTAGCAATTGCCGACTTGGCCTTATTAATAAAAGACATTGTTGGCTTTGAAGGACGTATCGTATACGATGCTAGCAAACCAGACGGTACACCAAGAAAACTTATGGATGTTTCGAAAATAAATGCACTGGGTTGGTCGGCAAGTATTGATTTAGCAAACGGTATTCGTAGTGTCTATGAAGCGTATAAAACTACCCACTAAACATGTTTTCCTTTTTTAAAAAACAAACCACTACACCATTTAATTGCAGCGCTTTAGTGACGGATATGCACGCGCATTGGTTGCCCGGTATTGATGATGGTGCACAAGATCTTGCGCATAGTATCGAATTGATAAAAGCATTGAAAGCAGCAGGGTATCAAAAATTAATTGCGACACCCCATATTTATTGGGATTTATATCAGAATACACCTGCTATAATACAACAAGCTTTAGCGAGCGTAAAAGAAGCAGTGCTGCGCGAAGGCATTGATATAGCATTACACGCAGCAGCTGAGTATATGCTTGACGAACATTTCACTACTTTATTAGCGTCTGATGAACCTTTACTTTGTATTCATAAAAACTGGGTTTTGGTGGAATGCTCTTATGTAAGTGCCCCTTTAGATTTTAAAGAGAAATTTTTTCAATTGCAGATGAAAGGCTATCAGCCGGTATTAGCCCATCCTGAGCGCTATCCCTTTTGGTATCATCGATTGGATTTTTTTCAAGAATTAGCTGATCAAGGTATTTTATTACAAATGAATTTACTTTCTATTTTGGGCTATTATGGCAAAGAAGTGCAGCAGGTAGCCGAAAAATTGTTGCGAATGAAAATAATTGATTTATTGGGTACCGATATGCACCATGAGCGCCATGCACAGGCGTTGCAACAGATGGGTATCAATACTAGTATCCAAAAGCTCCTTGATCAAAACCAGCTATTAAATCCAACTTTATAAACTTATTATTAAGTATGCGTAAAGCCCTCGAATTTTCGAGGGCTTTTTCATTTATATGCTTTTTAAATAATACCTTTATGAAAACCAATACCGATCAACTTGAAACCAATACAACAAGTTGTACGTGTTTGCATTTTCATCATTACGTTTTTATTTGCCAATTCGATTTTTGCACAAACAAATTACAACACCTATTACGGTAATTTGCATGCACACTCTGCCTATTCTGATGGTAATAAAGACAATGCCAACGCTACACCTACAGATAATTACACCTATGCACACACAGCGCTTTGCTTCGATTTTTTAGGCATTAGCGAACACAATCATTTTAGTTCAACTAATAATCCGGGTATGCTTTTGCCCTTATATGCACAAGGTCTGCAACAAGCACAAGCTTATACCAATGCACACCCAGGATTTGTAGCTTTGTTTGGTATGGAGTGGGGCGTGATATCGAATGGTGGTCATGTAGTACTCTATGGTATCGATTCTCTGATAGGATGGGAAACCTTGAGTACGGGTAATAACTATGATATCTATGTAGCTAAAAGTGATTATCAAGGTACTAATGGTTTGTTTCAAAAAATTGTAGATCGTAAAAATTCAAATGCCTTTGCAACGCTGGCGCATCCTAATTCTAGCGATTATGGAAATATGCTGTATGGTACATATAGTGCTATTGCCGATTCGGCAGTTGTAGGTGTAGCGGTAGAAAGCGGTCCAGCTTTTTCTACAGATACTACCTATAGCGATGCTCCAAGTGATATGAGCTTTTTAAGCTACTATATGCAAGCTTTGGCTAAAGGCTATCATGTTGGTCCTACTATAGATCATGATAATCACTACATGACCTTTGGTAAAACCAATACGAGTAGGTTAGCCATTTTAGCAACGCAATTAAATAAAAGTGCTTTATTAGACGCCATGCGTAAGCGTCGATTTTTTGCCACGCAAGATTGTGATACTAAAATTTCTTTAAGTATCCAACAACAAGTAATGGGCAGTAGTACAAGTGGTACCATAGCTCCAACCATTACGATTAGTGCTAGTGATCCAAGCAGTGCGAGTGCAGTGCCTTCCATTACGATTATGAAAGGAGAGCCTGGCTCTAATCAATTGGCAACTGCTTTAAAAACGATAACAGCATTTAACGCTACTGTTACCGACACCAGTTTGTTGTCTGGGAAAGAAGCCTACTATTATTTAGATGTTGTTATCAATGGCAAACGAAGCATTAGTGCTCCTATTTGGTATACCCGCACGGTAGCTACGAATACCGTTGCTAACTTGGCTCCTATGGATTGGGACCTGGAGGTAAAGAATCCAATAATCAATACTTTGCAATTGCAGTGGTCATTAAGGGCATCCGAAAATTTTGATATTCAAATACGATCGCTATTGGGCCATACTTTATATCATAAAAGGCACTTTATTACGCCTAGTAACCCAACAACTGAAATTCCTCTTGATTTAGCTCCTGGTATGTATTTACTTAGCATCAGTACGCCTCAAGGAGCAAAAACCTTTCGCGTATTGAAGCAATAAAAATCATCTTTTTATAAAGCAAATTATCGGTAATTTTGTTTTATGAAAAAGGCAGTTATACTTCTATTCCTAATCGGACTTTTCTCGTGCAGTAAAAAACAAGAAACTACACAGCCTATTGTTTCTTCTATTACCGAATCGGTTTATGCTTCTGGTATTGTAAAAAGCAAAGATCAGTATCAAGTATTTGCTAACGTAAACGGAATCATAGAAAAGGTTTTGGTAGCAGAGGGCGATACCGTTACTATGGGCACTCCATTATTTTATATACAACAAACGGAACAACAAATAAATGTAGCTAATGCAGCAGCAAGTGCACAATTTTCAGATCTTAAATCGAATCAAGAAAAATTGCGTCAAGCGCAAATGTTTATGCAAGTTGCAGCTGATAAGATGAAGCAAGATTCTAGCTTATATTTTCGACAACAAGAAATTTGGAAGCAAGCAATAGGATCTAAAACTGAATTAGAGTTGCGCGCGTTGAATTATGAAAATGCAAAAGCTAATTATTATGCTGCCAAAGTAACTTATTCTGATTTAAAGAGACAATTGCAGCTCAACGACGAACAAGCGAAAAGGACTTTAGCAGTTGCAGAAAATAAATTGAGAGATTATACCGTTAAAAGTGCCATAAATGGAATAGTGTATTCAATAGATAAGTTAAAAGGAACGTGGGTAAGTGCACAAATGCCCTTAGCTGTTGTAGGTGCTAGTGATCTTTTTGTTTTAGAAATGCAAATCGATGAATATGATATTTTGAAAATTAAGTTGCAACAACAAGTATTTATTACTATGGATGCCTATAAGGGGGAAGTTTTTGAAGCCCGCATTTCAAAAATTTATCCGCTGATGAACGAACGAAGTAAAACTTTTTTAGTAGAGGCGCAATTCACCAAGCTTCCACCCAAATTATATCCTAATATCACTTTCGAAGCAAATATTGTTTTGAATAGTAAGCAGAAAACACTTTTAATACCAAGAGCATATTTGCATAAAGATGCTGCAGTGATAACTAAAGACAACGATACCTTGAATGTAGTTACAGGTCTTAAGGATTATAATAATGTAGAGATCCTAAAGGGTATTACCAAAGAAACTGTTTTGCTAAAGCCAGCACTTTAAATGAAGTATAAATTAATTGCAGATATTGCTAAGTCATTATTGCTTGCCCGATGGAAACAAACTTTGGTAGCCGCTGTTGGCGTCACCTTTAGTATCACCATGTTTATTACCTTACTAAGTTTTATGTCGGGATTAAACGATATGTTAGACGGATTAATATTGAATAGAACGCCACATATACGTTTATATAAAGATATTAAGCCCAATGCTCAACAACCTATTGCTTTAGCTAATAAAAAAGATACAACCTATAATTTTATCCATTCCGTAAAACCCAAACGAGAACGAGTGGAATTGTTTAATAGCGCATCTATCATGCGTGCCTTGCAGCAAGATACTAGAGTCTTAGGTGTGGCGCCAAAAATTGCCACACAGATTTTTTATAATGTGGGTGCCATGAATATTACGGGTGTGATCAACGGTATTGATATTGATGCAGAATCCCGCTTATTTTATTTTAAAGATTATGTGGTTGCTGGTAATTATATGGATTTAAAAAATGTACCCAACAGTATAATACTCGGTAAAGGGGTGGCCGATAAGTTGATGCTTAATTTAGGCGATATGATTCAAGTAACGACCACTAAAGGAGAACAAGTGCCGTTAAAAGTAGTTGGATATTTTCAATCGGGCTTATTAGATATTGATAAAGCTCAAAGTTATTGTTCTATTGCTACTACGCAGAAATTATTAGGAGAACCTAATAATTATATTACCGATTTGCAAATTAAGTTGAAGGATGTAGCCTTAGCTCCTCCTCTGGCAAAGGAAATGCAAGCTAAATTTGGTGTAGATGCTATAGATGTGCAAACGGCTAATGCACAATTTGAAACAGGTAGTTCTATTCGTAGTTTAATATCCTATGCTGTAGGAATTACGTTGCTCATAGTTGCTGGTTTTGGTATTTATAATATACTGAACATGATGATTTATGAAAAAATGGATTCTATTGCCATTCTAAAAGCAACAGGTTTTTCTGGTTCAGATGTACACGCTATTTTTATTAGCATAGCTTTAAGTATTGGTATAGTAGGGGGAGCAGGCGGCTTGTTATTTGGTTTGGGTTTATCTAGCATCATAGACCAAATACCCTTTAATACCTCTAGCTTGCCTACGATAAAAACCTACCCCATTATCTATAATCCAACATTCTATATTATAGCGAGTATCTTTTCTATTGTTACTACTTATTTTGCTGGATTTTTCCCATCAAGAAAAGCCAGTAAAATTGATCCTGTCATCATCATAAGAGGAAAATAATGAGCGCCATCGTATTAGAAGCTAAACATATTAATAAATCATTTCATGATCCTATTACGATACCTGTATTGAAGGATATTAGCTTTCAATTACGAGAATCGGAATTCGTATCTATTATTGGTAAATCAGGTTGTGGTAAATCTACATTGTTGTATATCCTGTCAACCATGGATACCGATTTCGAAGGTGAATTATTAATCAATAATCAATCCGTTGTTGGGGAAACGGATGCAGCATTAGCCTTGATTCGTAATCAGCATATTGGTTTTGTATTTCAGTTTCATTATTTACTCAATGAATTTTCGGTATTAAAAAATGTGATGTTGCCCGGCTTGAAATTGGGACAATACTCGGCTGCTGAAGTGGAGCATAGAGCGTATGAGAAGTTGCGCATATTAGGTATAGAAAAAGAAGCCTTAAAAAAACCGAATCAATTATCGGGTGGACAAAAACAGCGGGTAGCTATTGCACGTGCTTTGATTAATGATCCCCTTTTAATTATGGGTGACGAACCCACTGGTAATTTAGATAAAAAAAATAGTGCTATCGTATTTGATATCTTCAAAGAATTGGCAGCGTCTTACAAACAAACCTTGCTGATTGTTACCCACGACAATGAATTTGCCGCGAATACGCAGCGCATTATAGAAATGGAGGATGGGAAAATCATAAATTAACCCATTCAACCACCAAAAAATTTACCTTTTTCTCCTTTTTTTTTGTTTTTCGTTAAAAACATAATGCGCTATTATATAAGACTTTATGTATAAAATATTCGATTTTTTAATATTTTCCCCAAATTATTTTAACAAACATGCAACTTATTTTTAAAGAAAGTGTTAAATTTAGTATAGACAACGGCGGAATCCGAAAAGCCAATAGAGTAGGAACAACCAAAATTCTTTTATAATGGAACATTTACAAATTGCAAGCGACAATTATGTTGCATTCACGTTCTTTATTGGAACAATGGCTATGATGGCGGCCTCAGTATTCTTCTTTTTTGAGTTGAACAACACTGCAAAAGCTTGGAGAACATCCATTTTAGTTTCTGGATTAATTACTTTCATTGCAGCAGTACACTACTACTACATGAGAGGATACAATTTAGAAACTGGCGATTCACCTACATTCTTTAGATATGTAGACTGGATTTTAACCGTGCCTTTAATGTGCGTGGAATTTTATTTAATTACCAAAAAAGCTGGTGCTAAAGTAGCTTTACTTTGGAAATTAATCTTCGCATCTCTTGTGATGTTAGTTACTGGTTATTTCGGAGAAACTATCGATAGAGACAATAGTGTTCTATGGGGTGTAATCTCTGGTGCAGCGTATTTCTATATTGCTTACTTAGTATGGTTTGGCGAAGTAGCTAAATTGTCACAATCTGCTGGTCCTAATGTTGCTAAAGCAACAAGAATCTTAGCTTGGTTTGTTTTAGTAGGTTGGGCAATTTATCCATTAGGTTATATCTTGGGTACTCCAGGAGGCTTATTTGGAATGAAATTAGTTGCTGATCCAGCTGCGGCTTCTCATGCAATGGATATCGTATACAATATTGCAGATGCAATTAATAAAATTGGATTCGGTCTTGTTATTTATGCTTTAAGCAGAAATGAAGAGTAGTCTCTAATCTATTCCATATTAAAAGAGGCAAATGAATATGTATATATTTATTTGCCTCTTTTTATTTCACCATTAGTTTAATTTTTTTCAACGCAACACTAATGTCTACAAACCCTAGTCAAGATCAATTTTTTGATTACTTATTTATCGGATTAGGAGCCGGTAATAGCCTGATGCTATTATCGTTATTAAAGAACCAATGTCTGACTGGGAAAAAAGTAGCTATTATTGAATCGGATGAAAAAAAGTTAAATGATAAAACATATTGTTTTTGGGCTCACGAAACAGATGATTTGGTTGAAGACTTAAAAGCTATTATTTCTTATCAATATACGCATATAGAATTACCAAAAGGAAGGCTACAGTCTATCCAACATCAACCCTATTGCTACATCCGAAGTATTGATTTTTATAACTATACTTTACAAATTTGCGAGCAAGAGCAATTTCCAATTTATAGAATAGCTTTAGAAGGTATTTATCCAGCAAATGATATTTACCAAGTAAGCACCAATGCGGCTACTTCACTATATGCACAAACTATTTTTGATAGTAGACCTCCTATTCCCCAACAGCTAGATAAAAAGGAAATTTTTATCAATCAATCCTTTTATGGGTATCATATCAAAACAGAACAAGCAGTTTTTGATACGCATGTTTTTGAAATGATGAATTTTGATGTTGATCAAGCAGCCTATACACAGTTTATTTATGTACTTCCCTTTTCCACTACCGAAGCATTGGTAGAGCTTACCCGATTTGGAAAAGAAAAAATAAATATGGACTACGCAAGAAAAACGCTTGACGAACATATTTTAAAGAACTATGGCACTTATCAAATTATTGCAGATGAAGTAGGCAATATTCCAATGACTACTTATCAACAAGCAAGTGCAACTCACAAAGGTGTCATACATACAGGCGCTCGCGCTAATTTAATAAAACCCAGTACTGGATATGGATTCAAGAATATGTATGTATTCGCTCAAGCCATTTCAAAAAAAATTGCAACTAATCAATTAAAGGAATTACATCAATTTAAATTACCAACAAAAAGTAGATTTCAATTCTATGATCGTTTGTTGTTGATTATTTTAAATTTTTGGCCACATCAAGGAAAAAGTATTTTCAGCAGTTTATTTAAACATCAAAAGATTAAGACCATTTTTGATTTTTTAGATGAAAAAACTAAGCTCCAACAAGAAATAAAAATATTTGCAACATTACCTTTAGTGCCCTTTCTAAAAGCTTTATATCTGTATGCGAAACAAGAGCATCTGCTTCGTTACCTTTTGTTAATTGTTTTGTCTATTACGTACCTTTCTTTAAATGCAATAGATGCCCATATAGCAGCTATCTTTTCTTACGCCACTGTCATTGCAGGCTTGTTATTTTTGGGTATACCACACGGAGCAGTAGATCATTTACTCCTAATTAACAAAAAATCATCACTCCTTATATTTATTCTGAAATATCTGAGTATCGTTTTTGTATATTTCGTAGGCTGGCATTTTTTTCCTACGCTTTCTTTATGTTGCTTCTTATTATTTTCATCTTTTCATTTTGGCGAAGCTGAATTAAAAGAAAGCAATAATATGAACCACTTAGCTGTTTCGCCTCTATCTAGTTTCTTATTAGGATTCTTTATTTTATTAACGATCATTTTTTCTCACTATAGTGCGTCCGCACAAATTATTTCCTTCATCAGTCCGGGTATTAAGCAATTTTTATTTCCTTTATATTGGAAATTTTTTGCACTTCTTATTGTTCTTGCTTCCTGCTTGTATATTAGTATGGCAGGTTATTTTAAGGAAGGAAAATTACCTATTGCCTTGTTGTTGATTTTATGTTTAGGTATGCTGCTTCCTTTAGAATTGGCCTTTGGTTTTTATTTTATATTTCAACACAGTTACAATGCGTGGCAGCATTTGCAATTAGGACTTGCTATACAGCCCAAAGGACTATATATGCAAGCTCTGCCTTATACCCTTGGCGCAATTTTAGTTGGAGTAGTGTTTTATTTTTTCAACGCAACTTCAATCCTTCAGCTTAGCCATTATGCAGGATTGTTTTTTATATTTTTAGCATGCATCAGTTTGCCTCATTTTGTGCTTATGCATTTATTTTATAAGCAGCGTTTCCAATAAAAAAGCTACCCTTAAGTAGCCTTTTTTTATTTCTTATTTGTTTTATACATTACTTAGTTTAGCACAAATCGTTCTTTCTGAACAGCATTGCCTTCTTGATTTACATAATAAAGAAGATACATTCCCTTGTTTAAATTAGCACTGAGGTCTATTTGTTTAGACGAAGTGGAAGTAGGGATTTCCAATAGCATCCTTCCGCATAGGTCGTAAATAAGCACTTTTACAGTTTGCTCATTAGTTTCTATGGTTGTTTGTCCATTACTAGGATTGGGATAGCAACGATTGTTTATAGCTTGCCCTATACTAGAACCAATACCTGCTGTGCTAGTGCTGCAAGGAAGTGCTGTGTTTTGATAGATATTATCAAAGTATATTACACCTTCTTCTGCTCTGCCCGATAAATTAAAGTCGGGAAATACAACTATTTGATCATAAGTATTTCCTATATGTGCAGAAAAATCGAAGGTAAGCATCTCCCATTGTTGAGTCAACGTATTTGGTTTTTTAATTTCTCCAAGCGACCAATTATCATTTCTCACCAGTTTTATACCTACATCGCTTATGGTATATTTATAAACCATTATTTTAATAATTTTATTATTAGCATTGATCGTAAAACTGCCAATTCCTGAATTGTGTTGCGTTTCGCATCCGGCCCAAGGTTTTCCTACTTGTAAGGCGGTAAATTTTGCGCAAGTTTTCGAACAGTTGATACCTGTTGTATCTGGATTAGCAACAAATTGTAATGCTGGATTGTTGCCATTTTCAAAAACGTTCCAAGCCCAATTGGCTCCAAAACCGTTTGTTTCAAAGTTGATAGGGATGTTTTGACTAAATGCATTTTCGATGCTCGATAGCAATACGAACAGTAGTAAGATGTGTTTTTTCATAGATTGGTTTTAAGACTGTGAAACAAATGCACAGTTTACATACTATGAAAACCATACTTAATAAAGTTAAGGCTTTTTATTGGGGTTTATTTGCCAATACAAAACTTTCCAAAAATAGCGCCTAGAATATCTTTATCATGTTGAATGCTACCCGTGATGCTGCCTATGGCATATAAACATCTGCGTATATCTAAGCTCAATAAGTCTCCAGTAAGCTCTTGCGCTAAACCTGATTTAATATCGCGCAATGCAGCTAAGGCATTGATTAAAGCTTCGTGATGGCGCTCATTGGTGACGATCAACTCATTAGCATCGCCAGCAAAGGATTGTGCATAAGCACGCAATGCATCTTGTACCTGAGTAAGTTGCTCTCCTGTTTTTGCAGCAAATGCTATAGCGCGCAATTGCTTACTCGATAAATATTCAGACCAAGTAGCAAGCTTATCGGCACTAATAAGATCAAGCTTTGTAAGGCATATGAGGAAAGGAATATCAGTTCTTAAATATTGTTGTATATCGTGAAATACGGTTTCATGAATTGGTTCTTGCGCATCAATTAAGTACAAAATGATACGTGCTTGTTCCATTTTCTCTTTGGCTTTTTCAATGCCTATTTTTTCAATTACATCTTCCGTGTCTCTAAGCCCTGCTGTATCTATTAATCTAAATGGTATGCCCTCAATGGTAAATACCTCTTCAATCGTATCGCGCGTTGTACCTGCAATGGTACTTACAATAGCTCTGTCTTCTTGCAGCAAAGCATTGAGAAGTGTGCTTTTCCCGGCATTAGGCTTGCCTACAATAGCCACGGGTATACCCGCTTTTATTACATTGCCATATTGGAAAGACTGAATAATTGGTTGAATATGTTGTTCTAATTTTTCTAATAATTGGATTAATGCAGAACGATCGGCAAAAGCTACATCTTCCTGACTGAAATCTAATTCCAATTCAATAAGCGCAGCAAAATGGATTAGCTCATCACGTAAAACTTGTAGCGCTTTCGAAAAACCACCTCGCATTTGGTGCATGGCAATATCATGCGCTGCTTTATGACTAGAAGCAATTAAATCGGCTACGGCTTCTGCTTGGGTAAGGTCCATTTTCCCATTTAAGAAAGCACGCTGCGTAAAAGCACCTGGACTAGCAAGTTGCGCACCAGATTCGATTAATAATTGCAAAACGCGTTGTAAAATATAGGAAGAGCCGTGGCAACTAATTTCGATCGTGTCATCGCCAGTATAACTTTTTGGACCTTTAAAAATACTCAATACCACCTCATCTATTATGCCTTCTGCGGGTATTGCAGATAAAGCCAAAGTTTGGTATTTAGGCAATACGATATGGCCAAAGTGAAGGGTATGCGTAGCTTGACCGGCTAGTTTTTTGCCTTTAAAAATTTGTTGGGTAATAGCTATGGCTTCTGGTCCGCTAATGCGGATTATACCAATAGCACCCGCTCCTGAAGGCGTAGCTATGGCAACAATATTGGTATTTTGTAAGGGCAACATGCTTATTGTTCTAAATGCGCTATGCTTCTAAATAGGCGATTCCAGCGAATACCCTTATTGCCAAAGCTCAACCATACAAACCAGGCTTTGCCCACAATATGATCATCGGGCACAAAACCAAAATAGCGAGAATCGGCAGAGTTGTGTCGGTTATCACCCATCATCCAATAGTAATTCATTTGGAAAGTATAACTAGAGCTTTCTTTGCCATTGATATAGATTTTACCGTCTTGAATAGCTAAATCATTATGTTCGTAATTAGCAATAATACGTTGATATAAGGCTATATTTTGTAACGTTAATGCTACTTGTTGACCTGCTTTAGGCACGATGAAGGGTCCGTAAAAATCACGATTCCATTTAAAGTTGGCCGTATCATTTGGGAAGGCATTATCGCGCGTATCATTTTTATCGAGAACGAATGGAGCAATAGCCAATACGCCATTCATTTTTTTGATAGCCGCCACTTGGTCATTTGCTAAATTAGCGAGATACATTTTTGAATTAGGATCATAATTAACTTCATCTGGATTCATATCTTGCTCTTCAATAAACTCATCTAAACTTACTTGACCATTGGTTGCAATGGTGTAAGTCATTTTAGCATGTGGGTATTGCTTGCTTAAGGTATTACCTACGTATAAATAACCCCCACGTACCTCAATAGTATCACCTGGAATACCAACACAGCGTTTGATGTAATTTTCTTTTTTATCTACAGGTCTACTTAAAATAGTAAAATTATTTTTCACGAATGCTCTATCATTATTGTAGTTTCTCAATAAGGAATAATAATCTTGATCTTGCTGTACTTCTAAGGCTACGGTATCTCCTGCCGGAAAATTAAAGACCACTACATCATTGCGTTTGATATTGCCAAAGCCGGGTAGACGATGATAGCCCCATTGCACTAATTCGGTATAGGATTTGCAATTGAAAAAAGGTAGGGTATTATGCACTAAAGGTACAGCCAGTGGAGTCATAGGAGTGCGAGCACCATAGGATACCTTACTCACAAACAAGTAATCGTTTACCAACAAACTACCTTCCATAGATCCCGTAGGAATGGTATACGCTTCTACTAAAAAGATACGAATAATGGAAGCCGCAACAATAGCAAATACCGCAGCATCTAACCATTCTCTGATAAATGATTTTTTCTTTTTAGGTTGAGTATCCTCCTTCTTTTTCCAAAACGCTAAACGCATATTATAATAATTTTAATAGTCATAAAATTAAGAAAGAAAAAGCTGCAATTTGCTATTCGCCGCTATTTTAAAAACAAATTAACAGAGTGCTAAGCTTTATTTGAAGTGCGGATGGGCTTAGTTTGTAAAACGGGACAGATTTTTGTACCTTTCCATTAAATAATAAATTTGATTTTATGAGTCGTTCCGTTACCATTTTAGGTGCAGGTTTAGTTGGGTCTTTATTGGCTGTAATGCTTCGAAAAAGAGGTTTTGAAGTTGCCATTTATGAACGCAGAAGTGATATGCGTTTGCAAACGATGAGTGCAGGTAGATCTATCAATTTGGCAGTAAGTCATCGCGCATGGCATGCTTTATCTATAGCTGGTTTAAAAGAATTATTTGAAGATATTGCCATTCCTATGTATGGGCGCACCTTGCATCAAATTGATGGAAGTGTTGTGTTTCAGCAATATGGTAAAAATAGAGAAGCTATTTATTCGGTGAGTAGAGGCGAGCTCAATAAAAAATTGATGACAGCTGCTGAAGAAGCCGGGGCAAAAATTTATTTCGAACATAAATGCGTAGAAGCAGATATTCCAAACAATCGTTTTACGTTTGAGCAAGCCAATGGTCAATCTACTAGTGTGCAAGCTGATTTAGTATTTGGTGCAGATGGTGCTTTCTCTGCGCTAAGAACGGGTTATACCAAAGTAGATCGAGTAAATGCCGTGCAAGAATACATTGAGCATGGTTATAAAGAATTAACGATTCCTGCTGCTGCAACGGGTGCTTTTCAACTAGAAAAAGAAGCATTACATATTTGGCCACGCCGCAATTTTATGATGATTGCTTTGCCTAATACAGATGCTAGCTTTACTTGCACCTTGTTTTTCCCTTTTCATGGCACGCCTTCTTTTGATAGTGTAAAAACAAACGAAGAAGTACTTCAATTTTTCAATGAGCAGTTCCCAGATGCAGTTCCAATAATGCCTACATTATTAGAAGACTTTATCAATAATCCAACAGCTAGTTTGGTAACCACGCGTATTTCCCCTTGGGTATACAAAAATAAAAGTGCACTTATTGGGGATGCGGCCCATGCTATTGTGCCTTTTTACGGACAAGGCATGAATGCTGGCTTTGAAGATTGTAGTGTTTTGATGCAATGTATGGATCAATGCGGAGACGATTGGGAAGCGGTATTAGCACAATATCAAAAATTGCGTAAACCCAATGGCGATGCTGTGTTGCAATTGGCGTTGTATAATTTTATAGAAATGCGCGATAAAGTAGCTGATCCTGAGTTTTTGGAGCGAAAGAAAATTGAAAAAGATCTAGGCTTACGCTATCCAACGCAATTCAATTCTATTTATGAAATGGTTTCTTTTAGCCATATACCCTATAGTACGGCATGGCAATGTATAGAGAAGCAAGATGCTTTATTGCAGCGCATTATGCAATCGGGCAATTATTTTGATTTAATTGGAACAGATTCGTTTAAAACACAAGTAGATACTTGGATGAGCGATTACCATGCATCAGTTGCTACTTTAGAATTTGGTAATGGGGCTCACTAAACGATGGTCTATAAAAGAAGTTGATGCGCAAATAGTTAATGAATTACAAGTTTCCTTGCGCGTGCACCCAGCAATTTGTAAGATGTTGGTAGCTCGAGGTATACATACTTTCGATCAAGCTAAATTATTTTTTAGACCACAATTAACCGATTTGCATGATCCTTTCTTAATGAAGGGCATGCAAAAAGCAGTAGATAGAATATGCTCGGCTATAGAATGGAATGAGCGCATATTGATTTATGGCGATTATGATGTAGATGGCACCAGCTCGGTTGCAGTGGTTTACTCCTTCTTAAAATCCTTGTATGCAGGGCAATTAAATTATTATATACCCCACCGTTATAAAGAAGGCTATGGCTTATCTAAGCAAGGTATTGATTTTGCTAAAGCGAACGGACACACTTTATTGATAACGCTGGATTGTGGTATTAAATCTGCCGATTTGGTAGACTATGCCAATAGTTTGGGAATTGATGTTGTTATTTGTGATCACCATTTGCCCGATACGCGCATACCCAATGCATTAGCTATATTAAATCCAAAACAAATAGACTGTTCCTATCCTTACAAAGAATTAAGTGCCTGTGGTATAGGGTTTAAATTAATAGAGGCTTTAGCAATACAACTCAACAAACCTAAAGAACAGGTATATGCCTATTTAGATTTAGTGGCAACCAGTATTGCTGCCGATATAGTAGCTATGGATGGTGAAAATAGAGTTTTGGGATATTATGGTATAAAGAAAGCCAACGAGCAACCCTCCCTTTCATTGAAAACCCTCTTAGAGGCATCTGATTTTAAACGAACCTTACAAATGTCGGATTTGGTATTTGTTATTGGTCCACGCGTAAATGCAGCGGGAAGAATGGACGATGCAAAGAAAGCTGTTGAATTGTTTATAGCTACAGATTCAGAGAAAGTAAAAGAAATAGCTGCCGCCTTACAATCCGATAATTTGGATCGGAAAGAAGTAGATAAAACTATTACGGAGCAAGCCATACAATTATTACAACATCCCGATCAGCAACAAAAAAAATCAACCGTCTTATATCAAAGCAATTGGCATAAAGGGGTTGTGGGTATTGTGGCATCTCGACTAATAGATCATTTTTATAGACCTACTATTGTATTAACCGAGTCGAACGGAATGGCTTCTGGTTCTGCCCGATCTATACCTGGTTTTAATATTCATGATGCTATAGAGGCCTGTAGCCATTTGTTAGAAAACTATGGAGGCCATTATTTTGCCGCTGGCATGACCATGCAACTCCATCAGGTAGATGCTTTTATTGCAGCATTTGAAAAGCAAGTTGCCGACACCATAGACCCGGCTATATTGATACCGGAAATTAGTATAGATGCAGAATTGCAATTGAGCGATATCACCCCTGCTTTACTTAACTTAATCAATCAATTTGAACCTTTTGGTCCTAATAATTTGAGACCTGTTTTTGTTTCTAAAGGTGTGCAGGATTATAATGGATATTCGAAAATAGTTAAGGATGCACATTTAAAATTTAGTATACTACAAAATGGTGCTCGTATAGAAGGTATAGGATTTAATTTAGCCGATAAAATGGGCATTGTTAAAGCGGGTTTATTTGATGTTGTGTATACTATTGACCAAAACGATTTTAATGGGAAATCTAGATTGCAGATTAAAGTATTAGATCTAAAATCAAGTAAATAAAAAAGGCTATTCAAACGAATAGCCTTTTTTATTTATAAAGTTCTTTATTATAATAACAATAAGAATGCTGCTGCTGCACCACAAGCACCACCGCCACCGCGTGTAGTACCTACTTGGTGAGGATCTTTGCCATCTTTATTGCATCCATAAATAGCATCGCCTTCAATAAATCCAACTAATGTTTCATAATGTTTGTAATCATCAGTAGCATATACTTTATTACCGATTACTACACCCACTAATTTCTTATGGTCGCCTTTGTGATTTGTAGAAAAAATATGACCGCCTTCTATCATACCCATTTGTTCTAAATTTTCATCATGAGCATTAGAGCTGTAAATAACTCCGTTTTCATAAACACCAATTTGAACTTTGTTGTTTCCATTGTGGTCGGTACCATAAATGTGGCATTGAGCAAAACCAAATTTACTTGCTACCATCAATACTAATAAGAATGCGATTTTTTTCATAAAATAAGTTTAAATACTGTTTTAGTGTGCTAATTGCTTATAAAAGTAAGGACTTTTTTAAATTTTTCAAACAATTTTAGAAGTTTATGTGATAAATGATACCTTTCACTTTTCCCCACGTTTCTAACAAACTCCATTTGGCATTGTATAAGTACTTGTATTTAAGCACATCTTGTTTATTTTTGTTTATCATTCATTTATAAAAAACAGCATCGTGTCGTACGAAAACAAACAACAAGGCGAGCAACGCAACGAAAGCATTTACACCAAGCGCGTAAAAGCAGGGAAAAGAAGAACGTATTTTTTTGACGTTAGAGCTACAAAAGGAAGCGATTTTTTTATTACTATCACAGAGAGTAAAAAGAGATTTGATGATAATGGCTACGATCGCCATAAAATCTTTTTGTATAAAGAAGATTTCAATAAGTTTGTTGCAGCAATGACAGAAACGGTTAATTATGTAAAAACAGACTTAATGCCAGATTTTGATTTTGATGCCTTCAATCACGATCAAGAAGAAGATGGAGAATATGTGCCTTATAGTGCTCCTGCAGCTGCTCCAAGTGCACTTGCTTCAGATGCTCCAGTACAAGAAACGCCTTCTGCGCTTCCGTCTGCGGATGATGATTCTGGAATGGATGCTTGGAAAATATAATTCACAACTATATAATAAAAAAAGGCCTATTGTTTTCAATAGGCCTTTTTTAATTACTATTTTGGTTTACGCATGATAGCAAAAATCTCCACTACAAAACCTAGCAAAACTATAATGGGAGCTAGGGTAATGCGGGTGGTGCTGAAAACTTCCTCTGCATGGAATTGATGAACATCTTCACTTTTCCCTCCACTCATAAGGTAAAAGCCTATTAATAATAATAACACTCCTGCAATCATCAGGATGTAATTGGTTCTATCAAATAAGAAACTGCTGCTGTTTTTATCTTTTATAGCTGACATAAGAATAAAATTTAATAAAGATCGTCAATAGGTGTTTTTAAATATTTTATTACAGAGCGATGCGTACTTAAAAAAGTAATCATCATACCCATAACAATCATTATGATTAAAAGTATAATAAAAAGATTGTTGTTGTGTAAGGTTTTTAGAGCAGGCAATTGAGCCTCTGCAAAAGATTTTACTAATAAGATACCTATTGTAGCCAACACCCCACTAATGCACCCATTAATAAGGGCTCTTCTGTCAAATGGACGGGTAATAAAATTTCGAGTTGCACCTACCATTTGCATAGTTTTAATTAAAAAACGATTGCTAAACATTGCCAATCGAACGGTATTATCAATTAAAATAGCCACCACCATAAATAAGACAATGGCAATAACTAACAATATGATACTGATTTTTCTAAAATTAGCATTCATGCTATTCACAACCAAAGTAGGATAGTTTACATCACGCACTACATTGCTTTGCATAAAAAATTCTTTAATTTTTGCTAAGCTGTCTTTGTTTACATAAGCTTCTTGTACTTTTAGGGCAATAGAAGTAAATAGCGGATTGCTACCTAAGAAAGCCTCAATATTCTCATTTTCTAAAGCGCTTTGCATTTTTATCGCTTCTTCTTTCGAAATGATTCTAGCTTCTCTAACCCATGCTTGTTTGTCGCAAATAGTTTTAATGGCTTGCACAGAGGCGTCCCTTGTTTGATCATGAAAATCAATCGATACTTCAATATCCTCTTTAAATGCTCTAGTAAGCGCCCTGCCATTAATCATCAACCAACCTAAGATGCCAATTAAAAATAATACAAGCGATACGCCAACGATGGCGTATATATAGGATGGTTTTGATTTTTTTCCTGTTGTCATGCGTATTTGTTGTCCTTCAAAAATAGATAATTAGCTCCGTAATTTATACATATTCTCGTATTAATCTGTTTTTTTAACAATTTTCATAAAACTAAAAAAGTAAAAAATAATTACGATCACTTCTTTGCATTCCTATGCTACAATTGATTAATTTAGCAGCAATACTCTTAAAATTTATTTTCAATGCACGATTTAAGCGCTTTTTTTTCTCCCTTACCTTATATTGAAACAATTGATAAAGAAGCGTTTCACCCTTTGCAATGGGGTGCGCAAATTAAAGCCCTGACTTCCGAAGATTTTGATTGGGAAGATGCAGATATAGTAATCATAGGTTGTGGAGAATCTAGAGGTGCTAATGCTAATTTCTCGGATGCACCTAATACGATTCGAAAATATTTCTATGAATTATTTGTTTGGCATCCACACCTTAAAATTGTAGACGCAGGCAATATTTTAGAAGGAGCTTCAGAAGCCGATACCAAAGCAGCATTGGCTTTAGTTTTAAAAGAATTGGAAGCAGCAGGCAAAACAGTTTTGGTTTTAGGGGGCAGTCAAGATTTAACGCTCGAGCAATACAATGCTTTCAAAGCAGTAAATAAAACAATACGGGCAGTAGCTGTTGATATGCTGATTGATTTAGAAGAAACAGCTGTTGTAAATGACCGAAGCTATCTCATGAATATGCTAACGGAGGATCCTAATTTTATTCAGCATTTTACGCATATTGGATTTCAAAGTTATTTTGTGCAACCTCAAATGCTGCAGACTTTAGATATGCTGCGTTTTGATTGCTTGCGATTGGGGAAAGTACGCAGTCAATTATCAATTATTGAACCTCCATTGCGTGATGCTCATCTGTTAACTATAGATATGAATGCGGTGAAGTATAGTGATGCGCCAATCAACAAAAATGGCTCACCCAATGGATTTGCTGGCGATGAAATGTGTCAGGTTATGAAATATGCAGGTATGAGTCAGCATTTGCAATCGATTGGTTTGTATGGTTATGACCCTACACTCGATCAAGAAGATATGACTGCTCGCTTAATGGCGCAGATGCTTTGGTATTTTATTGATGGCTTTTCTTGGCGCGCTCAAGAAGCCGATCTTGCTGATGCCGCTTCTTTTTTGAGTTTTCATGTGCAAATGCAACATCAAGACACCTTATTTATGAAGAGTAAAAAAACCAATCGTTGGTGGATGCAATTACCCGATACGTCTATGGCACCGTGCACCTATGAAGATTATTTGTGTGCGTGTAATGATGAAATTCCAGACCGCTGGTTGCGTATTCAAGAGCGTTTGAGTTAGACTTCGTATCTTCACATTTAAATAAGTAGGCAATAGGGTGATAGAACATAAACAAATTGTAGAAAATGAACGAGCCGTATTAGTAGGTTTGGTGCACCGTTTTCAAACAGAAACACAATTACAGGAATATTTACACGAATTAGCTTTCTTGGCAGAAACTGCAGGAGCCGTTACGGAAAAAGTTTTTTTTCAAAAATTACCCAAGCCTGATAGTAGAACCTTTGTTGGTAAAGGGAAGCTAGAAGAGATTCGCCTCTATGTTCAAGAAAAGGGTATTCAATTAGTTATTTTTGATGACGAACTTACGGGTTCGCAAATTATTAATATTGAAAAAGCTATTGGTGTAAAAACAATTGACCGTAGCGATTTGATCTTAGATATTTTTGCACGCAGAGCTAAAACTGCTCAAGCAAAAGTACAAGTAGAATTGGCACAATACCAATATTTATTGCCTCGACTAAAAGGGATGTGGCAGCACTTAGAACGACAAGGTGGTGGTATTGGTTCTAGAGGTCCCGGGGAAACGGAGATTGAAACAGACCGACGTATTGTAAAAGATAAAATTGGCTTATTGCGTAAGCGTCTTGCAGAGATTGATAAACAAATGGCTACGCAACGAAAAGAGCGCGGCACTTTTATTCGCATAGCCTTAGTAGGGTATACCAATGTGGGCAAAAGTACCCTGATGAATGTGATTAGTAAAAGTGAAGTTTTTGCAGAAAATAAATTGTTTGCCACTTTAGATACCACTACTAGAAAAGTTGTTTTTGAACAAACGCCTTTCCTATTAAGCGATACGGTGGGCTTTATTAGAAAATTGCCGCATCATTTGGTAGAGAGTTTTAAAAGCACTTTAGATGAAGTGCGCGAAGCAGATTGCTTATTGCATGTAGTAGATATTTCGCATCCCAAATATGAAGATCAGATGGGTGTGGTTATCAAAACCTTGCAAGATATCAAAGCCTTTGATAAGCCCATCATTACCGTTTTCAATAAAATGGATTTGTATGAAGCGCATACGTTTGACGAATGGCTATCTGATGAAATAAAAGCGGAGTTGTTGCAACAATTAGAAGAACGCTGGCAATTAGAGTCCGGTAATAATGCACTCTTTATCTCTGCTACAACCAAGCGCAATATCGATCAATTTAGACATACCTTACTAGCGAAAATAAAAGCGTTGTATGAAGAGCGCTATCCGTATTTAACTCATTTTTATTAGTCGAAACTACGATTCAAAAAATCAATAAAAGGCTTGGCTGCTGCACAGTAGCTAATCAAGGTTTTCAACAATTCTTTTTGTGTTAGTAGCGCATCTGGAATTGGATGGCTTACTAAAAAACTCTTAAGTTGTAAGTAAGAAAGCGCTGGGTGGTCTATAGCATATCCTTTCGGTGCTTTTTTTAATCGATCGCCTTCCATGTTTGGAAATAGCTTTTTAAAACTAGCCTTATGGATGATTTGCTGAAAATCGCCCCAGTTATAGTCAATCTCTTGTCGTATGGCTTGTAATACGGGTCCATCAGGCATCCAAATGCCAGCTCCAAAAAAACTCTTTCCATTAGGTTCGAAATGAAAATAAAAACCTGCTCGTTCCGATTTTCTTCCTCCTTTTGCCAAATAAGCGGCTAAATTAGTTTTGTAGGGTAGTTTATTTTTTGAAAAACGCACATCTCTAAACAAGCGAAATATGCAGGCTTTAGCTTCTAATCCGTCTACACTAGGATCAATAGCAATCAATTGATGCAGCAAACTAGTGGTAAAAGCTTGCATATCTTTCATGGCTATTTGATAAGTGTCGCGATGTGCATCAAACCAAATGCGGTCATTATTTTTAGTTAATTCTTTAAGAAATTGAAGGGTACTTGCTTCTAACATAAGAGGTGTATTTATAAGCACTAAATTATAATTATTTCATAAGATATCACCAATTACGTATTGCTTTTAATATCTTTGAAGCAATTATTTTTCATAATGAAGCGTTTAGCAATTTTAGGTTCTACTGGTTCTATAGGCACTCAAGCCTTAGAGGTGGTGGCAGCACACCCTACTTTATTTGAAGTAGAAGTGTTGTCGGCTCACAGCAATGCTACTCTATTAATAGAGCAAGCACATCAGTTTCAACCCAATGCGGTAGTAGTAACCGATTCTAAAAAATATGATGAAGTAAAACGTGCTTTAAGCCATCTTCCTATCAAAGTATTCTCGGGTGCAGATGCACTTAATGAAGTAGTGCAATGGGAAGCCGTAGATATGGTATTGGCAGCAATTGTGGGTTTTGCCGGATTGCATTCCACGCTAGCAGCTATTGATGCGGGAAAACCTATCGCTTTAGCCAATAAAGAAACTTTAGTAGTAGCTGGCGATATCGTGATGCAGCGTGCTGCTGAAAAAAAGGTACCTATCATACCGGTAGATAGCGAACATTCTGCTATTTTTCAATGCTTAGTCGGAGAAACTATCGAAAGTATCGACAAAATTATATTAACAGCTTCAGGCGGTCCTTTCTTAGGCAGAAAAACTAATTTTTTGTTTAATGTAAAGGCTATGCATGCCTTGCAGCATCCTAACTGGACCATGGGAGCAAAAATAACCATTGACAGTGCTACATTAATGAATAAGGGCTTGGAGATGATAGAAGCAAAATGGTTATTTGGTTTAAATAATGAGCAAATAGATGTAATTATCCATCCAGAATCTATAGCACACTCCTTTGTGCAATTTGTAGATGGCTCTTTAAAAGCGCAGTTGGGCTTGCCCGATATGAAATTGCCTATTCAATATGCATTAGCCTATCCACAACGTATTTCAAATACCCACAAACGTTTCGATTTCATAGATTTTCAGACTTTAAAATTTGAAACGCCTGATTATAAAACCTTTAGAAATTTGGCCATTGCCAAAGAAGTTATGTTTAAAGGGGGCAATGCAGCTTGTGTAATGAATGCTGCCAACGAAGAAGTAGTTTATGCCTTTTTACAGAATCAAATTGGTTTTTTAGGCATGAGTGATATTATTGAGGAAGTAATACAGAAAGTAGAATTTAAAAACACGCCTACCCTTCAAGACTATATAGCAAGTGATGCACAAGCACGCGAGCATGCTCAAGAATTAATTAAAACAAACAGCTATAAACATTAAACTCATTTAGATGAACACAACACAGTTATTATTGTCGGGTGCATGGACACAAGGCTTACAGTTATTCGCAGCCCTATCCTTATTAATTATTATTCATGAAGGTGGCCATTTTGTTTTTGCCAAATTATTTAAAACACGCGTAGAGAAGTTTTATTTATTCTTTGATTTTCTATTTCCATTTTCTGGCTTATTAAATTTTTCCTTGTTTAAAAAGAAAAAAGGCGATACAGAATACGGTATTGGCTGGTTTCCATTGGGAGGCTATGTAAAAATAGCCGGTATGGTAGACGAGAGTATGGACAAAGAGCAATTAGCACAAGAGCCACAACCTTGGGAGTATCGCTCTAAAAAAGCCTACCAAAAATTAGGCATTATGTTGGGCGGTATTATTTTTAATATCATAGCAGCAATGATTATCTATGCTTTCATTTTTGGTATTTGGGGCGAACATTATTTGTCTACTAGCCAAGCTAAATATGGTATAGAGGCTAGTGAAGATGCTAAAGCTATTGGTTTTAAAAATGGCGATAAAATATTGAGTGTTGGCGGAGTTGTTTCAGAGCGCTTTGATGCTAATCTTACCCAACTCATCTTAGCAGAAGCAAAAACAGTAGAAGTAGAGCGCGATGGATTGCCTACTACCATTGCTATACCTGCGGGTACCATTAAAAAACTCTTATCGAGCGGTGCTAATAAAAAATCTTTTTGGTCATTTCGTACACCGTTCACGATCAGTCAGGTAGCTCCGGGAAGTGCGGCAGAAAAAATGGGATTAAAGGGAAAGGATAGTATCCTTGCCATCAATAACCAGCCGATTGCCTTTTTTGATCAATTGCAAACTACCTTGTTGCAATATAAAAACGAAGCTATACAAGTAGTAGTAGCTCATGAAAACAATACGGTAGATACCTTGTCTACAACAGTGCCTGAAAATGGCAAATTAGGTATCGTGGCAAGTATGGATCCTGATCGTTATTTCAGCACGGTAACTAAGCAATTTTCTATAGGCGGAGCAATGGTAAAAGGCGTAACCAACACCTTTGATAAATTAGGGTTTTATGTAGAGCAGTTTGTATTCTTATTTACATCAAAAGAAGTCAATGCTAAAGACAGTGTAGGTGGTATGATCACCTTTGCAAAACAATTCCCTACAGAGTTTACATGGTTGAGCTTCTTATCCTTAACGGCATTTATCTCCATCATTTTAGCCTTTATGAATTTATTGCCTATCCCAGGATTGGATGGGGGCTATGTTATATTTTTATTATTTGAAATGCTTACTGGTAAAAAAGTTAGCGATAAAGTAATGGAAAAAGCAACTACGGTAGGCTTGGTATTATTATTAGCCTTAATGGTGTATGCTAATGGTATGGATATTTTCCGATTATTTAAATAACGTTAATAAACGCATAAAAAAGGGCAGGTCGATCATGACCTGCCCTTTTTCTTTTTATATACTCACAACAATGCCGTAACTTTGTAGTACTTACAAATTCTGGGGCCGACTGGTTTTGACAGCATTTATGCAGGATTGGTAAGCATGCCGTGCGTTGGATAATTAGCACGATAATCTGAATATTCAAAATCTATCTGGCAATACTCGGTATGCCATGGCTGCTTAATCAGTGATTAACCACCCATTTTGGCCGCAAGCAAACAGATGCCTATATCTGTAGCTGCCGCCTAACTCGAAAAAAGAATAGGATAGTGAGTGTTGTGCTACGGTACACTTGCGAAACCAAAGTAGCTAAGCATAGCCTTGGTTGGTTTAGTTCCGGGGAGATGACAAAAACCAATACTAAAATAAGCATGTAGAAAGCCTTTTGGGCGAATGTTTGGAACTGGGTTCGACTCCCAGCGGTTCCACTAAAAATGGATTATCTGAAAAGGATAATCCATTTTTTTATTTAAGACGAGTTTACATTTTGATGAGTTTTTAGATTAATTTTGCTGACTCAAAATAAATGCGTGTTTACAGCTTTAAAAAATAGTATTCTTCGATTCATCGATTTCTTTTATAGCCCTTTTGCTAAGCTAATGGATATTCGTACGTTTAGATACTTAGCTTGTGGTGGTAGCAATGTAGTAATCGATACACTTATTTATTTCATTAGTTATAATTTTATTCTATTGCGCCAGCCACATATCGTAGTTGGTATTCCTTTTCAAGCCCATATTCTTGCCTTCGCGATGTCGTTTTCGGTGAGTTTTCCTATAGGTTTTGTATTGTCAAAATATATCGTGTTTCCAGAATCGGAATTAAAAGGCCGTATCCAATTATTTCGATATGCCTTATTAGTAGGTAGCTGTATAATTCTTAATGTATTTTTTTTAAAACTCTTCGTAGAGTTTTTAGGTTGGTATCCAACGCCTTCCAAAGTAATAACTACAGGTATTGTAGCCGTTTTTAGTTTTTTTTCGCAAAGAAAATTTACGTTCAAAGTACAAATGTGACCAGTCTTACTTTATTGCTATAAATAAGTAAAAGACTTCTTAATTCTTCCTCCATGACTATAGAGCAAATAAAAATAATGCGTGACCGAGTGCAACATTTATGCACCTATTTGCGTATTGATGAAAAACAGGCCCAAATCAATAGTGATAAACAATTGACCTTGGCGGCGGGCTTTTGGGATGATAATACCCGTGCAACTAAAATTGTAAAAGATATTAATCAATTACAGTATTGGGTAACGTTATTTGAGCAAGTGCAACAAGCAGTGGAGGATTTTATAGTGCTATTTGAATTTTGGAAGGCACAAGAAGCTAGTGAAGAAGAGGCTAAAAGTGCTTACGAAACAGCCCTAGAAGCCTTAGATACTGTAGAATTCAAATCCACGTTGAATGAACCAGAAGATGGCTTGCCGGCAGTAATGGTTATTAACTCTGGTGCTGGCGGAACAGAGAGCCAAGATTGGGCAGAGATGCTATTGCGCATGTATAGCATGTATGGCGAAAAGCAAGGATGGAAGGTTTCAGAAATTGATTTGCAATATGGAGATGGCGCCGGAATTAAGCAAGCAACTATTGAATTTGATGGCCCATTTTCGTTTGGTTTTTTGAAAGCAGAAAGTGGCGTTCATCGCCTAGTGCGCATTTCTCCTTTTGATAGCAATGCTCGAAGACATACTTCCTTTGCATCGGTTTTTGTGTATCCCCTTATAGATGATACTATTGCTATTGAAGTCAATCCGGCTGATATCGAATGGGAGTTTTATAGAGCAGGCGGTAAGGGCGGGCAGAATGTAAATAAAGTAGAAACGGCAGTGCGTTTAAAACATAAACCAAGTGGCATTATAGTAGAATGCCAGCAAGCAAGAACGCAAGGTGAAAACAGAGAAAAAGCATTGACCATGTTGAAGAGTAGATTGTATGAAGAAGAGTTGAGAAAAAGAGAAGCTTTAAAAAATGCTAGCAATGCTAATAAAAAGAAAATTGAATGGGGCTCGCAAATTCGCTCCTATGTGTTTCATCCTTACAAAATGATCAAAGATCATAGAACAGATTTTGAAGTGGGTAATGTAGGACCAGTTATGGATGGTGAGTTAGATGGATTTATAAAAGCTTATTTAATGATGATGCAAGAATTAGATCATGAATAAACAAGCTAAATGGAAACAATCCATTGTCATAGGTAAAAGAATTTTAAAAGAAACAAATGCTTTCAAAAGTACCTTTTACTTATTGATACTACTTAGTTTGGTACTTGGAGCAATAAGCATGATACGCCCCTATCTTATTCAAGTTGCTGTAGATACCTATATTAGAAAATTGAATTGGCATGGGCTTGTTTATATAACCATCATTCAATTAATAGTATTACTTTCCGAGTCGGGTCTTCGTTTTTTCTTTTTATATAGAATGAACTGGTTAGGGATGCATATCATGATGCGTATTAGAAATAATGTTTTTGTAAAAATTGTACATCAGCAATTACGTTATTTCGACACCACACCAATTGGCACTTTAACTACTCGTACGATCAATGATGTAGAAGCATTACAAGATATTTTTTCAGAAGGGTTTATTTCTATTTTGGCCGATATTATTACTATTATAGCTGTAGTATGCGTAATGCTCTATACCAATTGGAAATTGGCACTGGTATGTTTACTAACCTTGCCGCTCATATTAATAGCTACCTATTTTTTCAAAGAGCAAGTACGAGCATCCTTTCAGGAAGTGAGAACGGCTGTTGCAGCATTAAACACCTTCGTGCAAGAGCGGTTGTCTAATATGCATTTGATACAAGCATACACCGCAGAAGAGCAAAGTTTTGCTACATTTCAGCATATTAATGCACAGCATAGAGATGCTAATATAAAAGCAATTTTTGCTTATTCTGTATTTTTTCCAGTAGTAGAAATAGTATTGGCTACCGCTATAGGCTTATTAGTTTGGGTAGGTGCCAATCAATTGTTGCACCAAGAAATTACAGCAGGTGTAATTATTGCTTTTATAATGTACTTAAATTTGTTGTTTAGGCCCCTACGTATGTTGGCAGATAAGTTTAATGTATTGCAAATGGGCTTAGTTGCAGCAGAGCGGGTGTATCAAGTATTAGATCATCAAGCAGCAGAAGTGAATACAGGTGTAGCGTTGGCTGATGATATAAACGGACATATACGATTTGATCAGGTTTCTTTTTATTATGATACACCACCATGGATTTTGAACAATGTTTCCTTTGAAGTTCCAGCAGGATCCTCTTTGGCAATAGTTGGCGCTACCGGTTCGGGTAAAACAACAATAGTTCATTTAATAAATAGATTATATGCTCACCAGCAAGGTCAAATTACTATTGATGGAAAAGCCATTGATGACTATGAGCTTAATAGTCTCAGAAATCAAATAGGCTTTGTATTACAAGATGTTTTTTTATTTGCTGGAAGTATTTGGGATAATCTTACCTTGCAAGATCCAAATTTTTCAGAAGAGCAAGTAGCTGCAGTATGTAAAGCCATAGGTGTTTATGATTTTATTATGCAATTGCCCAATGGATTTCAATATCAATTATTAGAAAGAGGACAAACCCTTTCACAAGGTCAGCGCCAATTGTTATCTTTTGCCAGAGTATTATTATACAATCCTAAAATTGTCATTTTAGATGAGGCTACTGCTTCTATTGATAGTGAAAGCGAACAAATGATACAACAAGCTTTAAATTATTTATTACAAGGTAGAACCTCAATTATTATAGCCCATCGTTTATCTACTATCAAAAAGGCAAATGCTATAATGGTTTTAGATAAAGGTGTTATTGTAGAAAAGGGTTCGCATGAGGAGTTGCTAAAAAAACAAGGTGCTTATGCTCAATTGTTGCAACAAAAAGCCTTAACAAATGTTTTGTAATTCAAACCTATATTAATTAGTAATTTCGACCCTTATATATAATGCTAATAAAAATGAAAAATATTATACAACTGAGCTTGCTACTTTTAATGGCTACTACATCAGTTGCCCAACAGAAAATAAAAGGTATTGCTATTGATACGCTAAAGCAATTAAGTATGCAATCGGCTACTGTAACGCTATTGGATAAGGCAGACTCTAGTATTATTTGTTTTACGAGAACAAATCCTGAAGGTGCATTTACATTAAATGTGAAAGATCCGGGCATGTATTTGTTATTAATAGGGTTTAAAAACTATGTTGATTATTATGACAACATCAATGTAGCTAAAAACGAAGAAAAGAATCTTGGAAGAATACCTATGCTGTCGAGAGATCAATTGTTAAAAGAAATTGTAGTTACTCGTCAGCGGGCAGCCATAAAAATAAAAGGCGACACAACGGAGTATGTAGCCGATAGTTTTAAAGTAAGAGATAATGCTAGTGTAGAAGAATTGTTGAAAAAATTACCGGGCATGCAAGTAGATCGTAATGGTAATATTACAGCACAAGGAGAAAGTGTAGAAAAAGTATTGGTAGATGGCGAAGAATTTTTCTCTGATGACCCTAAAGTGGTAACGCGTAATTTACAAGCTAATGCGGTAGATAAAGTGCAAGTTTTTGACAAGAAATCTGATCAAGCTCAATTTACTGGTATAGATGATGGACAAAAAATTAAAACCATCAATTTGCAATTAAAAGAAGACCGTAAAGCAGGTTATTTCGGAAAATTTATTGCAGCAGCCGGTCCTCGCGTAGATCCAACAAGTAAAGAATTAGCTAAAAATGGCTATTTCGATAACCAGGGTATGATCAATTTGTTTAAAGGTAAAAGAAAAATTGCCTTGTTTGAAATTGTGTCCAACACGGGTACCGTAGGTTTGGGTTGGCAAGATAGAGATAAGTTTGGAAGTGGAAACAAAACCGTATTTGACGAAGAATCTGGCATTTCTTTTTCATCGAATAGTGAAGAAAATTGGGATGGCACTTTTGATGGCCAAGGACTTCCAAAGGTATGGACAAGCGGCGTACATTATTCCAATAAATGGAACCAAGATACTTTTCATGTGAATTCTAATTTTAGAACGGCTAAGCAAATTGTAGAAACTAGTGCTAATACCAATACTCAATATATTTTAAGTGATACTAGTTTTAATCTAAGTAAAGAAAGTAGTGATCAACTGAGCACAAGTCTTCGTCATCGCTTAGACGGCATGTTTGAATGGAAAATTGATTCTAGTTCTACATTTAAAATTACTGCCAATGGAAGTATAAATCAAGCCTCGTTTTCTGAACAATCCACATCTTCTATGGAAAACCAACGAGCAGTACTGTTAAATAATAGCGTAAAGAAACAAACATCCAATTCGGATGCTATCAGTAATAACGCTACAGCAATTTGGAGAAAACGCTTTCACAAAAAAGGTCGTACGTTAACGGTTAATATAGATGAGTCAGCAAAAAATGCTAGCAGCAATGGTATTTTAAACGTAACTAACACCTATGCCGGTGTCTTCGATTCTGTAACCAATCAATCAAAAACTACAGCATCTTCTAGCCTTACTTTAGATGCAAATGCCACTTATACCGAGCCGGTTATGAAAAATACTTTTGTTGAATTTACTTATGGTGCGGGTATAAAAAATAATGTCTCGGAGCGTTATTCCTATAATGCCTTGGCCAATGGCGATTATAATACTACCTGCGATTCTTTTTTTAGTAGCCATTATATGTTTAATGTATTTACACAAAAAGCAAGCACTACGCTCAAGTACAATTATAAAAAAATGAATGTCTCTGTTGGCATGGGAGCATCTCAAACCAATTTTTCTCAAAAAGATTTATTTACGAACACTACACGTACGCGCACGTTTAATAATTTATTTCCCAAAGCAAGTTTCACGTATACTATGCAGGGTCACTCCCGATTTGTATTGCGCTATTCAGGTGCTACATCGCAACCAACAATAGATCAAATTCAACCTTTAAATCAAAATACCGATCCATTAAACATTGTTATTGGTAATGCAGATTTAAAACAATCTTTTAATAATAATTACTCTTTGAATTTTAACGATTACAAAATGCTAACGGGTGTATGGAAATACGCTGGCATCAACTATATTCAAACTAATGATGGTATTAGCACCAGCGATAGTATTACTGCTGCGGGCAGAAGATTTTCGAAATACGTAAATGTGGATGGTAATTACTTTGCTAATTTCTGGGGTGGTATGGGCAGAAAAATTGATCGCTTGAATTTAACGGTTGGTTTTAATTTGAACGGTGCAATTAATAATAGAAACAATTTTGTGAATGGGGTTAAAAACTCAAGTAGCAATAATACATTTGGTTTCGGCTTAGATTTGAATTACGACAAAGAAGACAAATTCAATTTATCACTAAATCCAAGTATAGATTATAACGCAAATACCTCCAGTATTGGAAACAATATTAACTATCTCACCTTTCAGTTAGATTTTAATGGCAATGTAACCTTGCCTCATCATTTTGAATTAGGATCCGATTTTAATTGGTTTTTAAGACAAGAAACCGACATCTTTAAAATCGGTAATAATATTTTTAAATGGAATGCCTATATCAGTAAAAAACTATTAAAGAACGATCAGTTAGAATGTCGTTTTTATGTAAATGATATATTGAATCAGAACTTAGGTTATAATCGTGTAGGGCAAAGCAATTTCATTACCGAAACATCGTATAACAATATTAAGCGTTACGCATTAATAAATCTTATTTGGAATTTTACAACCAATCCTATTACCAATGAAGGTGGCGGTAAAATGCATTTTAGAAAAAGAAAATAATTGACTATGAAAAAAAGTTTGTACACCATTACTATTTTATTACTTGCGGTTGTAAGTGCGCAAGCACAGTTTACAACACAAGGATATATTGAATTTGAACGCAAAGTAAATGTTCATCGTCAATTTGATGATATGCAAAAAGGGCCATGGATAGAACGTATGAAGGCGCAAATCCCTAAGTTTGTAAGTAGTTATTTCGACTATTATTTTACGCCAACTAAAACCATGTATAAGCCCGGTAAAGAAACCGAAAACCCTCTTAAAATGTTTGGCGGCGGCACACCTGCAAGTAAAAATGTGGTGCTTACTAATTTTTTAAGTGATTCTGTAATTGCAGAGAAACAAGTTTTTGAGCAAGCCTTTTTATTGCAAATGCCCATCAGAAAGATGAAATGGAAATTAGATGCTGCAGTAAGAACCATTGCCGGATATACCTGTAGAAAAGCCGTGGGTATCATTTGTGATTCAGTATATGTAGTTGCTTTTTATACCGAGGATATTGCTACAACTGGTGGTCCAGAAATGTTTGCAGGCCTCCCAGGAATGATTTTAGAAATAGCCGTGCCTCGCTTATACACAACATGGGTAGCTACAAAAGTACAACTTACGACTCCTAAAGAAATAGATTTTGTAAAACCACAAAAAGGTAAAAAAGTGAGTCCTCAAGAATTAGAAAAAACTATTTTTTCTAGCATGAAAGATTGGGGTAATTTTGCAAGTAGAAACGTGTGGTGGGTTACCATCTAATTCATTTATATTTACGTTATGAAAAATTATATACACACTTTATGGGTACTGCTTTTATTGAGTACTTCAATACATGCAAAAACAGCACCCGTTAAAGAGGAGTTGGTATCGTTAAAAGGGGAAGCGCTTAGCCTATATGGATCACTATTGCTCCCTAATGCTAATGCTACTTCTACATTAGCCATTATTATTGCAGGTTCTGGGCCTACCGATAGAAATGGCAATAATATGTATATGGTTAATGACCATTTAAAAAAATTGGCTCAAGCAATAGCAAAAGAGGGTATTGCCACCTTTCGATATGATAAACGTAGTATTGGAGAGAGCAAAAGCGATAAAATAAATGAAACGAATTTGCGATTTACCGACTATGTTGAAGATGCTAAAGCATGGATAGCCTTTTTTAGAAAAGACAAACGCTTTACCAAAATTGTAATTATTGGTCATAGCGAAGGATCTACCATAGGCGCCTTGGCTAGCACAGCAGCCGATGCTTACGTGTCTATAGCAGGGCCAGGAAGAAAAGCCGATGAGGTACTTAAAGAACAATTAAAAGCTTACCCTAACATATACGGATCTGCAGAGAAAATTATGGATAGTTTAAATCAGGATTATGATGTAAAACAAGTACCTGGTGCCTTAATGAGTGTATTCCGACCAAGTGTGCAACCTTATATTAAATCATGGTTTAAAATTAGTCCTATAGCAGCAGTGCAAGCCTTAAGTATTCCTATTTTGATACTTCAGGGTAGCAGCGATTTGCAAGTAGGCATAAAAGATGCAGAATTATTAGTTGCAGCCAGTAAAAATGCACGTTTAAACGTAATTCCAAAAATGAATCATATTTTCGTAGAAATAAATGGCGATGAGCAAGCCAACAAAGATAGTTATACCAATGCTAGTTTGCCCATTTCGTCTTCTTTGTCTACTGCTATTGTTCAATTTATAAAAGCTCTTTAATACCATGTATACGGTTAAAACAATAACGCAAGCCTTAGAGCAAAAAGCGCCCTTAGCTTGGCAAGAAAGTTATGATAACTGTGGTTTACAGGTGGGTGATCCCAATATGAAAGTAAAGGGTGTATTGCTTTGTTTAGATATTACAGAAGCCATTCTTGAAGAGGCTATAGCTAAAAATTGCAATCTCATCATAGCGCATCATCCTTTGCTATTTTCTGGATTAAAAAAAATTACGGGAGCTACCTATGTAGAACGCATAGTGATGAAGGCCATGCAACATCAAATTGCCCTTTATGCTGCGCATACCAATATGGATAACTGGAAAGATGGTGTAAATGCAAAAATTGCAGAAAAATTACACTTAACCAACACCCGTATACTGGCTCCTGTCAGCAATGATTTGAATCTTTTGTATTGTTATGCACCTGCTAGCCTAGTGCCACAAATAGAACAAGCCCTGTTTGAAGCAGGTGCAGGACAGGTAGGTAATTATTTCAATTGCTCTTTCCAAGTAGAAGGTTTGGGCGCTTTTCAAGGAAATGAGCACAGCTCACCCTTGATCGGTGCAGCAGGTGGACCGAGAGAGCAAGTAGCAGAAACGAAAATTGAGGTTTTGGTGCCCAACCATGCCTTAAGTCAGGTGCTTGTGGCCTTACGAGCTGCCCATGAATATGAAGAGATTGCATATGGTATTACACCCTTGAAAAATAAAAATCAAGATTTGGGCGCTGGCATGATTGGCTCCTTAGAGCAGCCTGTGTCCGAAAGTGATTTTTTAAACAATTTAAAGCAGTCGCTTCCAACAGCATGTATAAAACATACCGAATTATTAGGTCGCCCTATTCAACGCGTAGCCGTTTGTGGCGGATCGGGAAGTTTCTTGTTGAAGGATGCTATTCAGGCAAAAGCGGATGTTTTTATCACTTCAGATTTTAAATATCATCAGTTTTTTGATGCTGATAAACAGTTAGTTATAGCAGATATAGGGCATTATGAGAGTGAACAGTTTACGGTAGAAATATTTTACTCAATTCTTAACGAAAAATTCCCTAATTTTGCCATTCTTTATTCCGAAAGGAATACAAATCCAGTAAATTATTTTATATAATATGGCTACCGTAAAAGACTTTTCAATTGAAGAAAAACTAGTTGCAGTTTTAACCCTTCAAAAAATTGATTCAAAGATTGATGATATTAAAACCTTACAAGGCGAATTGCCGATGGAGGTGCGCGATTTGGAAGATGAAATCCAAGGCTTACAAACTCGTATTAACAATATCGA